>NZ_NTGZ01000020.1 GCF_002551245.1 Streptomyces sp. rh34
GTCCGACGTACCGCACGGCACCGGCCCCGCCGCGCAGCGCGCCCGCGACCGCGAGGACCGCGGCGCCCGGGTAGCGCTCGGACCCGGCGACGACGCCGACGACCCCGCGCCGGTACTTGTCGCTCTCCGGGCCCGGCGACGGCAGCAGCGCGGCGACGTCCGCGTACTGGAGGGCCTCCAGGTCCGGTGGCTCGGGCAGTTCCGGGCCGAGCCCGATGTCCACCAGCCGCAGGGCCCCGGCGTGTTCGGCGGCCGGGTCGATCAGGAGGCCGGGCTTGTAGGTGCCGAAGGTGACCGTCGCGTCCGCCCGGACCGCGTCGCCGTGCACCTCCCCGGTGTCGGCCTCCACCCCGCTCGGCAGGTCGACGGAGACGACCGGGGTACGGTCCCGGGTCACCGTGTGCAGCAGCCCGGTGGCGTCCTCGCGCAGCCCGCCGCGTCCGCCGATGCCGGTGATGCCGTCCACGACGAGGTCGAGCACGCCGAGCCCGTCGGGCCCGTCGACGACCTGTCCTCCGGCCGCCAGCAGCGCGGCGAGGCCGCCGGGGTGGGCCCGGTCGGGGGCGAGCAGCAGGGCCCGGACGCCCGCGCCCCGGCGGGCCAGGCGGGCACCCGCGTACAGCGCGTCGCCGCCGTTGTCGCCGCTGCCGACCAGGAGCAGGACCCGGGACCCGTACACGCGGCCGTTGCGCCGCAGCAGATCGCCGCAGGCCACGGCGAGCCCGGCGGCGGCGCGCCGCATCAGGGCGCCCTCCGGCAGCCGTTGCATGAGGGCGGCCTCGGCGGCCCGTACGGTCTCCACGCTGTAGGCACGTCGCATGGGTCCAACCCTCCGCGATCACGCGGGCCGACGCCACCCCCGCAGGGGTGTGGCGGCTCGTTCGGCCGGGCGGGGCTCAGCCCTCGGCGATGACCACGGCCGACGCCACCCCCGCGTCGTGGCTGAGCGAGACGTGCCAGCTACGCACGCCCAGTTCGGCGGCGCGGGCGGCGACCGTGCCGCGTACCCGCAGCCGGGGCTGCCCGCTCTCCTCGACCCAGACCTCCGCGTCGCTCCAGAGCAGCCCGCCGGGTGCGCCGAGCGCCTTGGCCAGGGCCTCCTTCGCGGCGAACCGGGCGGCGAGCGAGGCGGTTCCGCGCCGCTCGCCGCTGGGCAACGTCAGCTCGCTGTCGACGAACAGCCGGTCGGCCAACTGGGGCGTACGCTCCAGCGCCGCGCCGAACCGCTCGATCTCGGCCACGTCGATCCCGACCCCGATGATCACGACCCCACCCTCGCTGTTCCTGTCACGCTCGCGCCCCGGGACGCCCCGGGCCGCTCGCTCACTCCACGGTCACGGACTTCGCCAGGTTGCGCGGCTGGTCCACTTCGTTGCCGCGGGCCGTCGCGAGCTCGCAGGCGAAGACCTGGAGCGGCACGGTGGCGACCAGCGGCTGAAGCAGCGTAGGCGTTGCGGGGACCGTGATGAGGTGGTCGGCGTACGGGACGACGGCCTCGTCGCCCTCCTCGGCGACGACGATGGTGCGCGCGCCCCTGGCCCGGATCTCCTGGATGTTGGACACGATCTTGCCGTGGAGCACCGAACGCCCGCGCGGCGAGGGGACGATGACGACGACCGGGAGGCCCTCCTCGATGAGCGCGATCGGCCCGTGCTTCAGCTCGCCGGCCGCGAAGCCCTCGGCGTGCATGTAGGCGAGTTCCTTGAGCTTGAGCGCGCCTTCGAGGGCGACCGGGTAGCCGACGTGGCGGCCGACGAACAGGACGGTGTCGTGGTGGGCGAGGGACCGGGCCAGCTCGCGCACGGGCTCCATCGTCTCCAGGACCCGGTCGACCTCGCCGGAGATCGCGGAGAGCTGGCGCACCACCGTACGGATCTCGTCGCCCCACTTCGTGCCGCGTACCTGGCCGAGGTAGAGCGCCACGAGGTAGCAGGCGACGAGCTGGGTGAGGAAGGCCTTGGTGGAGGCGACGGCTACCTCGGGCCCGGCGTGCGTGTAGAGGACGGCGTCGGACTCGCGCGGGATCGTCGAGCCGTTCGTGTTGCAGATGGCGAGCACCTTCGCGCCCTGTTCGCGGGCGTGCCGCACCGCCATCAGGGTGTCCATGGTCTCGCCGGACTGCGAGATGGCGACGACGAGGGTGCGCTGGTCCAGGATCGGGTCCCGGTAGCGGAACTCGCTGGCCAGTTCGGTCTCGCAGGGCAGCCGGGTCCAGTGCTCGATGGCGTACTTGGCGATCATCCCGGCGTGGAAGGCGGTTCCGCAGGCAACGATGACGACCTTGTCGGCCTCCCGCAGGTCGGCGGCCGGGATGCGCACCTCGTCGAGGTGGAGCGCGCCCTCCCCGTCGATCCGGCCGAGGAGGGTATCGGCGACGGCCCGGGGCTGGTCGGCGATCTCCTTGAGCATGAAGGAGGCGTATCCGCCCTTCTCGGCGGCGGACGCGTCCCAGTCCACGTGGTACTCGAGCACCTCGGCGAGCTCCCCGTCGAACCCGGTGACGACGACGCCCTCGCGGCTCAGCTCGACGACCTGGTCCTGGCCCAGCTCGACGGCGGACCGGGTGTGCGCGATGAAGGCGGCGACGTCCGAGGCGAGGAACCACTCGTCCTGCCCCACGCCCACGACGAGCGGTGAGTTGCGCCGGGCGCCGACCACGACGTCCGGCTGGTCCGCGTGCACGGCGACCAGGGTGAACGCCCCCTCCAGCCGCCGGCACACCTGGCGCATGGCCTCCGCGAGGTCCCCGCCGGCCGAGAACGCCTCGGCCAGCAGATGCGCGACGACCTCGGTGTCCGTCTCCGACTCCAGGGCGTGGCCGCGTCCGGCCAGCTCGCGGCGCAGGGCCGCGAAGTTCTCGATGATCCCGTTGTGCACGACGGCGACCCGGCCCGCGTTGTCCAGGTGCGGGTGGGCGTTGGTGTCGGTGGGCGCTCCGTGCGTCGCCCAGCGGGTGTGCCCGATGCCGGTCCGCCCGGCCGGCAGCGGCCGGTCTCCCAGCTCCTTCTCCAGATTGACGAGCTTGCCCGCCTTCTTCGCGGCGGCGAGCCCGCCGTCCGCGAGAACGGCGACGCCCGCCGAGTCGTAGCCCCGGTATTCGAGGCGCTTGAGTCCTGCGACGACGACGTCCTGCGCCGACTGCATCCCGACATAACCCACGATTCCGCACATAGCGGCACCCTAAGGCCGGAGCCACCTCGCGGGAGGAATGTTGGTGACATGCAATTCTTCATACATGCCTCACATCCGGTGACGCGTGACGGTGGGGCCGGACCATGTCGGTGACACAGATCGACATAGACGATGAAGCCCTGGGGCGCGGTCGAGGACGCCGAGCGGCGACACCGGGCGGAGGAGGACGGCCGGTGATCCATCTTCTCGACACGTCGGGCCTCGTACGGCTGCTCTCCGACACCATCTCGCGGCCGGCGTGGTCCGCCGCGATCGAGGCCGGTACGGTCGCCTCCTGCCATCCGCAGCGAGCGGAGTTCCTGTACGGCGCCAGGGACGCGCGCGAGTACGACGAGATCGTGGAGATGTTCACCGACCTCTACCCGGACGTCTCCGTGCCGAAGAGCGCGGGCCGCTGGATCACCTCGGTCCAGCACCGCACGGCACACGCCGGACACCACCGCAGCGCCTCCGCCGTGGACCTCGTCATCGCGGCCACGGCGGCCCATCACGGCCTGACGGTTCTTCATGACGACCTCGACTGCCGGACGGTCGCCCGGCACGCCCCTGACCTCGTCGAGCACAGCGTCCATGACGTGGCCTGAAGCTCCGGTGCGGGCCCCTGCGGAGAGCGGGAGAGCGGCCGCACCGGAGCGGGACCGGCCCGTCAGGAGCAGTACTGCGCCTCCTTGCCGATCGACCGGTACATGCAGTCCGCGTTCTCGATCAGCTGGAGCACCGCGTCCCGGTTCCGGGACGTCTCGCGCTCGATGACCTCGTCGGGCGGGTAGAAACCGCCGCTCCAGGACGAGCGGGGATACATCTCGAAGGTGTAGCCGAAGATCTTCTGCGAGCCCCACAGCCAGTCGTCGATGGACCCGTCGGTGATGTACAGGTCGCTGGACTGCTCGGCGGTGTATCCGTTGCTCGCCGCCATCTTGCGGCCCACGGCGGCGAACGCGTTGCGGTCGTCGGCGGTCATGCCGGGGGCGGTGTCGTCGTACGTGTAGCCGAAGGGCCACAGCACCAGTTCGCTGTACGTGTGGAAGTCGATGGCCGCCGTGATCTGCTGCTTCCCGCCGATCACCCGGCTGCGGACGAAGTCCGCCACGACCCTCGTCTCGGGAGCCGACTCGGCCGCGGCCCCGCGGTAGGTGTCCGACGACGGGCTGGAGGAGGAGCCGCCGCAGCAGCCCCACTTGTAGGCCCAGTTGCGGTTGAGGTCGGTGCCGATCGCGCTGGAGCCGGAGTTGGGCTGCCGGTTCTTGCGCCAGCTGCGGTAGGAGCCCGAGGCGATGTCGTACTCGCCGCCGTCCGGGTTCATGTCCGGCACGATCCACAGCTCCCGGCCGTCGACCGCCTTCGTGATCCGGGAGTCGGAGCCGTAGCCCTGGCCCAGTTCGCGGAGCAGGTAGAGCGCCATCTCGACGGTCAGGTGCTCGCGGGCGTGCTGGTGGGCGGTGAACAGGACCTCGGGTTCGGCCTCGTCGGCGGCGACGTTGTCGCTGACCTTGACCGCGACGACGTCGCGGCCCTGGTAGGTCTTGCCGATGACGCGCTTGCTCATGATCGAGGGGTTCGCGGCGATGCGCGCGTCGATCGCCGCGTTCATCTCGGCGTAGTTGTGGTAGCGGGAGTCGGCGGGCGGGAAGTCGAGGGCGCTCACGCCGTCCGCCGCGTGCGGCTCGGCGACCGGGGCGGGCAGGGCCTCCAGTACGTGGCCGCGCGCCCGGAGCTTCCGGGCCTGGGCGGCGTTCGCGGTGATCACGACGCCGTGGTCGTGGACCTCGTCGATCGAGACGCCCGCGCGGGCGATGTCGGTGCGGGCGGCGGGGGTGGTGCGCCCGGTGATCTCGTACTGGAGCGTCCGCTCGTCCGCGGCGACGGCCGCGTCCGGGGCCGAGGTCCCGGCGGTCGCCACGGCGGTGGCGGGGGCCGCGAGGGCGAGGGCGAGCAGGATGGTCAGGGCAGCGTTGCGTCGGCTCTTCGTCGGCCGGGATCTCCGTGCGGTGACGAGTCGCATGCTGGCATCTCCTGGGTCCGTCGGGTGGGGGGGTGGAGCTGTGCGACGGACACAGAATGAACTTATGTCATGACCGGGTCAAGACAATGGTTCCGGCCATCCCCTCTGCTTCGGGCGACCGGAGATCGGCAGGAGAATGGCTCCGGAATCCGCTTCGATGCGAGGCGGATCGCGAACAGCGGGGAGGACAAAGGGTGTCGGCGGAGAGTTTGACGACGGGTCAGTGGTGGATCGTGGCGGTGGCCGCGTCCGCGTCGCTCCTGGCGGCGGTCCACTTCTGCTTCAGGAACCGCAGGGCGACGGTCTACTCATTGATCGCGCCCGCCCTCGGAGCTGTCGCCGTCCTGGGGTTCCGCGGCGCACACGACCACTCGGAGGTGGAGGCGCTGGTCATCTTCTCGGTCTCCCTGCTCTCCTTGGCTCTGCTGATCGTGGCCATGAGGCCGGACATGGAGAAGATCAGGGCGAAGGCCCTGATCGGCGAGACGTACGAGGTCCCGAAGTGGAAGGTCAACGTCTACGGGGTGCTGGTGGTGGCGTTCGCGGTGGTCGTGGTGTTCCTGCTGCTGTAGAGGCAGGAAGCCCTGCCGCTGTGGAAGAGCGGGAAGCCCTGCTGCTGCCGTGGAGGAGCGGGGAGGCCCTGCCGGAGAAGCAGAAGCCCCCCTACTCCCCCAGCTTCCGCCGCAGCGCGGCCCGTTCCGGCTCGGTGCCCGCGAGCTCCAGCGCCTCCCGGTACGCGGCAGCCGCCTCCCCGTCGCGCCCCAGCCGGCCGAGCAGATCCCCCCGCGCCACGACGTACGGCGGGTACGCCCGCAGCCGGGGCTCCCCCGCCAACGCGTCGAGCAGCGCGAGACCGGCCCCCGGCCCGTCGCGCATCGCCACCGCCACGGCGCGGTTCAACGCCACGACGGGGGACGGGGTGAGCGTGAGGAGCACGTCGTACAGGGCCACGATCTGCGGCCAGTCCGTGGCCGCCACGTCCGCCGCCTCGTCGTGCAGGGCGGCGATGGCGGCCTGCACCCCGTACGGCCCGGCCGGCCCGCCGGTCAGCGCCCGGACGACCAGGGCGCGGCCCTCCCCGATCATCGGCCGGTCCCAGCGCCCCCGGTCCTGGTCCTCCAGGAGCACCGGCTCGCCCTGCGGCCCGGTCCGCGCGTCGCGCCGGGCGTGGACGAGGAGCAGCAGCGCGAGGAGCCCGGCGCTCTCCCGCTCGGAGGGCAGCAGACGGTGCAGTATCCGGGCCAGCCGGATCGCCTCCTCGGCCAGGTCGAGCCGCTGGAGACGGGGGCCCGAGCTGGCCGCGTACCCCTCCGTGAAGACCGAGTAGACGACCTGGAGCACCCCGGGCAGCCGCTCCGGCAGTTCGTCGGGGCCGGGCACCCGGAACGGGATCCGGGCCTCGCGGATCTTCTTCTTGGCCCGCACGATGCGCTGGGCCATGGTCGCCGTCGGCGTGAGGAACGCCCGCGCCACCTCCGGTGTGGTGAGCCCGGCGAGGCACCGCAGGGTCAGTGCGGTGCGGTCCTCGGCGGCGAGGGCGGGGTGGGTGCAGGTGAAGAACAACTGGAGCCGTTCGTCCGGAAGTTCACCGTCCCCGGCCCGGGACACGTCCGGGGCGGGGGCGGGCTCGGCGCGCTCCGCGTCGGCGGCGAGGACGGCGAGCCGGGCGGCGTACGCCTGGTCGCGCCGCAGCCGGTCCACGGCCCGGCGCCGGGCGGTCGTCAGCAGCCAGGCCCCGGGCCGGGCGGGGACTGTCTCTTATACACATCTNAGATGTGTATAAGAGACAGGCGTACGCCTGGTCGCGCCGCAGCCGGTCCACGGCCCGGCGCCGGGCGGTCGTCAGCAGCCAGGCCCCGGGCCGGGCGGGGACGCCCTCGGCGGGCCAGTGCCGCAGCGCGGCCTCGATCGCCTCGGACGTCACCTCCTCGGCCAGGTCGAGGTCCCCGAACCGGCGGACGAGGGAGGCGAGCAGCAGCCCGCGCTCCTCCCGGAACACCGCCTCGACGGCCTCGGCGGCCACGCGGCCCTCGTGCGGGGACACACCCTCCCCCGGGGGCTCCTCCCCTGGGGACACACCCTCGCCCGGCACGGCTCTCAGGCCCCGAAGTCCGCGACCGGCCGGACGACGACCGAGCCGCCGTCCCGCGAGCCGGGACAGCGTGCGGCCCAGTCGAGGGCGGCGTCGAGGTCGGGCACGTCGATCACGAGGAACCCGCCCAGCAGCTCCCGCGTCTCGGCGAACGGCCCGTCCGTCACGGTCCGCTCCCCGGTCGGCGAGACCCGCACGGTGGTCGCGGTCACCAGATCGGCCAGCGACTCCCCGGAGACGTGGATCCCCGCGTCGCGTACGTCCTTGTCGTAGGCCATCCAGTCCTCGACGGTGCACTGGGGCGCGCCGCCCTGCTCGTCGACGGCCCCGCTGTGGATCAGCAGCATGTACTTCATGGTCGGCTCCTTCTCGCCTGCGTGTCGCGCCCGCCGTGCGGGTCGCCCTACACGATGACGACGAACGGGACCGGGGCGGATCGACACGCCGCCCGAATCTTTTTCACGACGTGTTTCACGACGGGGCTGCCGGTCCACATCACGACGGGATCCGGCGTCCCGCCGCGTCCTCGTCCTCCTCGTCCTCCGCGCCCGCCCCCGCACGCCCGCAGACGCCCATGCTGCACCAGCGACGCCGGCCGCCCGCGTCGAGGAAGAGCCACCCGCAGTCCTCCCCCGGGCAGACGCGGACGGTGAGGCGGCGGGGATCGGCGAGCAGGTCCGCGGCGCGCTGGGCCACGGCGTACAGCGGGAGCCGGGGCCCGGATGCCGGGTCCGGGCTCCAGCGCCCGAGGCCGTCCTCGCCCCGGACGAAGACCGCGCGGCGCATCGCCTCCTGGACCACCTCGGCGACCCGGGCGAACGCCCCGCCGTCGCCCCGGCCCCGCTCCTCCGTCAGACAGCCGTACAGCGCGCCCCGGAACTCCCGCGCTCCCGCCAACACGACACTCGCCTCCTCGGGCCGCTCCTCCGCCCGCCGCAGCAGCCGGGAGACCGTACGGTCGTCGAGGAGGTCCAGGTGCCCGGCCCAGACCGCGAGCGTGCGGTAGCCGCGCAGCCACTCCGAGCCGGGCCGCCGCTCGCCGCCCCACCCCGCGTAGGTGTTGCAGAACTCCAGGGCCGGGTCCCCGCTGGTGTTCCACGGCAGCCACTCCCCCCGCACCCGGACGGCGTACGTGGGTGGCGCAGGCCGCCGCAGGGCCGGGTCGTCCCGGCGTACCCGGTCGTACAGCGACCGCAGGTCCCGCCCCGGCTCGGCGTCGAAGACGGACCGCAGGGCGCCGCGCGTGGCCCGGTAGAGCCCGAGCGCGTCCGCCGACCGCCCGCTGCGGTGCAGGGCGACCATGCTGTCCGCGACGAGGCGTTCGCGCTCGGGGTGTTCCTCGGCGAGCGGGGGCAGCTCGGCGGCCACGCGCTCGTGCCGCCCCAGCGAGAGGAGAAGCCGGGCGCGCTCCTCCGCCGCCGACAGCCGCAGCGCGGCGAGCGGCCGGCCGATCCGGTCGCGCAGGGCCTCGTCCGCGACGTCCGCGAGCGGTTCGCCCCGCCACAGCGCGAGCGCCCGGTCGTAGCGGAGCACCCGCTCCTCGTCGTCCACGGCCGACGGCGCCTCGCGCACCGCGTCCTCGAAGGCGCGGACGTCGAACTCGTGGTCGTCGGGGCTCAGGAGGTAGCCGTCGTGCCGCGTCTCCAGCTGTACGCCGTCGGGCCCGAGGGCGGCGCGCAGCCTGCCGATGTAGGTGTGCACGGTGGACCGGGCCCCGGCCGGGGCCTCGCCGTTCCAGAGCAGGTCGATGAGCCTGCCGGTCGGAACGGTCCGGCCCGCCTCCAAGGCGAGCACGGCCAGCAGGCACCGCTCCTGGCGGCGCAGCCCCGCGAGCACGGGCCGCCCCCGGTGGAGGACGACGAAGGGCCCGAGCAACTGGAATTCCATCGGGCAAGGATCCAGCCGGCCCTGCCCACGGGGCCACCCCTCGGCCCGGCACGCATCGTGGTGAGCCTTTGGTGAGCGACCCGGCGCATGCTGCGTCGAACACACGGCCCCGGCCTCCGGCCGACGGCCTCCGACTTCGGGGAGTTCTCATGCGCAGCATCGTTCTCGGCGCCCTCGGCACGGCCTGCGCGGCCGTGGTGACACTCGGCACGGGCCACGCGGCGGCGGCCGCCCCCGCCACCACCGCTCCGCAGGGATCCGGCTGGGAACCGGCCCCCTCGGCCCCCTGGGACGTCGCGGCGGGCGAGCGGTGCGCGTTCGCCATCCACGGCGAGCCGATCGTGGACGAGGTCGTCCGGCGCGAACTGCCCCCGCCCGCCGAGGGCGTCACGCGCAGCGCGTACAAGGGCGACCTCGTGGTCCGGGTGACGAACAAGGAGACCGGGGCCCACTACGACGCCGACGTGAGCGGCTCCGCCCTGGTCGACGTGTACGCCTCCGGGGCCCAGTTCTGGCGGGTGGCGGGCCCGGTGCTGGTGGGCGTCGGGGACGGCAACCTCGCGCGGGGGATGTACGTCGTCGACGGCGTCTACACGATCGGCATCAGCCCGACGGGCAGCAAGACCGTGACGGGCCCGGTGGTCGCCACGGACAGCATCTGCGCGCACATCGACTGATCAGGCGCCGAGCAGGCACGGCTCGTCGTCCGCGTACGCCCGGACCTCGCGGCATTCCCCGCAGGATCCCGGCTCGGACGACCGGAAGGCGCGGTCGCAGTCGTCACAGTTCTGGAGGGGGACGACGGGCGCGGCGGCGGGCAGGCGCGGCGGAAGGAGCGCGATGAGCCGGTGCCGTACCAGCTTCGCCGGGTGCCGGAGGGGTACGGGCGGGTCATCGGTGAGCGCGACCCGCACGGCGTCCGGCCGCATGCCCCGCTCCAGCCAGGCGGCGACCCCGGGGGTGAGCCCCTCCACGTCCGCCTCGGTGAGGACGAACCGGGGCGCGGCATCCTGGAGCCCGGCGAGCAGGCGGGCGGCCTCGGCGAACAACGCGGCGGTGGGCCTGTGGGGGAAGGGCAACGGCGGGGGCGGCGGCTTGGGCGCGGTGGGCGGCGGCACGAGCCGGGGAGCGGACGCCGGTGCGTGTCCGAGCGCAGACGCAGATACGGGTACGGGTACGGGTACGGGGGCCGGTTCGCGCTCCGGTACGGGAGCGGGTGCCGCCTCCCGTACGGGCGGCTCCGGGGCAGGAGCAGGAGCGGGAGCAGGGGCAGGAGCAGGGGCCGGGGCAGGGGCAGGGGCAGGGGCAGCGGCTGAAGTTCCGACAGCCCCGGCCCCAGCCCTGGCCACAGCCGCAGCCCCCGCCCGCCGGGTCGCCGCCTCCGGGTGGTTGTACGACTCCGTACGCGTGGCCACCCGCCCGCCCTGAACACGTTCGCGGATGCGGCGCAGGAACCCGTGGTGCTCCAACTCCCGCAGCGCGGCGGCGATGCGCGCCTCGCTCTCCGGGAAGATCGCGGCGAGGGCCTTGACGCCGATGCGCCTCCCGGCGGGGAGCGACTGGATGTGGGTGCCGAGGCCGATGGCCAGCAGGGACATGCCCCGGTGCTGGGAGAGCCGGTTGGAGATGATCGAGTAACCGTCGGTGAGCCGGATGTTGATGTGTACGACACCGGAGGACGGGACGCGCGAGGGCGCGCTAACCTGCTGGGTATCCATCGGGAAGGTACTGCTTCCTGTTGGTCAGGTCCTCGATCGGGATGCCAGTCCCGGCCGGGGGCCGTCTCATGTCTGGGGTGGTGGTCAGCGTGAGCATATGCCCGCCAACAGGTCATAAATCCAGCCCGGTTGGCACACTTCACCCATGTGAGTGACGGCGCGTACGCACGCTCACACGCCCGCGCGCCCAGGGGTAGCCACTGCCCCGGTCAGGGTTGGGTTGGGTTATTTCCCCCGTACTAAAAGACACGTACTCAAAAGCTTTTACGTCGCGGGTGGCCGCGACGCGGTCCACCACGTCGCGGCCACCCACATCCCGGCTCACCGGGTCGCGGTTCACCGGGTCGCGGTAGTCACGATCCGGTGAGCGCCACCTCCGCCCACACGGTCTTGCGCGGGAACGGCCCGTGTTCCGTGCCCCACCGCACCGACAACGCCTCGACGAGCAACAGCCCGCGCCCGCTCTCGGAATCGGCGTCCGGGTCCCGCTTCAGCGGGTCCCGGTCACCCCGGGTGTCGACGACCTCGATCCGCAGGATGTCGTCGTACACGCTGAGCAGGATCCGGAAGTCCCGCCCCGGGACGTACCCGTGCAGAGCCGCGTTGGTCGCCAGCTCGCCGATGACAAGCCCCGCGTCCTCCAGCGGCAGCCCCCAGGAACGCAGTTGTTCGGTGGCCAGCAGGCGGGCGAGCCGGGCACCACGGCGGGTGGCGGAGAGCTGGACGGTGAACTGTCCGGTGCGAGCCCTCGGTTGGGTGATTCTTTGGTTCATGTCACTCAGAGTGTCCGGACGTATCTACTCTGAGAAGCACTGACGCGCGTACGGACAGTGACTGTCCCCGGTGTACCGGGCCCCGTCCCCGCCGTACACGTCCGGCACACGGACACGGGTGGAGGCCTCTGCCGCATGACTGACGAGAACAACCAGGACCGCGAGGACCGCACGGCGCTCGACGGGGACGACGAGGACCAGGACTTCGGCCTGGAGGACGACTCCGGCGCGGTCATCGCGGCGGTCGGCCGACAGATCAAGCTCTGGCGCGAGTCGGCCGGACTGCGCGCCGCCGAGCTGGGCACGGCCATCGGGTACAGCGAGAACCTGGTCTTCAAGGTCGAGGGCGGCCGGCGCATCCCGAAGCCGGAGTTCCTGGACAGAACCGATGACGCCGTGGGCGCGGGCGGCAAGATCTCGGCGATGAAGAAGGACGTGGAGGAGGCGCGGTATCCGAGGAAGGTCCGCGACCTGACGAAGCTGGAGGCGGAGGCCGTCGAACTCGGCGCGTACGCCGGGGTGGTGATCCACGGGCTGCTCCAGACCGAGGAGTACGCGCGCGCTCTGTACCGCGAGCGACGGCCCGCCTACAGCGAGGACGACGTCGAGCGTCTGGTGGCGGCCCGCATGGCCCGGCAGGTGGTGTTCGACCGGCGCCCCGCGCCGCTTCTGACCTTTGTCCAGGAGGAGTCGACCCTGCGGCGGCGCACCGGAGGCAGAATGGTCTTGCGCCGCCAGCTCGAACGCCTGCTTGAGCTGAGCCAGTTGCGGCATGTCGAGATCCAGGTCATGCCGATGGAGGCGGAGGAGCACGCGGGTCTCGGCGGTTCACACCGGATCCTTAAGCTCAAGGACGGAAAGACGGTCGGGCACAACGAGGTCCAGCTCATCAGCGGGCTGATCACCAACCCACGCGAGGTGCAGATCCTGGAGATGCGGTACAACCTGATCCGGGCGCAGGCCCTCACTCCTCGGCTGTCACGGGAATTCATCGAGAAACTGCTGGGAGAGACATGAACAGCACCGAGCTGACCTGGTACAAGAGCAGCTACAGCACCAACGACGGCCCTGATTGCGTCGAGGTCGCCACCGCCCCCGCCACCATCCACGTACGCGACTCCAAGCAACTCCAGTCCGGCGGCCCGCACCTCGGCTTCACCCCCGCCGCCTGGGCGGACTTCGTCACGTACGCGTCGGAGGCCTGAGCCATGTCCGTACCACCGACCGTACGCGTCAAGGACTTCGACCACCTCGTCCTCAACGTCGGGGACGTCGAGCGGGCCATCGCGTTCTACTGCGGGCCGCTGGGCCTGGAACCCGTACGGGTCGAGGAGTGGCGGGCGGGCAAGGTGCCCTTCCCCTCGGTCCGGGTCAGCCCGACCACGATCATCGACCTGCTGGACCGTCCGCGCGGCGAGTCGAACGTGGACCACATCTGCCTCGTCGTCGACCCGCTCGACTGGCAGGAGGTGATCGACTCCGGGGTGTTCACGGTGAAGGAGGGCCCGGTTCCCCGCTTCGGGGCCCGGGGCTCGGCCACCTCGGTCTACGTACTCGACCCGGACGGCAACACGGTCGAGCTGCGCTGGTACCCGCAGGACGCCTGAAGTCGCACGCCTGCCGCGCCGGGCTCCCCGGGACTCCGGGCCGTACTCCCGGGGAGCGGGGAGCCCGAGGGCCCGGGATACGCTGCTGCGCCCACCCTTACCGGAGGTCATCTCAGTGTTCCCCGCCCGGGTACTCGCCGCTGCCCCTTTGGTTCTGGCGATGTTCGCCCTGTCCGGCTGCACTTCCCTGTGGGGCTGCACCGACACGCGTGCGCAGCGCGGTGAGGCCGGTGTCAGGGTGCAGGTCGAAAACACGTCCGGGCAGCCTCTCGGCGTCACCGCCGAGGTCGTCGACTGGCGGCTGGAACCCCACCCGCAGGTGCCTTCCGACGGAGACAGGGTCCACTTCCACTACCGCTACGAAGGCGTCAGCACCGGCGGGATGTCCGGCCCTGCGGTGGATGTCTGCGCGGTCGACGACGAGCGCGTGGCGTTGGGGTGTCAGACGGTCCATTCGTCCGGGTCGTGGCCCGAGCCGGACGGTGCCCTCACGGGCGACCGGTGGCTCGTGGTCGAGGACTCCGAGCAGGTTGCCGAAGTGCTGTTGATCCCCAATGACCAGTCCTACGAACCACGAACCTGCGAGCAGGACATGAAGGACGGTGGCGGGACGCATCCTCCGGAAACACCCCGCAGGGGGGACCAGCTGTAGGGAGGCCAGGGCGGTCGAGCACGGGGCGGCCCTCACCCGGTGCGGGGCCGGGCTTCCCGGACGGCCCGCCCCGAGGAGCCGTGAACCTTTCCGGCCGCTGCGGACAACAGGGGTGACAGCCACACCGACCGACGCCCCCTGGAGGCGCAGTGACCGGACCACCTCCGGCCCGCCCCGGCATCGAACGCGAAGACGAAGACGACGCCGACGTCATCACGCAGTCCCTCGACGAGCCCGAACTGTTCGCCGGGCTGTACGACCGGCACGCCCCGGACATCCACCGCTACGCCGCCCGCCGCCTCGGGGAGGGCGCGGCGGACGACATCACGGCGGAGACGTTCCTCATCGCGTTCCGTACGCGGGACCGCTACGACACCGCCCACCGGCTGGCCCGGCCCTGGCTGTACGGCATCGCCGCCAACCTGATCGGCAAGCACCGCCGTACCGAGGTCCGCGCGCTGAAGGCGCTGGCCCGGACCGGCCACGACCCGGTGGCCGCGTCCTGGAGCGACCGCTCGGACGACCGGCTCGCCGTCCAGGCCCCCCTGGCGGGGGCGCTGGCCTCGCTCTCCCCCGGCGACCGGCACGTCCTGCTGCTCGTCGCCTGGGCGGACCTCGGCTACCAGGAGGTGGCCGACGCGCTGCGGATACCGCTGGGCACGGTCAGATCCCGTCTGAACCGGGCCCGCCGCAAGGTCCGCGAGTCCCTGAGCACCGACCCCGCGTTCGCCTCGGCCGAACAGGAGCTGACCCCGTCATGGACGAAATGAACCGGCTGCGGGAGCTGCGCGCCGACGCCCCCGTGCCCGACCGCGCCGCGCTCGCCCCCGGCCGAGAACGCCTGACCGACGCCATCACGGGCAGGAACCGCCGTGCCCGCAGGATGCGGGCCGACTGGCGGGTCGCCTCGCTCGGCGCGGTGGTGGCGATCACCGCGGCGGCGCTGTTCATCACCCAGGTCGTGGACACCTCCGCCCCCCGGCAGTCGGCCCCGGCGACCGTGGCCGGCGACCTCGACCTGTCCGGCCCGGAGGCCGCCCTGGGGCGGGCCGCCGACTTCCTGGAGCGGCAGGAGGTGCCGCCGGAGCCGCGCCCCGATCAGTGGATCTACCTCCGGCAGGTCGGCGGAGAGCCGGCCCAGCCGACCAGGAAGGACGGGTCGGACTCCGGGATAACGGTCTCCGCGGAAAGGCCGGATCCCGACTCCTGGATCCCGTACGACGACAAGGCCGCGGAGAACGACGAGTCCGACACCGACTACCGGACCGCCCGCGAGTCCTACAAGATCGCCGCGGATCTCCCGGACGCCCCCGAGGCGCTCCTCGCGGCACTGCGGAAGGTCTTTCCCACCGGCACCGGACCCGACGGGCCCCCCGAAGCCACGGACGAGCACAGCTTCCGCGCCCTGTCCGTCCTGCTGGAGTCGTACCCCATCCCGCCCGACGCGCTGGCCCGCGTCTACCGGGCGATGGCCACGGTCGACGGCGTCGAAGTGACCGACCACCTGATCCGGGACGCCTCCGGCCGCCAGGTCATCGCCGTGACCCGCGAGTACGACGGGCAGGACATCCGGCGCGAGATCCTCATCGACCCGGTGGACTACAGCTACGCGGGAGAGCGCGACGTGGTCACCAGGACACACGAGATCTCCAGCCCCGGCGGGCTCGAACCCATGGTCTACAAGCGAGGCGACATCCTGATCGACGTCGCGAGAACCAGGGCGGCCGTCGTCGACGCCAAGGGCCAGAAGCCCTGACCGTGCGGCTCGCACGAAACCGGGCGCGGGCCCGGTGTCCGGCACAGGGGAACGGACACCGGGCCCGAGGCCGTTCCGGGGCGCGGTCGGACCCGCCCCCGCCACCCACGTGACCGACCCCACCCCCCACTCCGTTCAAAGTCCCGCAACAATGAACAGGTGATCACCTCACCCGCACGGAGCCCCCACCGTCGCACCGAGCATGCGCCGACCCCCTACGTCGACCTCTCGCGCGACGAGTGGAGCGCGCTGCGGGACAAGACCCCGCTGCCGCTGACCGCCGACGAGGTGGAGCGGCTGCGGGGGCTCGGGGACGTCATCGACCTGGACGAGGTGCGGGACGTCTATCTGCCGCTCTCCCGGCTGCTCAACCTGTACGTCCAGGCCACCTCGGGGCTGCGCGGCGCGCTGAACACCTTCCTCGGCGACGCCGGGAACGGGCACGGGGCGCAGCGCGGCACCCCGTTCGTCATAGGGGTCGCGGGCAGTGTCGCCGTCGGCAAGTCCACCAGCGCCCGTATCCTCCAGGCGCTGCTGGCCCGCTGGCCCGAGCACCCGAGCGTCGAGCTGGTGACCACGGACGGGTTCCTGCTGCCGATGAAGGAGCTCAAGGCGCGCGGGCTGACCTCCCGCAAAGGGTTCCCGGAGTCCTACGACCGGCGCGCCCTGACCCGCTTCGTCGCCGACATCAAGGCGGGCAAGGACGAGGTGACCGCGCCCGTCTACTCGCACCTGATCTACGACATCGTCCCCGGCGAGCGGCTCACCGTGCGCCGCCCCGACATCCTCATCGTCGAGGGCCTCAACGTCCTTCAGCCCGCACTGCCCGGCAGTGACGGCCGCACCAGGGTCGGGCTCGCCGACTACTTCGACTTCAGCGTGTACGTGGACGCGCGCGCCGAGGACATCGAGACCTGGTACCTGAACCGTTTCCGCAAGCTGCGCGCCACGGCGTTCCAGGACCCGTCCTCGTACTTCCGCAAGTACACCCAGGTCTCCGAGGAGGAGGCGCTGGACTACGCGCGCACGATGTGGCGGACCATCAACAAGCCGAACCTGCTGGAGAACGTGGCTCCGACACGCGGCCGTGCCACCCTGGTGCTCCGCAAGGGGCCGGACCACAAGGTCCAGAAGCTGTCCCTGCGCAAGCTCTGACCCCTGCGCCCCGGAAGGGCGGCCGCCGCGTGCTGCACCTGCGTCTGATCGTGCCCGCCGACACCACGGACGAGGTCGTCGCCCTGCTGGAGTCCACCGTCGGCACCGCCCATCTGGTGGTCCTGCCGGGCGCCGCCCGCTCCCCCGTCGGCGACGTGGTGATGTGCGACGTGGCGCGCGAGGCCGGCGACGAGCTGATCGGTGCGCTGCGCCGCCTCGGCATCGACCGGTCCGGGTCGATCACCGTGGAGAACATGGAGCTGACGCTCTCCGACCACGCCGACCGGGCGGAGGAGGAGGCCCCGGGCGACGGCGCCGACGCGGTGCTGTGGGAGGAGCTGACGGAGGCGACGCACGAGGAGTCGACGTTCTCCATCACCTACGTCTCCTTCCTCGCCCTCGCCACGATGCTCGCCGCCTGCGGGGTGATGCTCGACAACGCGGTGCTGATCGTGGGCGCGATGGCGGTGGGCCCGGAGTTCGGCCCGCTGGCCGGGATCTCCACGGCCCTGGTGCAACGCGCCCCGCGCCTGGTCGCACGCTCGCTGTGGGCGCTGGTCGGCGGCTTCGCCCTGGCGATGCTGACCACCGCGGGCTTCGCCTGGGTGATGGACGCCTTCGGCCTCTTCAACAGCGGGATGATCGACAAGCCCCGGCCCAACACCGGGTTCATCTGGCACCCGGACTGGATGTCGTTCGTCGTGGCGTTCCTCGCGGGCGTCGCCGGGACGCTCTCGCTCACCTCCGCGAAGTCCGGGGCGCTGATCGGGGTGGCGATCTCGGTGACGACCGTCCCGGCCGCCGCCAACGCGGCCGTCGCGTTCAGCTACTCCGACTACCAGCAGACCGTCGGCTCCGGGCAGCAGTTGCTCGCCAACCTCGGCGGGATCATCCTCGCGGGCACGCTGACGCTGCTGCTCCAGAAGGCCCTGTGGAAGTTCTGGCGCGCGCGGAAGCCCCCGGCGAGCACACCAGGGGCTTCCGTACGTGCGTGACAGGTACGCGCGTGACCCGTACGCGCGTGACCCGTGAGCCGGGCCGTGGAGCGGCGGCTCAGCCCAGCGCGGACTTCACCACATCGGCCAGCCGGCCGGCGACGGCCCGCGCCTGCTCGATGTCGGCGGCCTCGACCATGACCCGCACCAGCGGCTCCGTGCCCGACTGGCGCAGCAGTACGCGCCCGGTCTCACCCAGCTCGCGCTCCGCCTCGACGACCGCGGTGGCCAGCTCGGACGAGGTGTTCACCCGGGACTTGTCGACGTCGGGGACGTTGATGAGGACCTGCGGCAGGCGCTGCATGACCCCGGCCAGCTCGGCGAGGCTCCGGCCGGTGGCGGCGACGCGGGCCGCCAGCATCAGGCCGGTCAGCGTGCCGTCGCCGGTCGTGGCGTGGTCCAGGACGATGACGTGCCCGGACTGCTCGCCGCCGAGCGCGAAGCCCTCGGCCTTCATCGACTCCAGGACGTAGCGGTCACCGACCGCCGTCTGGACGAGCCGGATGTTCTCGCGCTCCATGGCCAGCTTGAAGCCGAGGTTCGACATCACGGTGCCGACGACGGTGTCCTTGCGCAGCTGACCGGCGTCCCGCATCGCGAGGGCCAGCACGGCGAGGATCTGGTCGCCGTCGACCTCCTCGCCCGCCGCGTCCACGGCGAGGCAGCGGTCGGCGTCGCCGTCGTGCGCGATGCCGAGGTCGGCCCCGTGCTCGACGACGGCGGCGCGCAGCAGCTCCAGATGGGTGGAGCCGCAGCCGTCGTTGATGTTCAGGCCGTCCGGGTCCGCCCCGATGGTGACGACCTCGGCCCCGGCCCGCGCGAACGCCTCGGGAGAGACCCGGGCGGCGGCGCCGTGCGCCTCGTCCAGGACGACCTTGAGACCGTCGAGCCGGTTGGGCAGGACGCCGATGAGGTGGGCGACGTACCGGTCGAAGCCCTCCGTGTAGTCGGTGACCCGGCCGACGCCGGCGCCGGTCGGGCGGCTCCACGGCTCACCGGTGCGGTGCTGCTCGTAGACCGTCTCGATCCGGTCCTCCAGCTCGTCGGCCAGCTTGTGGCCGCCGCGCGCGAAGAACTTGACGCCGTTGTCGGGCATCGCGTTGTGACTGGCGGAGAGCATCACGCCGATGTCCGCGCCGAGCGAGCCGGTCAGATACGCCACGGCGGGCGTCGGCAGGACGCCGACGCGCAGCACGTCCACACCGGCGCTGGCCAGGCCGGCCACTACGGCGGCCTCCAGGAACTCTCCGGAGGCCCGCGGATCACGTCCGACCACGGCGGTCGGGCGATGGCCCGCGAAAGTGCCCGCCTCGGCGAGTACGTGCGCCGCCGCGACCGAGAGGCCGAGCGCGAGCTCGGCCGTCAGATCGGCGTTGGCGACACCGCGTACTCCGTCCGTACCGAAGAGTCGTCCCACTGGTGTCCTCCGAAGTGCTCCGAAACCACAAACAACCACTGCACAGCAAACAAACTGAGCAACGAAACAACGAAAGCAAAGAAAAAACGCAAAAAGGCACGTCGTGCGGCATGGCGCGACCGACCTGCCGGATGCGCGACGGCGCCCACCGGGCCACGATCCCATCCGGGCCGATGAACGTCTTATGCCGTTATACGCCCGCGAGGGCTGATAAACGAACGCCCCAGCAGCACAGAGTGTGCCGCCGGGGCGAACGTGACAGTCGAGCAGGCGAGATTTAGCGCTTGCTGTACTGCGGGGCCTTACGGGCCTTCTTGAGACCGGCCTTCTTGCGCTCGACCGCACGGTCGTCGC
This sequence comes from Streptomyces sp. rh34, assembly GCF_002551245.1. GTDB lineage: Bacteria > Actinomycetota > Actinomycetes > Streptomycetales > Streptomycetaceae > Streptomyces. The sequence continues at coordinate 19,601 of NZ_NTGZ01000020.1, forward strand.
GGGAGAGGAAGCCGTTCTTCTTCAGGATGGCGCGGTTGTTGTCCACGTCCGCCTCGTTCAGCGAGCGGGCCACACCGAGGCGCAGGGCACCGGCCTGACCGGAGACACCGCCACCCGAGATGCGGGCCACGACGTCGTAGCGACCGTCGAGCTCGAGAACCTTGAAGGGCTCGTTGACTTCCTGCTGGTGCACCTTGTTGGGGAAGTAGTCCTCAAGGGTGCGACCGTTGATCTTCCACTTGCCGGTGCCCGGGATGATCCGGACGCGGGCGATGGCGTTCTTGCGACGGCCAAGGCCGGCCGCGGGCTGCGGGTCGCCGAAGCGGCCCGCGAGCGACTCGGAGGTGTACTCACCCTCGACGGGGACCTCGGACTCGAAGGTGGTCACCTCGGCGAAGGTCTCCTCGCCCTCGGTGCCCTCGACGGGGGTCTCAACAGTGGTCTCGGCCACGATTCTCCTCAGATCTTTCTGTATGTCTTAGGGGTGGCCGGAACTACTGCGCGACCTGGGTGATCTCGAACGGGACCGGCTGCTGAGCAGCGTGCGGGTGCTGGTCGCCCGCGTAGACCTTGAGCTTCGAGAGCATCTGACGGCCCAGGGTGTTCTTGGGGATCATGCCCTTGATGGCCTTCTCGACGGCCTTCTCGGGGTTCTTCGAGAGCAGCTCGTCGTAACGCACCGAACGGAGACCGCCCGGGAAGCCCGAGTGGCGGTACGCCATCTTCTGGGTCTTCTTGTTGCCGGACAGGTGAACCTTGTCGGCGTTGATGATGATGACGAAGTCGCCCATGTCCATGTGGGGGGCGTAGATCGCCTTGTGCTTGCCTCGGAGGAGGTTCGCAGCCGTGGTGGCCAGACGTCCCAGGACGATGTCCTGAGCGTCAATGATGTGCCACTGGCGCGTGACATCGCCGGGCTTGGGGCTGTACGTACGCACTTCGCAGCCTTCGCTTCTTCAGTGGATGGGATCCAGACACACGGCACCTCTGAAGCGATATGCAGCTGGGGCTCACAGTGCCGGGGACGCTGCCCGTATGCGAGCCACTGGTAACTGCTCCAGGGAACCTACGTAAGGCCCTTCGCGTGAGAACGACGAAGCCAATACGTATAACAAACCGGAAGCCTACCGGGGAGCCCCCGCGCGGGTCAAAACGACCCTGCCGGACCAGCCCCGCCACACCTCCCCGGAGCCCCGCCGGCGCTTGAGCGACCGTTCCGGCCCCGCCGCACACCCCAGCCCCGCCGGCGCTTGAGGCGACCGTTCCAGCCCCGCCGGCGTTTGAGGCGCGGGGGCCCGGGGGCAGCGCCCCCGCGACGACGCCGCACGGCACCCCGTACCCGCACCCGCCCCCCGCTCACCCCACCCCGCCGCCGACCGCCAAGGTCACCGCACCCGCTCCACCCTCCGCTCGTCCCACACCGGCTCCGTCGTCTCCCGGACGACCCCGTCCGAGCCGAAGACCAGATACCGGTCGAAGGACTTCGCGAACCACCGGTCGTGCGTGACGGCCATCACCGTCCCGTCGTACACCTCAAGACCGTCCTGCAACGCCTCCGCAGACTCCAGGTCCAGGTTGTCCGTGGGCTCGTCCAGCAGCAGCGCCGTGGTGCCGGCCAGCTCCAGGAGCAGGATCTGGAACCGCGCCTGCTGCCCGCCGGACAGCTTCTCGAACGGCTGGTCCCCCTGCCGCTCCAGTTCGTAGCGCCGCAGCACCGACATCGCCCCGCCCCGGTCCTTGGCGTGCTCGGACCAGAGGATCTCCACCAGCGTCCTGCCGAGCAGCTCCGGATGCGCGTGGGTCTGGGCGAAGTGCCCGGGCACGACCCGCGCCCCGAGCTTCCACTCCCCCGTGTGCGCCACCGGCTCCCCCGCCAGCAGCCGCAGGAAGTGCGACTTGCCCGACCCGTTGGAGCCGAGGACCGCGACCCGCTCCCCGTAGTAGATCTCCAGGTCGAACGGCTTCATCAACCCGGTCAGCTCCAGGTTCTTGCAGGTCACCGCCCGCACCCCGGTCCGCCCGCCGCGCAGCCGCATCCTGATGTCCTGCTCGCGCGGCGGCTCCGGCGGCGGGCCCGCCTCCTCGAACTTCTTGAAGCGGGTCTGCATCGCGTGGTAGCGGTTCGCCATGTCGGGGCTGTTCGCCGCCTGCTGCCGCATCCGCAGGACGAGCGCCTTCAGCCGGGCGTGCTCCTCCTGCCAGCGCCGCAGCAGCTCCTCGAACCGGGCGAAGCGCTCCTTGCGCGCGTCGTGGTAGGTGGCGAAGCCGCCGCCGTGCACCCATACGTCGCTGCCCGCCGGGCTCGGCTCGACGCTGACGATCTTCTCGGCGGCCCGGGACAGCAGCTCCCGGTCGTGGGAGACGAAGAGGACCGTCTTACGGGTCTCCTTCAGCTTCCCCTCCAGCCACCGCTTGCCCGGCACGTCCAGATAGTTGTCCGGCTCGTCCAGCAGCAGGACCTCGTCGGGCCCGCGCAGCAGCGCCTCCAGCACCAGCCGCTTCTGCTCGCCGCCGCTGAGCGTGCGGACCTCGCGCCACTGCGCCTTCTCGTACGGGACGCCCAGCGCGGCCATGGTGCACATGTCCCAGACCGTCTCGGCCTCGTAGCCGCGCGCCTCCGCCCAGTCGCTCAGCGCCTGCGCGTACGCCATCTGCGCGGCCTCGTCGTCGACCGTGAGGATCTTCTCCTCGGCCGCGTCGACCGCCTTCGCCGCCTCCCGGATACGCGGCTGCGCCACGGACACCAGGAGGTCCCGCACCGTCCGCTCGTCCCGCACCGAGCCCACGAACTGCGGCATCACGCCGAGCCCGCCGCTCACCGACACCGAGCCGCCGTGCGGCTGGAGCTCACCGGCGAGCAGCCGCAGCAAGGTCGTCTTGCCCGCCCCGTTCGCCCCGACGAGCGCGACGACGGCCCCGTCGGCCACCCGGAACGAGGCGTCGCCGAGCAGCACCCGCCCGTCCGGTAGGTAGTACTCCAGGTGGCCTGCTTCGAGATGTCCCATACAGAGCATTGTCACGGTCCGCGAACTGTTGTCCCAACCGGTTTACGTCTCCCTCTAAACTGCGCGCATGAGCTTTGGGCAAGGGGGGGCCTCCTGGGGGCCCGGGGGCGACGGGACTCCGGACTGGGCTGCGCTGGCGGAGGAATCCGCGGCGCGTGCCCGCCGGAAGAAGCTGATGATGATCGGCGGTGGCGCTCTGGCCACCGTGGCGATCGGCGCGATCGTGACCACGGCCGTGGTCACGTCGAACGGCGGCACGGGCACGGCGGACAAGAACGCGAGCCAACTGCCCGCACCCGCCGAACTCCCCGAGGACACCTCCGCGCCCGCGCCCTCGTTCTCCTCGGTCGCACCGCCGCCCCCGCCGGACCCCAAGGACTACATCTCCAGCGCCAAGAAGGACAAGGCGCCGATCACCGCCGACGGGTTCTTCCCCGGCAAGAAGCTCACCATGGGCGACCGCGTCCACCTCAAGGGCGCGACGAGCGACACCGCCAAGTGCGCGACGGGCACCCAGGGCGCCCTCGGCACGGTCCTCACGAACAACGGCTGCGAGCAGCTCGTCCGGGCCACCTACCGCAAGGACGGGGTGGCCGTCACCGTCGGCATCGCGGTCTTCGAGACGGAGGCCCGCGCGAAGAAGGCCGTCGACCAGAGCTCGGGCGGCCTCGCCTCCCTCGGCGGCGGCGGCGTCGACACCTTCTGCCGGGGCGGCACGGTCTGCCTGCGCACCGCCAACTCCTACGGCCGGTACGCCTACTTCACCGTCGGCGGCTTCCTGAACGGCAAGCGGGTCACCACCGCCGACAAGGGCGTCTACGCGGTCAACAAGGACCTGACGAACTTCACCTTCCGCCAGATCCACCGCCGGGGCCAGCTCCAGGCCTCCGAGGCCGCCGCCGACCCCAACGGCTGACGGAACGACACCCTCGGCACCGGACCCCCGGCCGGGCGACCGGGAGTTCCCGCCGGAGTGACGTTCAGCAGCAGCCCGCACCCGGCAACGTCCGTACGTTCCGCGCCTCCACGGCACGGGCCGCCAGCAACGCGTCCGCCGGATACGCCACTTCCTCCAGCGTCAGCCCGTGCGGGCGCACCACGTGCACCCCGGGGTCGCGCACCTTCGCGGCGAGCACCTCGGCGGGCCAGCCGGCCGGCCGCCGCCCGTCGCCGACGAACAGCGCCGCCCCGATCAGCGCCCGCACCATGTTGTGGCAGAACGCGTCCGCCTGCACGGTCGCCGTGAGGACCCCGGAGCCGGGGTCCCGTACCCAGCTGAACTGCTGGAGCGTCCGGATGGTCGTCGCGCCCTCGCGCTTCTTGCAGTACGCGGCGAAGTCGTGCTCCCCCACCATCGGCGCGGCCGCCTCGTTCATCGCGTCCACGTCCAACGGCCGGTCGTGCCACAGCACATGACCCCGGGTCAGCGGATCGACGCCGCCGGGCCGGTCCCCCACCCGGTACGCGTACCGCCGCCACAGCGCGGAGAACCGGGCGTTGAACCCGGCGGGTGCGGGAGCCGCGCGCCAGATCCGTACGTCCAGAGGCAGCCGGCCGGCCAACCTCCGCAGCAGCTTCTCCTCGTGCTCGACCCAGACCGCCTCCGGCAGGTCCACATGGGCAACCTGGCCGCGCGCGTGCACCCCGGCGTCCGTCCGGCCGGCCACCGTCAGGTCGTACGTCACAGCGGAGCGGGTCACGGTCCTCAGCGCGTCCTCGATCTCGCCCTGCACCGTGCGCCGGCTGGTCTGCTTCGCCCAGCCGGAGAAGTCCTTGCCGTCGTAGGACAGGTCCAGCCGCACCCGTACGAAACCGGGCTCCGCCTCGTCGCTCACCGCGTCATCCTCTCAACTGCCCTGGTCAGCAGAGCGGGCCCGCACCGCCCCGAAGGGTGATGCGGGCCCGTCCCGTGGTCCGTCTCAGAACGCTCAGGCGTCCTTGGACTCCGCGTCGTCGGCCGGCTTGGCGTCCTCGACGGACTCGGCCGCGGGGGCCTCGTCCTTCTTGAGGGCGTCTTCCTTGACCGCACGCTTCGTCGCGGCCTCGGCCTCACCGGTGGCCTGCTGGGCCACGGTCAGCGCCTCGACCAGCTCGATGACCGCCATCGGGGCGTTGTCGCCACGACGGTTGCCGATCTTGGTGATACGGGTGTAACCACCGGGGCGGTTCTCGTATCGGGGAGCGATCTCGGTGAAGAGCGTGTGGACGATGCTCTTGTCCGTGATCGTCTGGAGCACCAGGCGACGGTTGTGGATGTCGCCCTTCTTCGCCTTGGTGACGAGGCGCTCGGCGACCGGACGCAGGCGACGGGCCTTGGCCTCGGTCGTCGTGATGCGGCCGTGCTCGAACAGCGACTTCGCCAGGTTGGCGAGGAGCAGACGCTCGTGCGCGGCGCTGCCGCCCAGACGGGCACCCTTTGCGGGACGCGGCATGGTGATTCTCCTTGTGTGCTGCACCGGCCGTATCAGGTACCGGTGTCAGTTCCCGCGAGGCGGACGCCTCCCGGAAGTCATACGTGCCGATCGGACCCGGCCTTCCAGCCCGTCCGGCGTTCGCCGGACATCAGCCGAAATCAAGCCCGTCCGGCGATTGAGGACAGAGCCTCGGCCCCGGCCCGGGGGCACCCTCAATACCGGGCACCCCCCGCCGGAGGTGATCAGTACTGCTCGGTCTCCACGAAACCGGCGTCCGCGTCGTCGTCGGCGCCGAAGGCGTCGGCGGCGGCGGTCGGGTCGAAGCCGGGAGGCGAGTCCTTGAGCGCGAGGCCCATACCGGCCAGCTTCGCCTTGACCTCGTCGATCGACTTGGCGCCGAAGTTGCGGATGTCGAGCAGGTCCGCCTCGGAACGGGCCACGAGCTCACCCACGGAGTGGATGCCCTCGCGCTTGAGGCAGTTGTACGACCGAACGGTGAGCTCCAGCTCCTCGATCGGCAGGGCGAGATCGGCGGCGAGCGCGGCGTCCGTCGGGGACGGGCCCATGTCGATGCCCTCGGCGTCGATGTTGAGCTCGCGCGCCAGACCGAACAGCTCGACCAGGGTCTTACCGGCCGACGCCATGGCGTCACGGGGACGCATGGCCTGCTTGGTCTCGACGTCGACGATCAGCTTGTCGAAGTCGGTGCGCTGCTCGACACGGGTCGCCTCGACCTTGTACGTGACCTTGAGCACCGGCGAGTAGATCGAGTCGACCGGGATCCGGCCGATCTCCTGGCCGACCTGCTTGTTCTGGACGGCGGAGACGTAGCCGCGACCGCGCTCGACGGTCAGCTCCATCTCCAGCTTGCCCTTGCCGTTGAGCGTGGCGAGAACGAGGTCGGGGTTGTGCACCTCGACACCGGCCGGGGGCGCGATGTCGGCGGCGGTGACCAGACCCGGGCCCTGCTTGCGCAGGTACATCACGACGGGCTCGTCGTGCTCCGAGGAGACGACCAGCTGCTTGATGTTGAGGATGAGGTCGGTCACGTCCTCCTTGACGCCCGGCACGGTGGTGAACTCGTGCAGGACCCCGTCGATCCGGATGCTGGTGACAGCGGCACCGGGGATCGAGGAGAGGAGGGTGCGGCGGAGGGAGTTGCCGAGGGTGTAACCGAAGCCCGGCTCCAGCGGCTCGATCACGAACCGGGAGCGGAACTCGTCGACGACCTCTTCGGTCAGCGACGGACGCTGAGCGATAAGCATGTGGTGATCCTTCAGTCGTGGGCACCCACTATTTGATGCCCGACAGATGTAACAAGGGTACGGGCGGTACGCCCCGTAAGAGGCATACCGCCCGGACCTGACGCTACTGACGCACGGCCGTCACCGGCCGTGACGGCTCAGACGCGGCGACGCTTCGGCGGACGGCAGCCGTTGTGCGGCGTCGGGGTGACGTCCTGGATCGAACCGACCTCGAGGCCCGTGGCCTGGAGGGAGCGGATCGCGGTCTCACGGCCGGAGCCGGGACCCTTGACGAAGACATCGACCTTGCGCATGCCGTGCTCCTGCGCGCGACGGGCGGCCGACTCGGCGGCCATCTGCGCGGCGAAGGGGGTGGACTTGCGCGAGCCCTTGAAGCCGACGTGGCCGGCGGAGGCCCAGGAGATCACGTTGCCCGAGGGGTCCGTGATCGAGACGATGGTGTTGTTGAACGTGCTCTTGATGTGCGCGTGGCCGTGAGCGACGTTCTTCTTTTCCTTGCGACGCACCTTCTTGGCTGCGCCCTGACGACCCTTGGGGGGCATGTCTTTACTCCAGATGGAGAGGGGAGGTGATCGGTCCTACAGCGAAGACCGCTGGTTGCTGCGGGTCCCGGAGAACCGGAGGTCCGCAGTGCGTCCGCTGAGGACTACTTCTTGCCCGGCTTCTTCTTACCGGCGATGGCGCGACGCGGGCCCTTGCGGGTACGCGCGTTCGTGCTGGTGCGCTGACCGTGGACCGGCAGACCACGGCGGTGACGAATGCCCTGGTAGCAGCCGATCTCGATCTTGCGGCGGATGTCGCCCTGGACCTCGCGGCGGAGGTCACCCTCGGTGCGGAGGTTGGCGTCCACGTACTCGCGGATCTTGACGAGGTCTTCCTCGGCAAGGTCGCGGACGCGGGCGTCCGGGTTCACGCCGGTCGAGGCGAGGATCTCCTTGGACCGGGTGCGCCCGATACCGAAGACGTAGGTGAGGGCAACCTCCACGCGCTTTTCGCGCGGGATGTCAACACCTGAAACGCGTGCCATTCAATGGCTCCAGTTGTTAGATCGGGGGTCTTCCGCAGTGCCACTCCCGACCGCCGACCGCTCACGAGGAGCGATGGTACGTCCGGGTCCCCGGCCCCCGCCGGAGGTGTCGTCAGCCGTGGCTTGGACGGGCTCTGCGTATGTACGAATTACGTGCGTCGCGCGAAGAACTGCGAGATGCAGGCGGTCGTGCGTCAGCCCTGGCGCTGCTTGTGGCGCAGGTTGTCGCAGATGACCATGACCCGACCGTGACGGCGGATCACCTTGCACTTGTCGCAGATCTTCTTGACGCTCGGCTTGACCTTCATGGGATGTCAGGTTCTCCGGGTCAGTGCCATCACCCGCCGAAACGAGGTGCCGGCAAGATCTACTTGTAGCGGTAGACGATCCGGCCACGCGTCAGGTCGTACGGAGAGAGCTCCACCACGACCCGGTCATCCGGGAGGATGCGGATGTAGTGCATCCGCATCTTGCCGCTGATGTGCGCCAGGACCTTGTGACCGTTCTGGAGCTCCACCTTGAACATTGCGTTCGGGAGGGACTCGATCACGGTGCCCTCAATCTCGATGGCACCTTGCTTCTTGGCCACGCTTCGCCTTTCGAATCGGCTACCTTGATCGGCTCTTGGTTGTCGGTGTGCTGATATGCGGGCACACTGATGCACGAGAGCCGACGAGTCAGTCTACGTCAGCGGACTCCAAAAGACGAATCCGTCAAGTTTGCCCAGCCGGGGTGATCCTTAGACCTCCCCGAGGGGTCGCATCACCCGAGAGGGTCGGGAGCCGCTTCCACGCCGTACTCCGCGAGCTTCGCCCTGCCGCAGTCCGGGGCGGTCAGGACCAGCGGGCCCTGCTCGGTCAGCGCGATGGAGTGCTCCCAGTGCGAGGACCAGGTGCCGTCCGTCGTGATGACCGTCCAGTCGTCGCTCAGGGTCTCCGTCCGCGCCGTGCCGAGCGAGACCATGGGCTCGATCGCCAGGCAGACGCCCGGGACCAGCTTGATGCCCTTGCCGCGCTTGCGGGAGACGTAGTTCAGCAGGTGCGGGTCCATGTGCATCTCGGTGCCGATGCCGTGGCCGCCGAAGTCCTCGATGATCCCGTACTTGCCGGTCGCCGGGCGGGGCTGGCGGCGGATGTAGGACTCGATCGCCCTGGAGACGTCGACGAGGCGGTTGTTCACCTTCATCGCGGCGATCCCGGCCCACATGGACTCCTCGGTCACCCGGGAAAGCTCGACCAGCTCCGGAGCGTGACCGGTGCCCACGAAGGCCGTGTACGCCGCGTCGCCGTGCCAGCCGTCGACGATCGCGCCGGCGTCGATCGAGATGATGTCGCCGTCCTTCAGGACCGTCTTCTCGTCCGGGATGCCGTGGACGACGACCTCGTTGACCGAGGTGCAGATGGTCGCGGGGAACCCGCCGTAGCCGAGGAAGTTCGACTTCGCGCCGTGGTCGGCGATCACCTTGCGGGCGACCTGGTCCAGGTCGTGCGTGGTGGCCCCGGGAACGGCGGCCTCACGGGTGGCGGCGTGCATGGCAGCGACCACCAGGCCCGCCTCGCGCATCTTCGCGATCTGCTCGGGGGTCTTGATCTGCACCATTGCTCGGCGCCTCTCTGCATCGACGGTGACGGGTACGGCTCGACGTGTTCAACGATACGGGGGCAAGCAGTCGGCCGCGGCGCCCTGGGGCGCCGCGGCCGGCTTGCACTACGGGTGGTGCGGGGGTGACGCTCAGCCCTCGTCGGAGGCCCTCAGCGCCTCCATGGCGCGGGCGGTCACGTCCGCGACCTTGCCCAGCGCGGAGATGGTCACCACGAGGCCCTGGGCCCGGTAGTAGTCGATGATCGGCTCGGTCTGCGTGTGGTAGACCTCCAGCCGGGTACGGACCGTCTCCTCGCTGTCGTCGTCCCGCTGGTACAGCTCGCCGCCGCAGGCGTCGCAGACGCCCTCGGCCTTCGGCGGGTTGTACGTCAGGTGGAAGACGTGCGCGCTGTTGTTGCGGCAGACGCGGCGACCCGCGATCCGCTTCACGACCTCGTCCTCGGGGACCTCCAGGTCGAGGACCGCGTCGAGCTTCACGTCCTCGTCCTTGAGCATCACGTCAAGGGCTTCGGCCTGGCCGACATTCCGCGGGAAGCCGTCCAGCAGGAAGCCGCCCACGGCGTCCGACTGGGCCATGCGGTCCTTGGCCATCCCGATGGTGACCTCGTCCGGCACCAGCTGACCCGCGTCCATGTAGGCACGGGCCTGCTTGCCAAGGTCGGTGCCCTGGCTGATGTTGGCGCGGAAGAGGTCGCCCGTGGCGATGTGCGGAATCGAGAGGTTTTGAGCAAGGTACGCAGCCTGCGTTCCCTTGCCGGCACCCGGAGGCCCGACGAGGACGATTCGCATCAGCGGAGGAACCCTTCGTAATTGCGCTGCTGGAGCTGACTCTCGATCTGCTTCACGGTTTCCAGACCCACACCCACGATGATGAGGATGCTCGTCCCGCCGAACGGGAAGTTCGCGTTCGCACCGCCGAAGCCCGCCAACGCCATCGTCGGCACAAGAGCGATCAGGGCCAGGTACAGCGAGCCTGGCCAAGTGATCCGGTTGAGCACGTAGCTCAGGTATTCGGCAGTAGGACGACCTGCGCGGATACCCGGAATGAAGCCACCATACTTCTTCATGTTGTCGGCGACCTCGTCGGGGTTGAACGAGATGGCCACATAGAAGAAGGCGAAGAAGACGATCAGCAGGAAGTACGCCACCATGTAGTACGGCTCGTTCTGCCCGACGAAGTTGTCCGTGATCCAGGTCGCCCAGCCGGCCTGCGAGTTCGAGAACTGGACGATCAGCGCGGGAATGTAGAGCAGCGACGAGGCGAAGATGACCGGGATCACACCCGCCTGGTTCACCTTCAGCGGGATGTACGTGGACGTACCGCCGTAGGACCTGCGTCCGATCATGCGCTTCGCGTACTGCACCGGGATCCGGCGCTGGGCCTGCTCGACGAAGACGACGAGGCCGACCATCACGAAGCCGATGAGGATGACCGTGCCGAACTCGATCCAGCCGTCGGCCAGCTTGCCGCTCTCCTTGATGGCCCACAGGGCGCCGGGGAACGTGGCGGCGATCGAGATGAACATCAGGATCGACATGCCGTTGCCGATGCCGCGGTCGGTGATCAGCTCACCGAGCCACATGACGGCGGCCGTACCGGCGGTCATCGTGAGGACCATGATGATCGTGGTGAAGACCGATTTGTCCGCGACGATCTGGCTGCCCACGGAACAGTTCTGGAAGAGCGCACCGCTGCGTGCGGTGGCTACCAGGCCGGTGCCCTGGAGGACGGCGAGCGCGACCGTCAGATAACGCGTGTACTGCGTGATCTTCGCCGTGCCGGACTGCCCCTCCTTCTTCAGGGCTTCCAGCCGTGGAATCACCACGGTCAGCAGCTGGAGAATGATGCTCGCCGTGATGTACGGCATGATGCCGAGCGCGAAGATGGTGATCTGCAACAGGGCGCCACCGCTGAACATCTGCATCAGACCGAGGAGACCACCCGAGTCGGCCTGGTCGATGCACTGCTGCACCTTCGTGTAGTCGACGCCGGGGGCCGGGACGTGAGCCCCGAGCCGATAGATCACGATGATGCCGAGCGTGAAGAGCAGCTTCTTGCGCAGGTCGGGCGTCTTGAACGCTCGGGCGAACGCGGTGAACACGGTGCCTCCTGCGACCCCCGCGCTATGCGTCAGAGGCGACGGGTCTGGATGGGACTGGATGGGATCGGATACAAGGCAGCCCTACATCGTAAGGAGGCCACAAAAGATTAACGGCGCCACCCTACCCGGCCGGGGACTGAGCGGGAAACACGCACCGCACACCGGTGCACGGCACGCCTCCCGGCCCGCGCCGCGAAAGACCGGCCAAGCCACACCATTTGGGACGTGAACGCCCCTCCGCTCCCCCACCGCCGGTGCGGTGGACACCCGTTCAACCTTTCCCGAGCCTTTACGGTTCCCGTACAGCGGCACAAACACAGAAAAGCCTGGCCGGCCACCTCCGAAGAGGCGGCCGGCCAGGCCCAGTTCTGTCCCGCGGCTCAGACGAGCTCGGTGACCGTACCGCCGGCGGCGGTGATCTTCTCCTTGGCGGAGCCGGAGACGGCGTCAACCGAAACCTGCAGCGCCACGGAGATCTCGCCCTGTCCGAGGACCTTGACGAGGTGGTTGTTGCGCACAGCGCCCTTGGCGACCAGGTCGGCCACCGTGACCTCTCCACCCTCGGGGTAGAGCGTCGCGAGCTTGTCCAGGTTCACGACCTGGTACTCCGTGCGGAACGGGTTCTTGAAGCCCTTGAGCTTCGGGAGACGCATGTGGAGGGGCATCTGCCCACCCTCGAAGCGCTCCGGAACCTGGTAACGAGCCTTCGTACCCTTGGTACCACGGCCTGCGGTCTTACCCTTGGACGCCTCACCACGACCCACACGGGTCTTGGCGGTCTTGGCGCCCGGGGCAGGCCGGAGGTTGTGGGCCTTCAGCGGGCTGTTCTCCGCCATGTCAGTCAACCTCCTCAACCGTCACGAGGTGGCGGACGGTCTGCACCATTCCGCGGAACTCGGGGCGGTCCTCCTTGACAACCGAGTCGTTCAGGCGCTTGAGCCCGAGCGAACGCAGGGTGTCGCGGTGGTTCTGCTTGCTGCCGATGTACGACTTCGTCTGCGTGATCTTGAGGCGAGCCATTACGCACCCGCTCCCGCACGTGCACGAAGCAGAGCCGCGGGGGCGACGTCCTCGAGGGGCAGACCGCGGCGGGCCGCGATCTCCTCGGGACGCTGCAGGCCCTGCAGGGCCGCCACGGTCGCGTGCACGATGTTGATCGCGTTGGACGAGCCAAGCGACTTCGACAGGATGTCGTGAACGCCGGCGCACTCGAGCACGGCACGCACCGGGCCACCGGCGATAACGCCGGTACCGGGGGAAGCCGGCTTGAGCAGGACGACGCCCGCAGCCTTCTCGCCCGTGATCGGGTGAGGGATGGTGCCCTGGATGCGCGGGACCTTGAAGAAGCTCTTCTTGGCCTCTTCGACGCCCTTGGCGATGGCCGCGGGAACTTCCTTGGCCTTGCCGTATCCGACACCGACGGTGCCGTCACCATCGCCCACCACGACCAGCGCGGTGAAGCTGAAGCGACGACCACCCTTCACAACCTTGGCGACACGGTTGATCGCGACGACACGCTCGACGTACGCGGTCTTCTCGGCGGCAGCGCCACCGTCACGGCCCTTCCGGTCCCGCCGCTCGCCGCCACCGGCACCGCTTCCGCGGCGCTGGGGTCCAGCCATTGGAATTACCTCTCTCTGTTACGGACGCTGTGCGTAGGAACCGGGGCTTAGAACTTCAGTCCGGCTTCACGGGCGGCGTCAGCCAGAGCGGCAATCCGCCCGGCGTACTGGTTACCACCGCGGTCAAACACGACGGCCTCGACGCCTGCGGCCTTGGCACGCTCGGCGACCAGGGCGCCGACCTGCTGGGCCTGGGCGCTCTTGTCACCCTCGCCACCACGGATCGAGGTGTCCAGGGTCGACGCCGACGCGAGCGTGTGGCCCGCGATGTCGTCGATGACCTGGGCCACGATGTGGCGGTTGGAACGCGTCACGACCAAGCGAGGACGCTCCGGCGAACCGGAGATGTGCTTGCGGACGCGGATGTGGCGGCGCTTGAGGGCGGCACGCTTGTACGCGTCGCCCTTGGCGATCTTCACACCGTATGCCATGGCTACTTACCAGCCTTTCCGACCTTGCGGCGGATGACCTCGCCCGCGTACTTGACGCCCTTGGCCTTGTACGGGTCGGGCTTCCGCAGCTTGCGGATGTTGGCGGCTACCTCGCCGACCTTCTGCTTGTCGATGCCCTCGACGCTGAGCTTCGTGGGCGACTCGACCTTGAAGGTGATGCCTTCCGGAGCCTCGATGAGGATCGGGTGGCTGTAGCCCAGGGCGAACTCCAGGTTGGAGCCCTTCGCCTGGACGCGGTAACCGACACCGCTGATCTCGAGCGCCTTGCTGTAACCCGTGGTCACGCCGGTGATCATGTTCGCCACCAGCGTGCGGGACAGGCCGTGGAGGGCCTTGTTCTGACGCTCGTCGTTCGGGCGGGAGACGCTGAGCACGCCGTCCTCACCCTTGGAGACCTCGATCGGCGCGGCAACGGTGTGCGTGAGGGAACCCTTGGGGCCCTTCACGGCGACCGTACGGCCATCGATGGTGACGTCCACACCGGCGGGAACCTGGATGGGGAGCTTGCCGATTCGCGACATGAGCTTTCCTTCCTTTCCCGACTACCAGACGTAGGCGAGGACTTCCCCACCTACGCCCTTCTTGCCTGCCTGCTGGCCGGTCAGGAGGCCGTGGGACGTGGAGATGATCGCCACGCCCAGACCGCCGAGGACCTTCGGCAGGTTGGTGGACTTTGCGTATACACGCAGACCCGGCTTCGAAATCCGCTTGATGCCGGCGATCGAGCGCTCGCGGTTCGGGCCGAACTTCAGCTCGAGGACGAGGTTCTTGCCGACCTCGGCGTCCTCGACCTTCCAGCCGGTGATGAAGCCCTCCTGCTGGAGGATCTCCGCGATGTGCGACTTGATCTTGCTGTGCGGCATCGAGACATCGTCGTGATATGCCGAGTTCGCGTTACGCAGACGCGTGAGCATGTCTGCGATGGGATCAGTCATGGTCATGAGTTGGCCTTCGGCCTCTCTCGCCGGGGTTTCCTGTATGCGCCATCCCTCTCCCCACTCAGTGGCGGGACGGGTGCGGTGCGGGGACCTACGGCGTAGTAAGTCGGTCTTGGGCGGCAGGCGCCCAACCCTTCAAGCCTACGGCATGAAAGGACGGGCTCCTGCCGACCCAGATGCTTACCGAGAGTCTCCGGAACTTCCCTGTGCCCGAGGGCAGAGGGGAGTTACCAGGAGCTCTTGGTCACGCCCGGCAGCTCGCCACGGTGAGCCATCTCACGAAGGCACACGCGGCACAGGCCGAACTTGCGGTAGACGGAGTGGGGCCGGCCGCAGCGCTGGCAGCGGGTGTACCCGCGCACGCCGAACTTCGGCTTACGGGCGGCCTTAGCGATCAGAGCCTTCTTCGCCACGGTCAGTTCTCCTTGAACGGGAAGCCGAGGTGACGAAGGAGGGCACGACCCTCGTCGTCGTTGGTCGCCGTGGTGACCACGGTGATGTCCATGCCCCGGACCCGGTCGATCTTGTCCTGGTCGATCTCGTGGAACATGACCTGCTCCGTGAGACCGAAGGTGTAGTTGCCACGGCCGTCGAACTGCTTCGGCGACAGGCCACGGAAGTCACGGATACGCGGAAGCGCGAGCGACAGCGTACGGTCCAGGAACTCCCACATCCGGTCACCACGGAGGGTGACGTGGCAGCCGATCGGCTGGCCCTCGCGCAGCTTGAACTGCGCGATGGACTTGCGGGCCTTCGTGACGGCCGGCTTCTGGCCGGTGATCGTGGTGAGGTCCTTGACGGCACCGTCGATCAGCTTGGAGTCGCGGGCGGCGTCGCCCACACCCATGTTGACCACGATCTTGACCAGACCGGGAACCTGCATGACGTTCTCGTAGGAGAACTCCTCACGCAGCTTGCCGGCGATTTCCTCGCGGTAGCGCGTCTTGAGACGCGGCGCAGTGGTGGCAGTCATCAGATGTCCTCACCGGTCCGCTTGGCAACGCGGATCTTGTTGCCCTCGTCGTCAAAGCGGTAGCCGACGCGGGTGACAACCTTGTTGCCGTCCTTCTCCACGACCAGCTGCACGTTGCTGATGTGGATCGGGGCCTCGGTGGTGACAATGCCACCCGTCTGCGAACCGCGAGCCGTCTGACCGGCCTTGGTGTGCTTCTTGACCCGGTTGACACCCTCGACGAGGACGCGGTCCTGCGTGGGATAGGCCACGATGACCTTGCCCTGCTTGCCCTTGTCCTTACCGGTGATGACCTGAACCAGGTCGCCCTTCTTGATCTTCATGCTTACAGCACCTCCGGCGCGAGCGAGATGATCTTCATGAACTTCTTCTCGCGCAGCTCCCGGCCCACCGGGCCGAAGATGCGGGTGCCGCGGGGGTCGCCGTCGTTCTTCAGAATGACGGCGGCGTTCTCGTCGAAGCGGATGTACGAGCCATCCTGACGACGACGCTCCTTGACGGTGCGAACGATGACGGCCTTGACGACGTCACCCTTCTTCACGTTGCCACCGGGGATCGCGTCCTTGACGGTGGCGACGATGACGTCACCGATACCCGCGTAGCGGCGACCCGAGCCACCGAGAACACGAATGGTGAGAATTTCCTTCGCACCCGTGTTGTCGGCGACGCGCAGTCGCGACTCCTGCTGGATCACGTCTATCTCCTGATCGTCTGCCGGTTCCCGGCGGGTGCCTCTCCGTTACCGGGGAGGCACCCCACCGAGCCTGGCGGAACTGACCTGAGGGGAGAATCCCTCAGGAATTACTTGGCCTTCTCGAGGATCTCGACGATGCGCCAGCGCTTCGAGGCGGACAGCGGACGCGTCTCCATGATGATGACGCGGTCGCCGACGCCGGCACTGTTCTGCTCGTCGTGGGCCTTGAGCTTGTTCGTACGGCGGATGACCTTGCCGTACAGCGCGTGCTTGACGCGGTCCTCGACAGCGACGACGACGGTCTTGTCCATCTTGTCGCTGACGACCAGACCCTCACGGGTCTTGCGGAAACCGCGGTCGGTGTTGGTCTCAGTCACAGTCTTCTCGCTCATCAGGCGCTCTCCACCGTCTCGATGCCCAGCTCGCGCTCACGCATCAGGGTGTAGATCCGGGCGATGTCCTTACGGACGGACTTGAGCCGACCGTGGTTCTCGAGCTGGCCCGTCGCCGCCTGGAAGCGGAGGTTGAACAGCTCTTCCTTGGCTTCGCGGAGCTTGTTGAGGAGCTCCTCGTCGCCCAGCTCGCGCAGCTCGGACGCCTTGGTACCGGCCGACATCACGACTCACCTGCCTCGCGCCGAACGATCCGGCACTTCATCGGAAGCTTGTGAGCAGCGCGGGTGAGCGCCTCACGAGCAATCTTCTCGTTCGGGTAGGACAGCTCGAACATCACCCGACCCGGCTTGACGTTCGCGATCCACCACTCGGGAGAACCCTTACCGGAACCCATGCGGGTCTCGGCAGGCTTCTTCGTGAGGGGACGGTCCGGGTAGATGTTGATCCAGACCTTGCCGCCACGCTTGATGTGACGGGTCATCGCGATACGAGCGGACTCGATCTGACGGTTCGTCACGTACGCCGGGGTCAGCGCCTGGATGCCGTACTCGCCGAACGCAACCTGCGTGCCACCCTTGGACATACCGCTGCGCTTCGGGTGGTGCTGCTTGCGGTGCTTGACCCTACGGGGGATCAGCATTTCGGTCAGGCCTCCGTTCCGGTGCTCTCAGCCGCCGGAGCAGCGGCGGCGGGGGCGTCGGCCTTGGGGGCCTCGGCTGCCGGCGACTGCTGCGGCTTACGACCGCGACCGCCACGCTCGCCACCACGGCCGCCACCACGGCCGGCCGGGCGGTCGGTGCCGCCACGAGCCGGACGGTTGCCGGCGCGGGCCGCGGCGTTCTCGGCGCGAACCTCGGCGATGTTCTTGACGTCGCCCTTGTAGATCCAGACCTTCACGCCGATGCGGCCGAAGGTCGTCTTGGCCTCGAAGAAGCCGTAGTCCACGTTCGCGCGGAGGGTGTGCAGGGGCACACGGCCCTCGCGGTAGAACTCCGAGCGGGACATCTCGGCGCCGCCGAGGCGACCGCCGCACTGGATCTTGATGCCCTTGGCGCCGGCCTTCATCGAGCTCTGCATGCTCTTACGCATGGCACGACGGAAGGAGACGCGGGAGGAGAGCTGCTCGGCGACGGCCTGGGCCACCAGCTGAGCGTCCACCTCGGGGTTCTTGACCTCGAGGATATTCAGCTGGACCTGCTTGCCGGTCAGCTTCTCCAGCTCGCCGCGGATGCGATCGGCCTCGGCGCCGCGGCGACCGATGACGATGCCCGGACGGGCGGTGTGGATGTCAACGCGGACGCGGTCGCGGGTGCGCTCGATCTCGACCTTCGAGATGCCGGCCCGCTCCATGCCCTTCGTCATCATGCGACGAATGGCGACGTCTTCCTTGACGTAGTCCTTGTACAGCTTGTCGGCGTACCAGCGGGACTTGAAGTCCGTGGTGATGCCGAGCCGGAACCCGTGCGGGTTTACCTTCTGGCCCATTACCGGGTTCCTTCCTTGCTGCTGACGACCACGGTGATGTGGCTGGTCCGCTTACGGATCCGGTAGGCACGGCCCTGAGCACGCGGACGGAACCGCTTCAGGGTCGGGCCCTCGTCCACGTACGCCTCGCTGATGACCAGCGAAGAGGCGTCGGTGTGGTCGTAGTTGTGTGCAGCGTTGGCGATGGCGCTGTCCAGCACCTTGCCAACCGGCACGCTCGCGGCCTGCGGGGCGAAACGCAGGACCGCCTGAGCCTCCGTGGCATCCATGCCACGGATGAGGTCCACCACTCGGCGGGCCTTCATGGGCGTGACGCGGATGTACCGCGCCTGGGCCCTGGCTTCCATGGTTGTCCCTTCGGTGTAAGTCATAGTCGTTTCCACCCCGCGCTAGCGGCGCTTCGACTTCCGGTCGTCCTTGACGTGGCCGCGGAAGGTGCGAGTCGGCGAGAACTCGCCGAGCTTGTGGCCGACCATCGACTCGGTGACGAACACCGGGACGTGGATCTTGCCGTTGTGCACCGCGATGGTGTGACCCAGCATGGCCGGGACGATCATCGAGCGACGGGACCAGGTCTTGATGACGTTCTTGGTGCCTGCCTCGTTCTGTACGTCCACCTTCTTGATGAGGTGGCCGTCGACGAAGGGCCCCTTCTTGAGACTGCGCGGCATCTAAACCCGCTCCTAGCGCTTCTTGTTCGTCTTGCGGCGGCGGACGATGTACTTGTTGCTCGCCTTCTTGGGAGAACGAGTACGACCCTCCTTCTGACCCCACGGCGAGACCGGGTGACGACCACCGGAGGTCTTGCCTTCACCACCACCGTGCGGGTGGTCAACCGGGTTCATCGCGACACCGCGGACGGTCGGGCGAACGCCCTTCCAGCGCATGCGGCCGGCCTTGCCCCAGTTGATGTTCGACTGCTCGGCGTTGCCGACCTCACCGATCGTCGCGCGGCAGCGCGCGTCGACCAGGCGGATCTCACCCGACGGCATACGAAGGTGGGCCATGGTGCCCTCCTTCGCCAGCAGCTGCACGGAGGCACCCGCGGAACGGGCGAACTTCGCGCCGCCGCCGGGCCGCAGCTCGATGGCGTGGATGGTCGTACCGACCGGGATGTTGCGCAGCGCCAGGTTGTTGCCCGGCTTGATGTCGGCGCCCGGACCGTTCTCGACACGGTCGCCCTGCGCCAGACCACGGGGAGCGACGATGTAACGCTTCTCGCCGTCCGCGTAGTGCAGCAGCGCGATGCGCGCGGTGCGGTTCGGGTCGTACTCGATGTGCGCGACCTTGGCCGGCACGCCGTCCTTGTCGTGACGACGGAAGTCGATCACGCGGTAGGCGCGCTTGTGGCCACCACCCTGGTGGCGAACGGTCACACGACCGGCGTTGTTACGGCCGCCCTTGCTGTGCAGAGGGCGGACCAGCGACTTCTCCGGCGTGGACCGCGTGATCTCGACAAAGTCGGCGACGCTGGAGCCACGACGGCCCGGGGTCGTCGGCTTGTACTTGCGGATACCCATTTCTCAGTCCTCGTCCGATTCCGGACGACTCGACCTCACTTAAGAGGTCGGGCCGCCGAAGATGTCGATACGGTCGCCCTCGGCGAGGGTCACGATGGCGCGCTTCGTGTCGGAGCGCTTGCCGAAGCCGGTCTTGGTGCGCTTGCGCTTGCCCTGCCGGTTGATCGTGTTGACCCCGGTGACCTTGACCGAGAAGACCGCTTCCACGGCCTGCTTGATCTGGGTCTTGTTGGAGCCGGGCGCGACGATGAACGTGTACTTGTTCTCGTCGAGCAGCGCGTAGCTCTTCTCGGAGACCACGGGCTTGACGAGAACGTCACGCGGGTCCGAGTACGTCTTGCTGGTTACGGTCGCCTCGCTCATCAGGCGTCGCTCCCTTCGGTCTCAGCGGTCTGGGGGCCAGACACGAAGGACTCGAAAGCGGCCTGGGTGAAGACCACGTCGTCAGAGACGATCACGTCGTACGTGTTGAGCTGGCCCGGCTCCAGGATGTGCACCTGGGGCAGGTTGCGCGCGGACAGCCACGCGGCCTCGTCGGCGCGGTCGACGACCAGGAGCAGGTTCTGGCGCTCCGAGATCTTGCCGAGCAGCGTCTTGGCGGCCTTCGTGGAGGCGGCACCCTCGACCACGCCGGTGACGACGTGGATACGGGAGTGACGGGCCCGGTCCGAGAGGGCACCGCGCAGGGCGGCGGCCTTCATCTTCTTCGGGGTCCGCTGCGAGTAGTCACGCGGCTGCGGGCCGTGAACGACGCCACCACCGGCGAACTGCGGGGCGCGGGTCGAACCCTGACGGGCGCGGCCGGTGCCCTTCTGGCGGTAAGGCTTCTTGCCACCACCGCGGACTTCGCCGCGGCGCTTGGTCTTGTGCGTGCCCTGACGGGCAGCCGCCAGCTGAGCGACAACGACCTGGTGGATCAGCGGAACGCTGGTCTTCGCGTCGAAGATCTCCGCGGGGAGGTCGACGGTACCGGCCTTGTCGCCTGCCGGCGAAAGGATGTCAATGGTGCTCATTACCTCAAGCCCCCTTGGCCGCGGTACGGACCAGGACGAGGCCGCCGTTCGGACCGGGGACCGCGCCCTTGATGAGGAGCAGACCCTTCTCCGCGTCAACCGCGTGGATGGTCAGGTTCTGGGTGGTGACGCGCTCGTTACCCATACGGCCCGCCATGCGCATGCCCTTGAAGACACGCCCAGGGGTGGCGCAGCCACCGATGGAACCGGGGGAACGGTGCTTGCGCTGGGTGCCGTGCCCGGCGCCGAGGCCCTTGAAGTTGTGACGCTTCATGACACCGGCGAAGCCCTTGCCCTTGCTCTTGCCCGTGACGTCGACCTTGACGCCGGACTCGAACACCTCGGCAGTGACCTCCTGGCCCAGCGTGTACTCGCTGGCGTCAGGGGTGCGGAGCTCCACCAGGTGGCGGCGCGGGGTGACGTCGGCCTTGGCGAAGTGACCCTTGAGGGGCTTGTTCACCTTGCGCGGGTCGATCTCGCCGAAGGCGATCTGCACCGCTTCGTAGCCGTCGCTGTCGTTCGTACGGACCTGCGTCACGACGCACGGACCGGCCTTGACGACGGTCACCGGGACAACCCGGTTGTTCTCGTCCCAGACCTGGGTCATGCCGAGCTTCTCGCCCAGGACGCCCTTGATGTTCTTGCTCATCTCGGCCCGTCCCCTCAGAGCTTGATCTCGATGTCGACGCCCGCCGGCAGGTCGAGGCGCATCAGCGAGTCAACCGTCTTCGGCGTGGGGTCGAGAATGTCGATGAGGCGCTTGTGCGTGCGCATCTCGAAGTGCTCGCGAGAGTCCTTGTACTTGTGCGGCGACTTGATGACGCAGTACACGTTCTTCTCAGTGGGCAGCGGCACCGGGCCCGCGACCGACGCACCAGTGCGGGTCACCGTCTCGACGATCTTCTTCGCCGAGGAGTCGATGACCTCGTGGTCGTAGGCCTTGAGCCGGATGCGGATCTTCTGTCCCGCCATGGCTACTAGTAGTCCTGTCTCTCGTAACGCTCTGGAACCCGGGGGTTCTCTGGACTCCTCCTCCGACCCACGCGGTCGGGCGTGTCGCATCCCCTCTACGAAAATCTCCCGAAGAAGATCCCAACCAAGGGGGTGCGGACCCTGAGACCGCGGAACCGGGGGCGGAACACCCACCGGGTGCCTGGCCGGCGCCCTGCGTTGCTTCCCGAAAGATTCCCGTACGTCCGGCCCTGGGGGCCGACGAGTACTGTGGGACTCGCTTCCGGTCCTCCCGGCGGGAGGCGCGCAGCATTGACACTCAACCGAGCAACCTGGTCAGTGTGCCATACGGGGCGCGGGCCTGGCCAATCGAGTCGGGAATCCTACCCCGAGCGAGCGAGTGCTCAAACGCGGGCGCGGATCCGGCGGGGCCGCAGGGCGCGCACCGTGCCCGGTACGCGTGCGTGAGGGCGCGTGCACGCGGGGGCGCGAGGCGTACGCGCGCGAGCGGAGCGGGGGCCGGGGCGTTTCCCCGGTCGCGGGCAGGGGCGGCGCGGCGGCGGGCGGCTCGCGGATCACGCCCCTCCCGGTACGTGCCCGGTGACGGCCGGACCGAGGTCAGCGGGGATTCCACTTGGCGCCCGGGCACACCAGGCGTACCGCTTCGGTCCTCCCCGGGCGCACCGGAAGCGCAACTCCCGTGGGAGGTCGTGCTGTTCTACGGACAGCCCCTCGCACGGGCAGCCCCGGGCCCGCCTCCGGCCGCCCCTTCCCGCGGCACCACGGCGTCGGCCTCAGTAACGATTCCGATTCGGAACACTCAAATGATGTCCACGAGGAACAACGGGCAACTTCCGCTTCATAGGATCTGCCCGTGCTCGCAGGGCACTTGAGACTGATTTCGCGGCTCTCCCACCACATACCTCGTGTGGCGCGCGCGTTTGTCGCGCCCTTGAGGACGAGCCGCGCCGGAGGGGACTTCTGTGTTTTCAGCCTTTTCATCCTCAGCCGCGCCCGGGCGGAGAAACACCGGTCGCCGGATAGCCGCAGTGGCCGCCACGGTCGGTCTGCTGACCCTGGGCTCGCTGGCCGGGGCCGGCAGCGCGGCGGCCGACGGGGACGACACCCATCACCAGGGAGGTGCGGCCGCCACTCTGAACGGGTTGAAGACGTTCGACTCGGCCCGCATCGACCTGGGTAACGGCAAGTCAAAGGACATCTCCGCAGGGCTGTTCGAGATGACCGTCGACGGCGGCGGCCAGCTGCAGACGTACTGCATCGACATCCACAACCCGACCCAGAACAAGGCCAAGTACCTCGAAACTCCCTGGGGTCAGACGTCGCTCGGCACCAACAAGGACGCCGGCAAGATTCTCTGGATCCTCAAGAACTCGTACCCGCAGGCCGGTGACCTCGCGTCGCTCGCCCAGAAGGCGGGCGCCGGAGAGCTGTCGCCCAAGACGGCTGCCGCCGGCACGCAGGTCGCCATCTGGCGCATCTCGGACGGGGCGAAGGTCGAGGCGAAGAACGAGCAGGCCGAGAAGCTCGCGGACTGGCTGGAGGCCCAGGCTCAGAACCTTCAGGAGCCGAAGACCTCGCTGACGCTGGACCCGAACGTGGTGTCCGGCAAGTCGGGCAGCAAGCTCGGCCCGGTGACCGTGCACACCGACGCCGGTCAGGTGTCCGTGGCCGCCAACGCCGACGCCGCGGCGGCCGGCGTCAAGGTGACCGACAAGGACGGTCAGCCCGTCACCTCGGCCGTCAACGGCACCGAGCTGTACTTCGACGTGCCCGCGGGCACCGCCGACGGCACGGCCTCGCTCACGACCAAGGCGACCACACAGGTTCCGGTCGGCCGGGCGTTCGCTAGCCCGAGCAAGAGCCAGACCCAGATCCTGGCCGGCTCCACCGAGTCCACGATCACCGCGGACGCGACCGCGAACTGGGCCACGAAGGGCGCCATCCCCGCGGTCACCGCGGAGAAGAACTGCGACAAGAACGGCGTCGACGTCACGGCGTCCAACGAGGGCGACACGCCCTTCACCTTCAAGCTGGCCGGCGCCGAGCACACGGTCGGTGCGGGCGAGTCCAAGACCGTGACCGTCCCGGTCGGCGAGGACGAGGCCTACGACATCACCGTGACCGGCCCCAACGGCTTCTCAGAGCGTTTCCAGGGAGTCCTGGACTGCGAGACCCAGGGCACGCCCGCCCCGGGCACGAGCGGTGGCGGGGAGACCCCGTCCACCAGCCCGAGCCCCAGCGAGGACGGCGGCACGACCGGCGACACCACGACCGGCGACACGACCGGCGGCGGTGACCTCGCGGCGACCGGCGGTTCCAGCGCCACTCCGGTGATCGCCGGCATCGCGGTGGCCCTCGTGGCCGCGGGCGGCGCGGCCGTGTTCATCCTGCGCAAGAGGAAGACCGCAGGTAACTGACCTGTAGGTAGGTGAGGGAGGGGCCCGGCACGCGGCATGCGTGCCGGGCCCCTCCGCGTTCGGGCCCCTCCGCGTCCGGGTGCGGCCCGGAGGACCCGTCGGCCCGGACGAACCGCCGGTCCGCCGGAGCGCGCGGGACACCTCGCCGTACGGTCCCGGGGGCCCGTCGCCGTGGGTGTGGCGTCCGTAGAGACGGACGCGTTCGGCCCAACTGCCGCCCCATAACGCCGCGTTATGGCCAAACGTTAGTACCCCGGCCTCGTCGCGCTCCGGCACCCTGTTGCCCACCATCCCCCACGGACACGCATACCCCAGTGTGTCGCGCGAAACGAGGAATCATGCGTATATCCAGGCTCGTGCCCGCTGCCGCCGCCGCAGCGGCCTGCGTCCTCGCCCTCTTCGCACCGTCCGCCTCGGCCGCCCCCGAGGCCCCGCTCCAGGACGCCCCGCCCCCGACCACCCAGATCATCGGCGGCGGCTACGCGCAGAACGCGCCCTGGGCGGCCCGCCTCTTCTCGAACGGCAGAGAGACCTGTTCGGCGACGATCATCGCGCCGACCTGGATCCTCACCGCGAAGCACTGCGTCACCGGTGGCGGCCTCTCGTTCCGTATCGGCAGCCTGGACCAGCACAGCGGCGGCACGGTGGCCAACGGCGTCCAGACCTACACCCACAGCTCGGACCTGGCGCTCGTCCGGCTGGACCGCTCGGTCCAGGCCACCTACTCCCGCCTCGGCCAGCCCGGCACGGTCCGCGTCGGACAGAACGTGCAGGTCTGGGGCTGGGGCGCCACCTCCCAGTGCGGCTCCGAGGCCAACTGCCAGTCCCGCTACCTGAAGGTCGCCGATGTGACGGTGACCCACGGCTGCGGTGACGCGTACGGCGGCTCGGCGATCTGCGCCCGCCGGGGCAACGGCATCACCGCCGGCGGCGACTCGGGCGGCCCGATGACGTTGAACGGCATCCAGGTCGGCGTCGCCTCCACCAGCGACCGCCAGACGACGACCGCGTACACGAACGTCACCGCGTACCGGTCCTGGATCCAGTCGGTCGCGGGCGTCTGACCGGCCCCACCGCCCGGGACGGCGGGCACCTGACCGACCCGCCGTCCCCGTGAAACCGTAGGGCCCCCGTACCTCTCCGCCCTGAGGTACCGGGGCCCTACACCCATCCCTGGTCCTTCGCTATCCGCACGGCGTCGACGAGGGTGCGGGCGTGGAGCTTCCCGGCCGCCGACGAGAGCCTGTTGCGGACGGTTCCCACGCTGAGGAACAGGTCGGCCGCGATCTCCCGGGAGTGCGCCCCGCCGGCGGCCAGCCGGAGGGCTCGGCCTCCCTGTCGGTGAGCGGGCCGGGGCCGGCCCGCTCCTCCCCGCGCATCCGGGGGTCGATGACCCGGCCGCCCGCGGCGATCCGCCGGATGGCGTCGGCGGTCCGCGCCGGGGTGGTGCTCTTGAGCAGATACCCGGCGGCCCCGGCGGCCAGGGCCCGGCGCGGATGACCCGGGCGGTCGAGCGCGGTGAGCATCAGCACCTGCGCCTGTCCGGCGTCCAGGGGCAGTTGCAGGGCCACTCCCCCGAGCCTGCTGGGCTTTCTCGCCGGGGCCGTCCGGAGCAGCGGGAGCGGGCCCGGATGCAGCAGGACCTGCATGATCTGGTCGGCTCGTCGCTGACGGCGATCGTGCTCCAGGGCGAGGTGGCGCTGCGCGGCGGTATGCCGGACTCCTCGTCGCCCGGACGCGAACGCGGTGCGCTGACCGAGATCATCGCCCTGGCCCAGCGGCTCCACGACGACGTGCGGTCGATCAGCCGGCCGGACGGCGGCAACCCCTCCCTCTCCGACGAGCTCGCCCACGCCCAGCGGGTCCTGGCCGACGCCTCCGGCGTGGGGGTGCGGACCGTGCTGCCGCCGTGGGCCGAGCCCGATCCGACGGTCGTGGGCTTTCACGCTGACAGCAACCGTGCCGAGCGCCACGTCCGCGGCGTCCGCGCCCCACCCGTAGCCCACGAGGGGGCCGGGGCCCGGCCCCGTGACCGCGGCGGCTCCGCGCATGGGGGCACACGGCGGCACATGGCGAAGGGCCCCGCACCTCCGAGGAGGTGCGGGGCCCTTCTGTGCGACTCAGTGAGCCACCAGGTCCAAGGACCAAGCAGAAACTACTTGATGATCTTGGTGACCTGGCCGGCGCCCACGGTCCGGCCACCCTCACGGATGGCGAACTTCAGGCCCTCTTCCATGGCGACCGGCTGGATCAGCGCGACGTCCATGAGGGTGTTGTCACCCGGCATGACCATCTCGGTGCCCTCGGGAAGGGTCACAACGCCCGTCACGTCCGTGGTACGGAAGTAGAACTGCGGGCGGTAGTTGTTGAAGAACGGGGTGTGACGGCCACCCTCGTCCTTCGACAGGATGTAGGACTGCGCCTGGAACTCGGTGTGCGGCGTGACCGAGCCGGGCTTGATGATGACCTGGCCGCGCTCGACGTCCTCGCGCTTGATGCCACGGAGGAGCAGACCGACGTTCTCACCGGCCTGGCCCTCGTCGAGCAGCTTGCGGAACATCTCGATGCCGGTGACCGTGGTGGTGGTCTTCTCGGTCTTGATACCGACGATGTCGACGGTCTCGTTGACCTTCAGGACACCACGCTCGATGCGGCCGGTGACGACCGTACCGCGACCGGTGATCGTGAAGACGTCCTCGATCGGCATGAGGAACGGCTTCTCGACGTCACGCTCGGGCTGCGGGATGGACTCGTCGACGGCCTTCATCAGGTCGAGGACGGTCTGGCCCCACTCCTTGTCACCCTCGAGCGCCTTGAGCGCCGAGACCTTGACGACCGGAAGGTCGTCGCCCGGGAACTCGTACTCGGAGAGGAGCTCACGGACCTCGAGCTCGACGAGCTCCAGGATCTCCTCGTCGTCCACCATGTCGGCCTTGTTCAGGGCGACGACGATGTAGGGGACGCCGACCTGGCGGGCCAGGAGCACGTGCTCCTTGGTCTGCGGCATCGGGCCGTCGGTGGCGGCGACCACGAGGATGGCGCCGTCCATCTGCGCGGCACCCGTGATCATGTTCTTGATGTAGTCCGCGTGACCGGGGCAGTCGACGTGCGCGTAGTGACGCGACTCCGTCTGGTACTCGACGTGCGCGATGGAGATGGTGATACCGCGCTGGCGCTCTTCGGGAGCCTTGTCGATCTGGTCGAAGGCCGAGGCCTCGTTCAGGTCCGGGTACGCGTCGTGCAGCACCTTGGTAATGGCGGCCGTGAGGGTCGTCTTACCGTGGTCGATGTGACCGATGGTGCCGATGTTGACGTGCGGCTTAGTCCGCTCGAACTTTGCCTTCGCCACTGGGGTCCTCCTGAGTGGATCTGTACGCCTTGCTTCATCGGCGCCAGGTGATCTTTGCTGGGGTGCCGGCGCCGGGGGCATTCCGCACAGTGCTGACGCGCTGTGCGGAATGCCCGCCCGGCTCCGGTGACAAGCCTAAAGCGTGAGCTCGGGAGAGTTACTCGCCCTTGGCCTTCGCGATGATCTCCTCGGCGACGTTCCGCGGAACCTCGGCGTAGGAGTCGAACTGCATCGAGTAGCTTGCGCGACCCGAGGTCTTGCTGCGGAGGTCTCCGACGTAGCCGAACATCTCCGAGAGGGGCACGAGGCCCTTCACGACGCGAGCGCCGCTGCGCTCCTCCATGGCCTGGATCTGGCCACGGCGGGAGTTGAGGTCGCCGATGACATCGCCCATGTAGTCCTCGGGCGTGGTGACCTCGACGGCCATCATCGGCTCGAGGAGCACGGGAGAGGCCTTGCGGGCACCCTCCTTGAACGCCTGCGAACCGGCGATCTTGAAGGCGAGCTCCGAGGAGTCGACCTCGTGGTAACCACCGTCGAGAAGGGTGACGCGGACGCCGACCATCTCGTAACCGGCCAGGATGCCGAACTGCATGGCTTCCTGAGCACCCGCGTCCACCGAGGGAATGTACTCACGGGGGATGCGGCCACCGGTGACCTTGTTGACGAACTCGTAGGAGGCGTCGCCACCCTCGATGGGTTCGAGGGCGATCTGCACCTTCGCGAACTGGCCGGTACCACCAGTCTGCTTCTTGTGCGTGAAGTCGATGCGCTCGACGGCCTTGCGGATCGTCTCGCGGTACGCGACCTGGGGCTTGCCGACGTTCGCCTCGACGCGGAACTCGCGCTTCATGCGGTCGACGAGCACCTCGAGGTGAAGCTCGCCCATACCACCGATGATGGTCTGGCCGGTCTCCTCGTCGGAGTGCACCTGGAAGGAGGGGTCCTCCTCCGAGAGGCGCTGGATGGCGACACCCAGCTTCTCCTGGTCACCCTTGGACTTCGGCTCGATGGCGACCTGAATGACCGGCGCCGGGAAGTCCATGGACTCCAGGATGACCGGGTTCTTGTCGTCGCACAGCGTCTCACCGGTGGTGGTCTGCTTGAGACCCATGACGGCGATGATGTCGCCGGCGCCCACCGATGCGATCTCCTCACGCTTGTTCGCGTGCATGCGGTAGATCTTGCCGATGCGCTCCTTCTTGCCCTTGACGGAGTTCAGCACCGCGGTGCCGGCCTCCAGGCGACCGGAGTAGATCCGGACGAAGGTGAGCTTGCCCAGGTGCGGGTCGCTCGCGATCTTGAACGCCAGACCGGAGAACGGCTCGTCGTCCGAGGGCTTGCGCTGGATGACCTTCTCCGGGTCCTTCACGTCGTGGCCCTCGATGGCCTCGACGTCCAGGGGGGAAGGCAGGTAGCGCACGACCGCGTCGAGCAGGGGCTGGACGCCCTTGTTCTTGAACGCGGTGCCACAGAACACCGGGGTGACGGTGACGGAGTCGGCACTGCCCTTCGACGCCAGCGTGATGCGGCGGATCGCCTCGTGCAGCTGCTCCTGGGTGGGCTCGGTGCCCTCCAGGTACAGCTCCATCATGTCGTCGTCGTTCTCGGCCACGGCCTCGAGGAGCTTGCCGCGCCACTCGGCGGCGGACTCCTTGAGGTTGTCCGGGATCTCGACGGTGTTGTACATCTCGCCCTTGGCGGCCTCTTCGGGGTACACGAAGGCCTGCATCGACACGAGGTCGACGACACCCGTGAAGTCGGCCTCCGCCCCGATGGGGAGCTGCATGACGATCGGGGTCGCGCCGAGGCGGTCCACGATCATCTGGACGCAACGGAAGAAGTCGGCACCGGTGCGGTCGAGCTTGTTGACGAAGCAGATACGCGGCACGCCGTAGCGGTCCGCCTGACGCCAGACGGTCTCGGACTGCGGCTCGACGCCGGCCACACCGTCGAACACGGTGACGGCGCCGTCGAGGACGCGGAGCGAACGCTCCACCTCGACGGTGAAGTCGACGTGACCCGGGGTGTCGATGATGTTGATGGTGTGGTCAACATCGTTGAGCGGCCAGTGGCAGGTCGTCGCGGCGGACGTGATCGTGATGCCGCGCTCCTGCTCCTGCTCCATCCAGTCCATCGTGGCAGCGCCGTCGTGGACTTCACCGATCTTGTAGCTCACACCGGTGTAGAAGAGGATCCGCTCAGTGGTGGTCGTCTTCCCCGCGTCGATGTGGGCCATGATCCCAATGTTGCGGACCTTGGCCAGGTCAAGCGAAGTGGTGGCCATAAGGCTCAATCTTCTCTCGGTCTCGATGGGGGTAGCGACTACCAGCGGTAGTGCGCGAAGGCCTTGTTGGACTCGGCCATCTTGTGGGTGTCCTCACGCTTCTTGACCGAAGCGCCGAGGCCGTTGGAGGCGTCGAGCAGTTCGTTCATGAGGCGCTCGGTCATGGTCTTCTCGCGGCGGGCGCGGGAGTAACCGACGAGCCAGCGCAGGGCGAGGGTGGAGGCGCGGCCGGGCTTGACCTCGATCGGCACCTGGTAGGTGGCGCCACCGACACGGCGGGACTTGACCTCGAGCGAGGGCTTGACGTTCTCAAGCGCGCGCTTCAGCGTGATGACCGGGTCGTTGCCGGTCTTCTCGCGGAGGCCTTCCATGGCGCCGTACACGATCCGCTCGGCGGTGGAACGCTTGCCGTCGAGGAGGATCTTGTTGATCAGCGAGGTGACAAGAGGAGAGCTGTAGACCGGGTCGATGATGACCGGGCGCTTCGGGGCGGGGCCCTTACGAGGCATTCTTACTTCTCCTTCTTGGCGCCGTAGCGGCTGCGGGCCTGCTTGCGGTTCTTGACACCCTGGGTGTCAAGGGAGCCGCGGATGATCTTGTAACGAACACCCGGCAGGTCCTTCACACGGCCACCACGCACGAGCACGATGGAGTGCTCCTGCAGGTTGTGTCCCTCACCCGGGATGTAGGCCGTGACCTCGATGCCGGAGGTCAGACGCACACGCGCGACCTTACGGAGCGCCGAGTTCGGCTTCTTCGGGGTGGTCGTGAACACACGCGTGCAGACGCCACGCCGCTGGGGCGAACCCTCGAGCGCGGGCGTCTTGTTCTTCTCGACCTTGTCCTGCCGGCCCTTCCGGACCAGCTGCTGGATCGTAGGCACTACTTCTCCGGTTTCTGTGTGCCGTTCGTGAAACTAACCTGGAACATCACCGACCCACGCGGTCGGGTGTGTCGAATACTGCGGACTCCCGCCCAAGGGGCGGAAGGGCACAGATTGCGGTGGCCACTGACGGACTCGCGGTGCGGTTGAGGACACACACCCGAGCCCAGGCACACCCCAGGCACAAGGCTTGAGCGTACCTACCTCACGGAGCTGGGTCAAAACAAATGCTGTCCACCCCCACGGGCCGGTGCCGCCCCGGCCACCGGCGTACCGACAGGGCGGCCGGCGGCCGGGTCCGTCCGTGCCTTCAGCGGGCCCCGTCGTCCGGAGCGGCGGAGCCCCCGCCCTCGGCCGGCGGCCTGGCCGGCAGCCGCATCCGCGACGCCGGGAGGGTGGGGATCGTCGGCACCCGGGAGTTGCGACTCTTGGGTACGAGCGCGGGCTCGGGCCCGGCGCCGGTGCGCGGCGGCCGGGACGGCCGGGGTGCGGAGCCGGAGCGCCGGTCGGTCTGGGGCGGGTCGGTCTGGGGCCGGTCACGGCGGGGCCGGTCGGTCTGGGGCCGATC
>NZ_NTGZ01000200.1 GCF_002551245.1 Streptomyces sp. rh34
CCCCAACATCGCCCGCCGCGCGCTGGAGAACGGCTGGCGGCCCGGCCCGGACGGCGACGCGACGGCCGAGGCGGTGGCCGTCGCCGCCCGCGGGGGAGACCCGGTCGCCCTCGCCTCCTACGAGCGTGCAGCCCAGGCGCTGGCGGCCGGCATCGCCGCCACCGCCACCCTGGCGGACCTGGACATCGCGGTGGTCGGCGGGGGAGTGGCCGGGGCCGGCGACGTACTCTTCGTGCCGCTGCGCCGCAGCCTGCGCGACTACGCCACGCTCTCCTACCTCCGGCGGCTGACCGTGGCGCCCGCCGTGATGGGCACCGACGCGGGTCTGGTCGGGGCCGCGGCGGCGGCCATCGCGCTGGGCTAGGCCCCGGCCGTCAAGCGTTCCCCGTTCTGGTCCGACCACACGGCATGTGTAACATAGTCGGACGATGTGTATCAGTCGAGGCGGGGAGTAGCGGATGCCTGTCGAGTGGCAGCCCGTGCGGCAGTCCCGAACCCATGAACTCGTGCTGCAGAGCATCGAGGAGCAGGTCTTCGCCGGAAAGCTCCGGGCCGGCGACCGGCTGCCGCCCGAGCGCGAACTCGCTCCGGTCTTCGGGGTGAGCCGTTCCGCGCTGCGGGAGGCACTGCGTGTGCTGGAGACCATCGGTGTGCTGGTCGCCCAGCCCGGCCGGGGTCCGGACTCCGGGGCGCGCATCGTACGCAACCCCGACGGCGCGCTGGGGCGGCTGCTCCGGCTGCACTTCGCCCTGGGCAGTTACGGTCTGCACGACGTGCTGGAGGCCCGGGTCGCCCTGGAGCGATCCAGTTTCGCCGCCGCGGCGGAGCACGCCGTCCCCGCGGACCTGGACGAGGCCGAGACCGTGGTGCGGCAGATGGCCCGGCAGGACATCGCACCGGTCGAGTTCAACGAGCTGGACACCCAGTTCCACGTCAGGATGGCCAGCGGCTCCGGCAACGCGCTCACCTCCACGCTGACCGCCGCGGTGCGGGAGTCGGTGCGGCCTCTCATCCTGAGGGCGCTCGAAGACGTGGACGACTGGCCGGCCACCCAGGCCCATCTCAACGGTCAGCACGCCGAGTTGCTCAGGCTGGTGCGTACCGGGCAGGGCGAGGAGGCCGCCGACCTGGCCGAGGCGCACATCCGGGGCTTCCACGGATCCTTGGTCGACGACGCCGGCGAGGGACCCGCCGACGGGAACGCCGCCGTCTAGCGGCAGACGTACGACGAGGGCCGGTGCCTCGACCGTGTTCCAGGTCGAGGCACCGGCCCCTCGGCCGCCGCGCCCCCGTGCGGCCGGCGTCGACCGGGGAGTCCCTAGGGGAGCATCCAGGACAGCGCCGCGGTGGACTGGAGGTAGACCAGCACGCACAGCATGGCCAGCATGCTCACGCTGTAGCCGGCGACCTTGCGCAGCAGGATGCGTTCCGAGCCGGGCATCTGCACCGCGGTGGCGGCGATCGTCAGGTTCTGCGGGCTCACCAGCTTGGCGACCACGCCGCCCGAGGTGTTCGCCGCGACCAGCAGGGTCGGATCGATCCCGGCGGTCTGGCCGGCCGTCTGCTGGAGGTTGGCGAAGAGCGCGTTGGCTGAGGTGTCGGACCCCGTGACGGCGGTCCCGAGCCAGCCGAGGGTCGGTGAGAGCAGGGCGAAGAGGCCGCCCGCCGTCGCCAGCCAGGTGCCGATGGCCACCGTCTGGCCCGACTGGTTCATCACGTAGCTGAGCGCGAGCACCGAGGCGACCGTCAGGATGGCGATCCGCATGTTCTTCACGGTCCGGCCTGCCGCGGAGAGCGCCATCGGCGCGGTCATCGGGTAGGCGTCCCGGTCCTTGGCGTACCGGTAGAGCACGGTGACCAGGATGCCGGAGACGATCAGCAGCGTGCCCGGGTTGCCGAGGACCTCAAGCTTGTAGATCGCACTGGAGGAGGGCTCACCGCTCGACGTCAGCAACTCGCCGTGCAGGCCGGGCCACTCGACAACGAGGTTGAGACGGCCGAGCAGCTTCGGTACGTCGATCGATCCCACGTTCAGCTTGGCGAGCCCGAAGGTGGCGATCACCAGGAGGTACGGGAGTACCGCGTAGGTGACACGGCGCGGGGTCAGCGGTTCCTTCTCCACCTGGGAGAGCTGGTCCGCGGGGGTGCTGGGCTTCCAGAAGCGCAGCATCAGCACGGCGGTGCCGAAGCCGGCGAGAGAGGCGACCACGTCGGTGAGTTCGTACGCGAAGTGGCTGGAGCACCAGTACTGGGCCACGCCGAACACGGTGCCGGTCACCAGCGCGATCGGCCACAGCTGGCGGACACCGCGCATGCCGTCCACCACGAACAGCAGCAGCGTCGGCACGAAGAGCGCCAGCAGCGGGGACTGGCGGCCGACGACCGCCGCGATGTCCTCGGCCGGGATGCCGGTCAGATTGCCGGCCGTGGTGATCGGGATGGCCATGGCGCCGAAGGCGACCGGCGCGGTGTTGGCCAGCAGGACGGTGACGGCCGCCTTGATCGGCGGCAGGCCGAGCGCCATCAGCATGACGGCGGTGATGGCGACGGGCGCGCCGAAGCCCGCCAGCGCCTCCAGCAGCCCGCCGAAGCAGAACGCGATGAGCATCGCCTGCACCCGCAGGTCACCCCGGCCGACCGCACTGAAGGAGCGCCGGAGGTCCTCGAACCTGCCGCTCACCACGGTGAGTTCGTAGAACCAGATGGCCGCGACGACGATCAGCATCACCGGGAACAGGCCGAAGACCAGACCCTGGCCGGCCGAGAGCAGGCCGAGCTGGACCGGCATCTGGAACCCGATGACCGCCACCAGGAGGGCGGCGAGTACCGAGCCCAGTGCGGACATCAGGGCCGAGCGCTTCGCCACCATCAGCAGCAGGAAGAACACGGCGAGAGGGATCAGGCCGACCAGGGCGGTCGCCAGGAGGCTGTCCCCGATGGCGTGTACATCCGGTATGTACGAAGCAAGCGTGGTGGCGGGTGATGCGGAAGCCACGAAATTACTCCTCGTCGAGTGGTGCCGGGCAGGGCGAACCGGGGCGAAAGCCGTCGACCGCCTTGTCCCTTCCCAGACGGGTGCGTTGGAGTAGGCAGCTGGTTCGGGCCATTAGTAGGACACCGCATATGTCCTATGTCAATAAGGTCGGACCAACTCCCTGGGAGGGTCATGGGAGGCGCGGGACTGGTCCGTGCTTGCTGCGGCGGGCTTTCCGAAATGGACCGAGGCTAGTATGGTCCGACCAAAACTGATCGAGGAGGACCCATGCGCATCGGACTCTTCGCCACCTGTCTGGGAGACACGCTCTTCCCCGAGGTGGTGAAATCCACGGCGGTGCTGCTCGCCCGCCTGGGCCACGAGGTGGTGTTCCCGCCGGGCCAGACCTGCTGCGGCCAGATGCACGTCAACACCGGCTACCAGCGGGAACCGGTCCCGCTCGTACGGAACTTCGCCGAGCAGTTCGGCGACGCCTCCATCGACGCGGTCGTCATGCCCTCCGGTTCCTGCGCGGGTTCGGTCCGCCACCAGCACGAGATCATCGCCGAGAGGTACGGAACCGCGTCCCTGCGCGCCGGTGTCGCCATCGTCAAGGCCAAGACGTACGAACTCTCCGAACTCCTCGTCGATGTGCTCGCAGTGACCGACATCGGAGCGTACTTCCCGCACCGGGTCACCTATCACCCCACCTGCCACTCGCTGCGGATGCTGCGGGTCGGTGACAAACCACTGCGGCTGCTGCGCGCCGTGGAGGCGATCGACCTCGTGGAGCTGCCCGGCGCGGACTCCTGCTGCGGCTTCGGCGGAACCTTCGCGCTCAAGAACGCCGAGACATCCTCCGCGATGCTCCAGGACAAGATGCGCGACGTCGTCTCCACGCGCGCCGCGGTGTGCACCGCCGGCGATTCCTCCTGCCTGATGCACATCGGCGGCGGACTCTCACGCATCAAGGCCGGCACCCGTACGCTGCACCTCGCCCAGGTCCTCGGATCCACCCGCACCGCGCCGTACGCCCTGACGGAGGCCGCCCGATGAGTACGTTCCTCGGTATGCCCGCCACCCCGCCCCGCTCCCCGTACGGGACGGGCAATCTGCGCGGGGACCAGAAGTTCCCGGAGGCCGCCCACGACGAACTGCGCAACGAGCAGCTGCGCCGCAACCTCGGCAAGGCGACCCGCACCATCCGTGCCAAACGCGTCGACGTCACCGGCGAACTCCCCGACTGGGAGGAGCTGCGCGATGCCGGATCGGCCATCAAGACCGACACCATGAACCGGCTGCCCGAGCTGCTGGAACAGCTGGAGGCCAAGGTCGCCGAGCACGGCGGTACCGTGCACTGGGCACGCGACGGCGCCGAGGCGAACGAGATCGTCACGCGGCTGGTCAAGGCCACCGGCAGCAGTGACGTCATCAAGGTCAAGTCGATGGCGACCCAGGAGATCGGCCTCAACGAACACCTCGAAGCCGAGGGCATCACCCCCTACGAGACCGATCTGGCCGAGCTCATCGTGCAGCTCGCCCACGACAAGCCCTCACACATCCTGGTGCCCGCGATCCACCGCAACCGCGACGAGATCCGGCAGATCTTCCTCGACGAGATCCCAGGGGTGGATCCCGGCCTCGACAACGTGCCGGCGCACCTGGCCGCCGCCGCCCGCGCCTATCTGCGCGAGAAGTTCATGACGACCAAGGTGGCCGTCTCCGGCGCCAACTTCGCCATCGCCGAGACCGGGACCCTGTCGGTGGTCGAGTCCGAGGGCAACGGCCGGATGTGCCTGACCATGCCGGACACCCTGATCACGGTGATGGGCATCGAGAAGGTCCTGCCGCGCTACCAGGACCTGGAGGTCTTCCTCCAGTTGCTGCCGCGCTCCTCCACCGGCGAGCGGATGAACCCCTACACCTCCCTGTGGACCGGAGTCACCCCCGGCGACGGACCGCAGGACTTCCACCTCGTCCTTCTCGACAACGGCCGCACCGCCGCGCTCGCCGACCGGATCGGCCGGGAAGCCCTCAACTGCATCCGGTGCTCGGCCTGTCTCAACGTCTGTCCCGTGTACGAACGGGCCGGCGGCCACGCCTACGGATCGACCTACCCCGGACCCATCGGTGCGGTCCTCACACCGCAGCTCGCCGGGATGCACGCAGCCAAGGACGACCCCAACAGCTCGTTGCCGTACGCCTCCAGCCTCTGCGGTGCCTGCTTCGACGCCTGCCCCGTCAAGATCGACATCCCGTCGTTGCTGGTCGAACTGCGCCATCAGAACACCGAACAGGCCGGAACCACCGTGGAGAAGCTCGCCATGAAGGCCGCCGCTACCGTGATGAAGTCGCCGAAGCTCTACACGACCGCGCAGAAGGCCGCTTCCCTGAGCCGCTCCCTCGGCGTCGGCGGACGCGACCGCACCATCTCGCGTCTCCCCGCTCCCTTCAAGGGCTGGAGCGACAGCCGCGACACCGCCGTACCGCCCAAGCAGTCCTTCCGCTCCTGGCTGACTTCGGCGGAGGGCGCGGCCACCCTGCGGGAGGCCGCCGAGGAGGGCGCCACCCGTCGTGCCGACGATCACAAGGAGGAACAGTGACGAACGCCCGTGACACGGTGCTCGGCCGGATCAGGGACGCACTGGCGCTCGCACCCGTCCCCGGGACGGCGATCCCCCGCGGATACCGCACAGGCCGCACGCTCCCCGACGACCAACGCCTGGCGCTGCTGACCGGCCGCCTCGCCGACTACAAGGCGCAGGTGCACCCCTGTACCAGTGATCGGACGGCTGAGGTGATCGCGGCCGTGCTCGCCGAACGGGGCGCCCGCCGCGTCGGAGTCCCCGCGGGGCTGGACGAACGGTGGCTCGCCGCCTACGACGGGCAGGTGCGGCGGGACTCCGCGGCCATCCCCGCCCCTGCCCTGGACGACCTCGACGGGGTGGTGACCGCCTCCGCCGTCACCTGCGCGGAGACCGGCACCATCTTCCTGGACGGCTCACCCGACCAGGGCAGGCGTGCCCTCTCGCTCGTCCCCGACCTGCACGTCTGCGTCGTCGACCTGTCCTCGGTCGAGCCGGGCGTCCCCGAGGCGGTCGCCCGGCTGGTACCCGAACGACCCACCACTCTGATCAGCGGGCCGTCGGCCACCTCCGACATCGAACTGGAGCGTGTCGAGGGCGTACACGGTCCCCGGACCCTGGCTGTGGTGATCCGCACCGACGTCTGACGAGCCCCGGGCACGCGGGCGGCGGACCGGTGAGCACCGATGAGACGCAGACGCGCCTCAAGAACAGAATCAAGGAGCCAGCACAGTGACACCCGAGCCGGCCCCGTCCACGTTCGCCCGGACCTCGGTCGAATGGACGGTGTCCCAGTACAGCGGCGGTGGCGGGAACTGCGTTCAGGCCGCCGTCAAGGACGGGTACGTCTCGATCGGCGATTCGCAGAATCCCGGCCGTCTGCCCCAGGCCTCCACCCCGGACGAAGCCAAGGCGTTCCTCCGAGGTGCGAAGGACACCGACTTTGACTTCCCGCTCCATCTCTGACCGGCCACACACCCATCTGAAACCGCTCTGAGCAGGAAGACATCCTGGGCCGGCGCCCGAAGTGGCACCAGGTCCGGTAATGGCCCACCGGGTTCAGCCCAGAGAGCCCGAGCACGGTCCCGCGCCAGTCGTGTTTCGACGATCGCGGCCGGCGCTGCCGGCCGTCGCGGAGATGGCCGGAGAGGACATCTACCGGCTGCGGCACTGGCACAAGGCGAAGCCGGACGAGCCGGGAGGCATCCCGCAGGTTGGCGGTCGAGGAGCGGACGGGCCACGAGCTGCCGGGAGTGGAGGGCACCTAAAGCGAGGTGACCCCTGCGATGGAGGAGCGGATAGTTGGGTATCTCCAGAAAGTGTGGGAGAAGGAAGTGGTGGGGGTCGGGCTGTGGACGCCGACTTTTCCCACACCTCTCCCAGATGATCTTGCGATCTCGTCATCGCCGCTGTTCGGCGGCCTACCCGGCTTGGAGTACGAATGATCGTCTGGATCAACGGTGCGTTCAGTGCGGGCAAGACCAGAGCCGCGGGCGAACTGATCGATCTGATCCCGAACAGCACGCTGTACGACCCGGAGATCACCGGAGCGGGGCTGCGCGGTCTGCTGCCGCAGAAGAGGCTCGCCGAGGTCACCGACTTCCAGGACCTGCCGATCTGGCGGCGGCTCGTGGTGGACACGGCGGCGGCGCTGCTCGCCGAGGTGCCCGGGGTGCTGGTGATGCCGATGACCCTGCTGCGACAGGAGTACCGCGACGAGATCTTCGGCGGGCTCGCCTCCCGGCGCATTCCCGTCCGGCATGTGGCGCTCTCACCTGAGGAAACGATCCTGCGCAGCCGGATCGCGGGCCGCGAGGAGTTTCCCGGCGACGAGGAGCAGAGCGAGCGGGTGCGGAGGTGGGCGTACGAGCACATCGGCCCGTACCGCGACGCACTCGACTGGATCACCGAGGACGCGCATGTGGTCGACAACAGCGCCCTCACACCCCGGGAGACCGCCGAGCGGATCGCGGACGCCGTGCGCTCCGGGAACGCCGCGCCGTGCCCGATCGTCCAGAGCCCGGAGCCGACCGCCGAGACGGTGGCCGCCGGGGTGCTGCTCTTCGACGAGCAGGACCGGGTGCTGCTCGTCGACCCCACGTACAAACCGGGGTGGGAGTTCCCCGGCGGGGTCGTGGAGGCGGGCGAGGCTCCCGCGCGGGCCGGGATCCGTGAGGTCGCCGAGGAGATAGGCCTCCGCCTCGACCGGGTTCCCACCCTGTTGCTCGTCGACTGGGAGGCGCCCCGCCCGCCCGGCTTCGGCGGACTGCGCTTCCTCTTCGACGGCGGCCTGTTGCGCTCCGAGGACGCGGGCCGGCTGCTGCTGCCCGGCTCCGAGCTGCGCGGCTGGCGCTTCGTCACCGAGGAGGAGGCCGCGGGGCTGCTGCCGCCCACCCGGTACGAGCGGCTGCGCTGGGCCCTGCGGGCGCGCGAGCGGTCGACGGTGCTCAACCTGGAGGCGGGGGTGCCGGTGGGCTGACCGGCGGGCCGGGGCTTCGGGACCGGCCTCCACGCGGCGGCGCTCACGCGCCGTTCGCCGCCGCCTCCATCAACGCGGCCGCGTTCTCGGTGAGCGGGTCGCCGTGACCGACGCAGACGGTACGGGGCGCGAGCGCGGCCAGTCGTTGGAACGTGGCCGCCGCCCCGGCGCGGTCCACGTTGAACACGCCGAGCATCACCCGCTCCACGGAGGCGACGCTGTCCCCGGTGAACAGCACGCCGTGGAGCGGCAGATGGATGGCGATGGAGCCAGCCGTGTGACCGGGGGCGTGGACCACCCGCGCGCCGTCGCCGAACGGCAGCATCTCACCGCCGGTCACCTCGCGGTCGACCCGGGTGGGCGGGGCGTCGGGGCACGTCAGCCCGTGCTCCCACAGCGGCAGTTCCCAGTCCAGCAGATCCGGCTCCGGTACGGGGCACTCACCCCGTACCACCGGGGCGTCCAGCGCGTGGGCGATGATCTCGGCGCCGTGCCGGTCCGCCAGCTCCTGCGCGGCCCCGTAGTGGTCACGGTGGCCGTGGGTGATGACGATGCGCCGGATCCCGGCCGGGTCGAGGCCGAGTGTGCGGATCGCGTCCTCGATCGCGGCGGCCGAATCGACGTCACCCGCGTCGATCAGGGTCAGATCCGTCCCGTCGCGCCAGAGATAGGCCTGACCGATCCGGAAGCGGAACATGTGCAGCTGGGGAGTCACCTCGACGAGATCCATGCGGCGAACGTACGCGGCGGCGGACGTCCGCCACACGGATCTACGCCGCGGGCGACTTCGCCGAGGGCGTAGGGCGTGTCCCGAGGCGCGCGCCGGGGCCTCCCCGGCAGGCGGCCGCGGGAGGTCAGACCTTCTTCGACTCCGCGTAGTTCCGCAGGAACAGCGCCTCGGCGACCGACATCCGCTCCAGCTCCTCGGGCGACACGCTCTCGTTCACCGCGTGGATCTGCGCCTCGGGCTCGCTCAGCCCGATCAGCAGGATCTCCGCCTCCGGGTAGAGGCCCGCCAGCGTGTTGCACAGCGGGATGGAGCCGCCCATCCCGGACGACTGCATCTCCTGGCCCGGGTAGGCGTCCCGCATCGCGTCGGCCATCGCCGTGTACGCCGGGCTGGTCATGTCCGCGCGGAACGGCTGGCCCTGGCCCACCTGTTCCACCCGGACCCGCGCACCCCAGGGGGCGCGGGACTCCAGGTGGGCGGTGAGCAGCTTCGTCGCCTCGGCGGCGTCCTGGCCCGGTGGCACCCGCAGACTGATCTGCGCCCGCGCGCTCGCCTGCACGGACGGCGTCGCGCCGACGACCGGCGGGCAGTCGATGCCGATGACGGTGACGGCGGGGCGGGCCCAGATCCGGTCGGCGACCGTGCCCGTGCCGATCAGCTCCACCCCGTCCAGCACCTTGGCGTCCTGCCGGAACTCCGCCTCCGGGTACTGGAGCCCGTCCCAGTCGGCGTCGCCCGTCAGCCCGTCGACCGTGGTCGTCCCGTCCTCGGCGCGCAGCGAGGCCAGCAGCTGGATCATCGCGGCCAGAGCGTCCGGGGCCGCGCCGCCGAACTGCCCCGAGTGCAGGTTCCCCTCAAGGGTGTCCAACCGCACCCGCAGCATCGTCATCCCGCGCAGCGTCGCCGTGACCGTCGGCAGTCCGACCCGGAAGTTCCCGGTGTCGCCGATGACGATCGTGTCGGCCGCCAGCAGCTCCGGGTGCGCCTGCGCGTACCGCTCCAGACCGCCGGTGCCCTGCTCCTCGGAGCCCTCGGCGATCACCTTCACCGAGACCGGGACGCCGCCGTTCGCCTTGAGGGCGCGCAGCGCGAGCAGGTGCATGATGAACCCGCCCTTGCAGTCGGCCGCGCCCCGGCCGAACCAGCGGCCGTCGCGCTCGGTCAGCTCGAACGGCGGGGAGATCCAGGCCGACTCGTCCAGCGGCGGCTGCACGTCGTAGTGCGCGTAGAGCAGCACGGTCGGCGCCCCGGCCGGACCGGGCAGGAACCCGTAGACGGACTGCGTGCCGTCGGGGGTGTCCAGCAGGGCGACGTCCGTGAACTCCTCGGCGCGCAGCGCGTCGGCGACCCACCTCGCCGCGCCCTCGCACTCGCTCCTCGGGAACACCGCCGGGTCCGCCACCGACTGGAACGCCACCAGCTCGGCCAGCTCCTCCCGGGCGCGGGGCATCAGCGAGGCGACGGTCTCGGGAATCGGACGGGCGGTCATGGGCACGCTCCTCGTGGGTGCGACGTTATGGGTAGGGCGCGGTGTGTACGCGACCGTGTGCGACGCCGTTGGTGCGGCGACGCTTGTACGACGAAATCATGGCCGATCCTCCCACAGGAGGTCTTGGCCGGAACGCGCCGTAGGATGCCGTGAGCAGCTTGGGGCCACTGGTCGGATCAGGAGCAGAAGCACATCGTGAGCAGCGAGAACGCAGACGCCGGACGTGAGCCGGAAGAGTCGTCCGTGTGGGATGTCGTCGTCGTCGGCGCCGGACCGGCCGGCGCATCGGCGGCGTACGCGGCAGCCGTGGCGGGCCGAAGAGTCCTGCTGCTGGAGAAAGCGGAACTGCCGCGCTACAAGACCTGCGGCGGGGGAATCATCGGGTTCTCGCGGGACTCCCTGCCGCCGGGGTTCGAACTGCCCCTGAAGGA
Organism: Streptomyces sp. rh34; assembly: GCF_002551245.1. Taxonomy (GTDB): domain Bacteria; phylum Actinomycetota; class Actinomycetes; order Streptomycetales; family Streptomycetaceae; genus Streptomyces. The sequence goes on from NZ_NTGZ01000200.1 coordinate 10,689, forward strand.
CCGCATCCACGCGGTCACCTTCTCGCTCAACGGCAAGCTGTCGCGCACCCGCCGCTCCCGGCGCATGCTCTTCGGGCTCATCAACCGCGCGGAGTTCGACGCCGGTCTGGTCGAGGAGGCGCAGAAGGCCGGGGCCGAACTGCGCACCGGGGCGTCGGTGGTGCGGGTCGAGCAGCACGGCCCGGCCGTGCCCGACCGGCGGACGGTCGCCGTGGTGCTGACCGGTGGCGAGACGGTGCTGGCGCGGGCGGTCGTCGGCGCCGACGGCAGCGCGGGCCGGATAGGAGCTCATGTCGGGGTGAAGCTCGACCAGGTCGACCTCGGTCTGGAGGCGGAGATCCCGGTCCCGGCCACCGTCGCGGAGGACTGGGCGGGCCGGGTGCTCATCGACTGGGGCCCGATGCCGGGCAGTTACGGCTGGGTGTTCCCCAAGGGGGACACCCTCACCGTGGGCGTCATCTCGGCGCGCGGCGACGGCGCGGGCACCAAGCGGTATCTGGAGGACTTCATCGCCCGCCTCGGCCTCGCAGGGTTCGAGCCGGCCGTCTCCTCGGGCCATCTCACCCGCTGCCGCAGCGATGACTCGCCGCTCTCCCGCGGCCGGGTCGTGGTCTGCGGGGACGCGGCCGGACTGCTGGAGCCGTGGACCCGCGAGGGCATCTCCTTCGCGCTGCGCTCGGGCCGCCTCGCGGGGGAGTGGGCGGTCAGGATCGCCGAGTCGCACGACGCGGTGGACGCGCGCCGTCAGGCCCTCAACTACGCCTTCGCCGTCAAGGCCGGTCTCGGCGTGGAGATGGGTGTCGGCCGCCGCATGCTCAAGCTGTTCGAGCGCCGCCCGGGGCTGCTGCACGCGGTGCTGACCGGCTTCCGCCCGGCGTGGAAGGCGTTCGCCGGGATCACCCGGGGGACGACGTCGCTGGCCGAGCTGGTCCGTACGCACCCGCTGGCACAGCGGGCGCTGTCCGCGATGGACCGCTGAGGTCTCACCCCGCGAGCGTGTTTCTCGGGGGCGCCGTTCCGCCCGGGCGGGGTGGCGGCGCCCCGGGGGCGTACGGGAGGGGTCAGCCCTCGACCGCGATGCGGAAGACCGGGTGGTCCGGGCAGGCCGCCAGCAGCTCGGCGTCCGTGGACTTCGCCGTGATCCCCTGGAAGTACTGGTTGACCTCCCAGCCCCACCGCTCCAGATAGGCCCGGAGGATCCGGGCCTTCTGCGCGTCGTCGGCGATCTCCACGGCGGTGAAGCGGCGGACCTTGCGCCCCAGCCGCAGCTCTCCGCCGCTCGCGACGCGCATGTTGCGCACCCACTGGGAGTGCCCCCGGGCCGAGACGAGGTACCGCTCGCCCTCGAAGGCGTGGGCATTGACCGGGATGCGCTGCATCTGCCCGCTCCTGCGTCCGCGCACGGACAGCTCGGCCGACCCCATCAGGCTGATGCCGTGCCGGGCCAGCCATCCGACGATTCGGTTGAGGCGGGCGGCGGAGGCGCTCGCCCGAAGGTAGTAGGTCTGCTGCGACATGGTGACTCCCGCGATATTCGGAGAGCGGTGCTCTCGCTTGTGATCAGTGTGCACCGGATGGCGCCCTTGAGCAAGAGCACCGCTCTCGTTATTGGTCGGTGCTCCCTGCGCATGGCAGACTGATGCGCATGAGCACCATCCGAGGGGCCCGGGAACGCGCCCGCATCGAAGTGACCGCGGCCATCAAGGGCGAGGCGAGGAAGCAGCTCGCGGAGGAGGGTGCGGCGAAGCTCTCGCTGCGGGCCGTGGCCCGGGAGCTGGGCATGGTCTCCTCCGCGCTCTACCGCTACTTCCCCAGCCGCGACGACCTGCTCACCGCGCTGATCGTCGACGCGTACGACGCGATCGGCTCGGTCGCGGAACGGGCGGCGGGGGAGCGGGCCGGAACCGTCCCGCCCGCCGAGCGCTGGATCGCGGTGGCCTGCGCCGTACGGGAGTGGGGGCTCGCCCACCCCCATGAGTACGCCCTGATCTACGGTTCGCCCGTTCCCGGTTACATCGCCCCGATGGACACGGTGGGGCCCGCCTCCCGGGTGGGCCTGGTCTTCATCGACATCGTCCGTACCGCGTTCCGGGCCGAGGACCTCGCCGTCCCCTTCCTCGCTCCGGAGTTGCGCTCCGACGCGGAGCGGATGGCCGCCGAGTTCGCCCCGGACGTGCCTCCGGCAGCCGTGGCGGCCCTGGTCGCCGCCTGGGCCCAGCTTTTCGGCCTGATCTCCTTCGAGCTGTTCGGTCAGTTCAACCGGGTCGTCGAGGCGCGGGAGCCGCTGTTCCGGCAGGCCGCCGGTGAGCTGGCCCGTTCGGTGGGCCTGCCCGGCGTCCGTACGACCTGACGGCGGCGCACCGCATTCCCGACGGTGTACTCCCCACGGAGTACGGGTGATCACCACGCACGGCGGACGCCCCCGCACCCGTCCGCCGTCTAGCGTGGCCGCCATGGACGAACAGCAACCGCCGCACCGGGGCGGCGGTCACCTCTGCGGCTTCCCGGGCTCCCGGCCCCCCGGACGGCTGGGCCGGCGGGGCGGTCCGCCGGGGTGGCTGTCCGG
>NZ_NTGZ01000201.1 GCF_002551245.1 Streptomyces sp. rh34
TCCACGAGGCGGCCCGCCGCTGCCTGGGTCCGGGCCAGGGCGAGCTGGACCGGGCGGCGTTCGAGGAGATCTTCCCCTGGCGCACCGGCTGGGCCTCCGCCGTCCTCACCGAGGGCCTCCTCGTCCCCGCCGGGGCGGGCTACCGCTTCGCCCACGAGGAGCTCGGCGACTGGGTGCAGGGCGCCCACCTGGACCTGGACGCGGCCCTGCGCTCCCTGGTGCACCGCTGGCACCGGGGGAGCGGCGGCCCGGACCGGACGCCGCACCCCCGTACCGTCGGCGAACCCCGCAGTCTGCCCGTGCCCCGGCATCGCATCGGGCCGGTGATCCAGGCCATGGTGCTCCTCGGCCGCCGCCAGGGCACGGCCGCGCTCGCGCACCGGATGGCCGACCTGATCGAGGCGCTGGACCGGCTGCGGACCGACGAGGGCCCGCGCGACGAGGACGCCGCCTGGTGGGCGGCCCACCTGCTGGGCGGCAGCCTGCTGCGGGTGCCCGACGCCCGCCCGTACCTCGGCGTGCTGCGGGTCCTCGCCGGCCGCATCACCCGGCACTCCGCCGCCCCCGACGGGCCCGGGGACCTCGGGGCGTACGGGGAGTTCGGGCCCTGGTTCTGGCGGCGACTGCGCCTGCCCGAGGAGGACCGGATCGACCTGCTCCGGCGTCTCGTGCCCGCCGACGGGCTGCCCCGCACCGACGGCGACGAGCGCTATCTGGACGCGGTCGCCCGCCGCCTCGCCCTCGACGCCCCGGCCGTGCAGCCGCTGCTGTGCCGCTGGTTCACCGACGAACGCCCGCTGCTCGTGGGCCCCGACGCCCCGGACGTCCCGCTGCGCCCCACGGTCGCCGCCGCCGCGCAGGCCCTGCTGTACGCCCGCCGCGACCTCGCCCCCGACGACCTGGCCGACGCGCTGATCGCCACCCCGCACCAGCGCGCCGGGGAGCTGCTGCTCGCCCTCGCCGAGGACGAGCCCACCGCGCTCTGCCGGGCCGTGGAGCGCTGGGCCCGCGACGAGGACCGCTTGGCCCGTCGTGCCGCCGCCGCCCGCTACGCCGGACTCCTCCAGCAGCGGGTCACCGCCGAGGGCGACCGGGCCCTGCTGCGCTCCGCCGCTCTCGTGCTGCTGGACCGCCCGGAGGACGCCGCCCTGCACGCCGCCGCCCTCACCCTCCTCGTCCGCGATCCGGTGGCCGGGAAGCACCATCTCCCGGCGGCCCTGCGCGCGTTCGCCGCCGGAGACCCCCGACTGCCCGTCGAGCTGCTCGCCGAGGTGTTCCCCGCCCACCAGGAGCCGGTCCTCGCCGCTCTCCGCGCCCGCCTCGCCCGCCCCGGGGACGGTGGGGGCGCGGTGCTGCGGGCGCTGGCCGGCCTCGACACGCCCGCGCTCGCGCTGCACGTCGCCGGACTCGTACGGGAGTACATCGACGCCCATCCCGAGGACGGCACGCACGCCGCCGAGTACGTCGACCTCCGCCTGGAGCACGGTCCCGCGGCTCGGGCACTTCTCCTGCCCCTGGTGACCGGGCTGCTGCGGGACCGCCCCGCACCGCCGCCGGTGCGCGCCGCGCTCGCCCGGGTCCTCGCCGGGGCCGGGAGCGCCGCGTCCCGGCCGCTGCGGGCGGAGCTGCTGGAGGTCCTGCTGGAGTTCGAGCAGGTCACCGGCCGGGACCCGGATGTGCTGGAGGCCCTGCTGCGGGCCGCGGCCGAGGGCTCGGAGCGCCGCCCGGAGATCCGTACGCGCGCGCTCGTCCACCGCACCGGGATGCTGTTGGTCCGCACCCCCGAAGGCGCCGCCCGTTTCGACCGGGGCCTGGTCGAACTCGCCCGGGACGTGCCCGGATTCGCCGCCCTCGTCACCCGCTGGCTGGCCGACGCCCCACAGGAGTGGGCGGCGGTCGTGGGCCCGAGCGCCCGGCGTACGGTCGAGGCGTTGGAGACATCACGTCAGCCGATGCCGATGCCGATGCAGGCGGCGGGACGTGAGCATGGCAGTCTTAGACCTGCGTAATCGACATACACACGTACACAGGTTCGGGCGAGGAGCGGTCACAGTGCAGTGCTGGCGTGGCTTGGAGGACATCCCCCAGGACTGGGGGCGCAGCGTCGTCACCATCGGCTCCTACGACGGCGTGCACCGCGGACACCAGCTGATCATCGGCCGGGCCGTCGAGCACGCCCGTGAGCTGGGCGTTCCCTCCGTCGTCGTCACCTTCGACCCGCACCCCAGCGAGGTCGTCCGCCCCGGCAGCCACCCGCCGCTGCTCGCCCCGCACCACCGCCGCGCCGAGCTGATGGCGGAGCTGGGCGTGGACGCCCTGCTGATCCTGCCGTTCACCGCCGAGTTCTCCAAGCTGTCGCCCGCCGACTTCATCGCGAAGGTCCTCGTCGACCGGCTGCACGCCAAGGCCGTCATCGAGGGCCCCAACTTCCGCTTCGGCCACAAGGCCGCGGGGAACGTCGCGCTGCTGACCGAGCTGGGCGCCACCTACGACTACACCGTCGAGGTCATCGACCTGTACGTCACCGGCGAGGCGGGCGGCGGACAGCCGTTCTCCTCCACGCTCACCCGCCGGCTCGTCGCCGAGGGCGACGTCGCCGGCGCCGCCGAGATCCTCGGCCGCCCGCACCGGGTCGAGGGCATCGTGGTCCGCGGCGCGCAGCGCGGTCGCGAGCTGGGCTTCCCGACGGCCAACGTCGAGACCCTGCCGCACACCGCGATCCCCGCCGACGGCGTCTACGCCGGCTGGCTGGAGGTGGCCGGCGAGTCGATGCCCGCCGCGATCTCGGTCGGCACGAACCCGCAGTTCGACGGCGTCGAGCGGACCGTCGAGGCGTACGCCATCGACCGCGTCGACCTGGACCTGTACGGGCTGCACGTGGCCGTCGACTTCCTCGCGTACGTCCGGGGCATGCTGAAGTTCGACTCGATCGACGACCTTCTGGTCGCCATGGCCGCCGATGTGAAGCGCTCCGCCGAGCTGACCGCCGCGTACGACGGCACCCACTGACGTACCCCTCGGCCGTGCGCCGCGCCCGGGGACGACGGATGCTGACAGGGTGCGCGACATCCTGCCCGACCTCCGTGCCCGGTGCTCCGACGGCATCCCCTTCGCCCTGGCGACCGTCGTCGCCGTGCACGGCAGCGCGCCCCGCGACCCCGGCGCCGTGCTGGCCGTGGACGCGGCGGGGGCGGTGGTCGGCAGTGTCTCCGGAGGCTGTGTCGAGAGCGATGTGTACGAGGTCGCCCGCGAGGTGCTCGCCGGGGCGGGGCCGCGCGTGGTGTCGTACGGAATCAGCGACGACGAGGCGTTCGGTGTCGGCCTGACCTGCGGCGGCACGATCGAGGTACTGGTGCGCGCCTGTGCGACCGCCGCCGAGCGCGAGGATCTCGCGGCCGTCCTGGACCTGATCGCCGCCGATCTGCCGGTGGCCGAGGCCACGGTCCTGTCCGGCGCGGAGACCGGGGCCCGCCTGGTCGTCCGGCCCGCCGACACCCTTGCCAGCCGTGGCACTCTCGGTTCCGAAGGGCTGGACGCCGCCGCCACCGACGACGCCCGGGGGCTGCTGGCCCAGGGGCGCACCGGGATCCAGTGGTACGGGGCGCGGGGCCAGCGCCGGATGCAGGAGGTCGCCGTCTTCTTCCGGACGTACGCCCCGCCGCCCCGCATGCTCGTCTTCGGCGCGATCGACCACGCGGCGGCCACCGCCCGCATCGGCTCGTTCCTCGGCTACCGGGTCACCGTCTGCGACGCCCGCCCCGCCTTCGCCACCCGGGAGCGCTTCCCCACGGCGGACGAGGTCGTCCGCGCCTGGCCGCACACCTACCTGGAGTCCACCGAGGTCGACGCCCGCACCGCGATCTGCGTGCTCACCCACGACCCCAGGTTCGACGTGCCCCTGCTCGTCGCGGCCCTGCGCACGCCCGCCGCGTACATCGGGGTGATGGGCAGCCGCCGCACGCACCGCGACCGGCTGGCCCGGCTGCGCGCGGCCGGGGTGGACGAGGCGCACCTCGCGCGCCTCGCCTCACCCGTGGGCCTCGACCTCGGAGCCCGTACGCCGGAGGAGACGGCCGTCTCCATCGCCGCCGAGATCATCCAGCACCGCTGGGGCGGCACGGGCCGCCCGCTCGGCGAGCTGACGGGGGCGATCCACCGGGACCGATGAGTTCCGGGCCGTCCGGAGGTCATCACCCCGGAAGCGGCCGCGGACCGAGCCGCTCGTACCGGAGGACCCCATGGCCAAGCTCATCTACTCCATGATCACCTCGCTCGACGGCTACGCCGAGGCGGCGGAGGGCAGCCTCGGCGCCGGGGCCGAGGATCCGGAGGTGCACACCTTCGTCGGCGACCTCTTCCGCCCTGTCGGCACGTACCTCTACGGCCGGCGGATGTACGAGACGATGGTCTACTGGGAGACCGCGCACACGGAGCCCGACCAGCCACCGCACATCCTGCAGTACGCCCGTGACTGGCAGGCCGCGGAGAAGGTCGTGTACTCCACGACGCTCGACGAGGTGGCCGGCGAGAGAACCAGGATCGAGCGGACCTTCGACCCGGACGCGGTGCGCCGGCTCAAGGCCGAGGCCGAACACGACCTCACCGTCGACGGCCCGAACCTCGCCGCCCAGGCCATCGCGGCCGGCCTGGTGGACGAGTACCACCTCTTCATCACCACGAGCGTGGTCGGCGGCGGCAAGCGGTTCTTCCCCGACGGCGTGCGCCTCGACCTCGAACTGGTCGAGGAGCGCGCCTTTGCCACCGGACTGATCTACACCCGCTACCGGACCCGCTGAACAGCACCTGCCTCAGGCGGGCGCCTCGGCGGCGGGCCCGCCCCGGTCCTCCCCGCCGCACGCCGCCGCCCAGTGGCACGCCACCTGGGTGTCCCCGCCGCCGCTCAGCACCGGCAGATCGACCGTGCGGCATGCCTCCGCCACCCCCGCCCGCTCCGCCTCGCCCGAGGCCAGGACCTGGCAGCGGACGTGGAACCGGCAGCCGGGGGGCACCTGCGAGGGGTCCGGCGGCTCCCCGGCCAGCACGACCGGTTCGCCCTCCGCCTCCGGGAGCACGGACAGCAGGGCCCGCGTGTACGGGTGCCGAGGGGCCGTGAGCAGCTGCTCGACCGGGCCCGTCTCGACGATCCGGCCCAGATACATCACCGCCACCCGGTCCGCGATGTTCCAGGCGAGCCCCAGGTCGTGGGTGACGACCAGCGCCGAGAGCCCCAGCTCGTTCCTCAGGCGCAGGAGCAGCGCCAGGATCTCGCCCCGTACCGACGCGTCCAGCGACGCCACCGGCTCGTCGGCCACGATCAGCTCCGGCTCCAGCACCAGGGCCCCGGCGATCACGACGCGCTGGCGCTGACCGCCCGACAGCTCGTGCGGGAAGCGCAGGAAGAACCGCTCGGGCGGCCGCAGCCCGGCCCGGGACAGGGCCCCGGAGACGGCGGCCCGCTCGTCCCCGGCGTACCCGTGGATGCGCAGCCCCTCGGCGACCGCGTCGTACACCGTGTGCCGGGGGTTGAGCGAGCCGCTCGGGTCCTGGAGGACCAACTGCACGCGTTTTCGGTACGCCTTGAGCGCCCGGCCCGTATAGACGAGCGGTGCGCCGCCGAAGGTGACCCGCCCCGAGGTGGGCGCGACCAGGCCGAGCAGCGACCGGGCGAGCGTCGTCTTGCCGCAGCCGGACTCGCCGACCAGGGCGACGATCTCGCCGGGCCGGATGTCGAGGTCGACGCCGTCGACGGCGCGGGCGGTGGCCGCCCCACGCCGGCCGGGGAAGGCGACCTTCAGCGTCTCGGCGCTGAGCAGGGGAGCGGCGCCGGCCGGAGGGGGGCCCGCCGGAGAAGCGGCGCCGGCCGGAGGGGTGGTGCTCATGTCGTGCTCCTCGTGTCGTCGGCCCCGGCGGGGGCGGGCGCGTCCACCAGGACGCAGGCGGCCCGGCGCCCGGTCCCGGCGTCCCGCAGCTCCTGGTCCTCGGTGGCGCAGGAGTCGAGCGCCACCGGGCACCGCGGATGGAAGGTGCAGCCGCCCGGCAGCGCCGATGGGTCCGGCGGGTCTCCCGGCAGGCCGCGCGGGGCGTGCCGGGAGGAGAGGTCCCCGATTTTCGGGAACGCGGCGGAGAGCGCCTTGCCGTACGGGTGGCGGGCGTCCGCGTACACCTGCCGGGCGGGGCCTTCCTCGACGACCCGGCCCGCGTACATCACCGAGAGCCGGTCACAGGTGTCGGCGAGCACCGCGAGGTCGTGGCTGATCATGATCAGCCCGACGCCCTGGTCCGCGACGAGCGCCTCGATCAGCCGCAGGATCTGCGCCTGGATCATCACATCGAGGGCGGTGGTCGGCTCGTCCGCGACGATCAGCCGCGGATCGCAGGCCAGCGCCATGGCGATCATCACGCGCTGCCGCTGCCCGCCGGACAGCTCGTGCGGATAGGCCTGGGCCCGGGCGGCGGGCAGTCCCACCTGCTCCAGCAGCTCACCGGCCCGCCTGCGGGCGGCGGCGGGGGTGGCCTTGCTGTGGAGCAGGATCGGCTCGGCGATCTGGTCCCCGACCCGGTGCACGGCGTTCAGCGAGTGCATCGCCCCCTGGAAGACGATCGACGCGCCCGCCCAGCGGACGGCCCGCAGCCGCCCCCACTTCATGGTCAGGACGTCCTCGCCGTCGAGGAGGATCTCGCCGGACAGCGTGGCCGTCGCGGGCAGCAGCCGCAGCAGCGCGAGGGCCAGCGTCGACTTGCCGCAGCCGGACTCCCCGGCGATGCCGAGCTTCTGCCCGGCCTCGACCCGTAGATCGACACCCCGTACGGCGGGGACGGCGTCGGCCCCGCCCCCGTAGGTGACGGTCAGGTTCCGCACCTCCAGGAGTGGCGGATCGCCGGTGGGCCTCGTCGGGTCGGGGGAGCCGGCCGGGTCCGGGTTCGGCGTGGTGGTCGTGGTCGTGGCGGTCAACGGGACACCCCCAGCTTGGGGTTGAGCACGGACTCGATGGTGCGGCCGCACAGGGTGAAGGCGAGGGCGACCACGGCGATGGCGAGTCCGGGCGGAGCGAGGTACCACCAGTTGCCGGAGCTGACCGCGCCGGCCTCGCGGGCGTCCTGGAGCAGACCGCCCCAGGAGACGATCGTGGGATCGCCGAGCCCGAGGAAGGCGAGGGTCGCCTCGGTGAGGATGGCGGTGGAGATCACGAGCGTGGTCTGGGCCAGCACCAGCGGCATCACGTTGGGCAGGACGTGACGGGACATGATGTGGCCGTGCCCACCGCCGAGCGCCCGGGAACGTTCGATGTACGGGCGGGACTCGACCGACAGCGTCTGGGCGCGGACCAGACGGGCGGTCGTCGGCCAGGTCGTCACGCCGATCGCCAGGATCGTCGTCCACACCGACCGGGACAGGACCGTGGCCAGGGCGATGGCCAGCACCAGGGTCGGCATCACCAGGAACCAGTCGGTGACCCGCATGATGACGGTGGCGTACCAGCCCTTGAAGTGGCCCGCGGTGATCCCGATGAGGGTGCCGATCGCCACGGACAGGAAGGCGGCGAGCAGGCCGACCGTCAGCGAGACCCGGGTGCCCCAGAGCATCAGGGCCAGCAGACTGCGGCCGAACTGGTCGGTGCCGAGCGGGAATTCTCCGCTCGGCGCCTCCATCGGGCCGCCCGGGGAGTTGGTCACGCTCTGCGAGTCGGCTCCCACCAGCAGCGGGGCGGTCAGCGCGAGCAGGGCGATCACCGCGAGCACGGCGAGCCCGACGAGACCGGCGCGGTGCGTGCGGTACTGCCGCCAGAAGCGGAGCACCGCCTGCCGCCGCCGGGCCCGGGTGAGGGCGCGCGGGCTCGCCGGCGGCACCGACTGCTCCGCCTTCACCTCCGGCTGTTCGGAAGGCTTCCCCGCATCCGGCCGCTGCGGCTCGGAGGGCTTCTCCATCGACGTCGTCATCGGCCCACCCGGGGATCGAGCAGCGGATAGATCACATCGGCCAGCGTGTTCATCAGGATCACCGCTGCGGCGAACACGAAGAACAGCGCCTGCACCAACGGCAGGTCGGGCACGCTCAGCGCCTGGTAGAACAGGCCGCCGAGCCCCGGCCAGGAGAACACCGTCTCCACCAGGATCGCCCCAGCGACGGTCGTGCCGAGGTTCACGAAGAGCAGCGTCACGGTCGGCAGCATCGCGTTCGGCACGGCGTGCTTCCGGCGTACGAGGTCGTCGCGCAGACCCTTGGCGCGGGCGGTCGTCAGATAGTCGCTGCCCATCTCGTCCAGCAGCGAGGAGCGCATCACCAGCAGGGTGCGCGCGTACTCCACGGCGACGAGCGTGATGACGGGCAGCACCATGTGGTGGGCGATGTCCAGCACCCGGTCGAAGCCCTCGGTGTTGCCGGACTCCATGCCGCCGGTCGGGAAGAGCCCGGGGATCGGGCCGATGCCCACCGACAGGGTGATGATCAGGAGCAGGCCGAGCCAGAACGAGGGCACCGAGTACAGCGTCAGCGCGAAGGCGGTGTTGGCACGGTCCCCGGTACTGCCGTTGCGCCACGCGGAGCGCGCGCCCAGCCAGATGCCGAGCAGCGTGTAGATCACGAAGGCGGTAGCGGTCAGCAGCAGGGTGGCGGGCAGCGCCTCGGCGATCTTGTCGACGACCGGGGCGCGGAACTGGTACGACGTACCGAAGTCGCCGGTCAGCGCCTTGCCGCAGTACTGGGTGAACTGTTGCCACAGCGGCAGGTCGAGGCCGAACTCGCGGCGCATCGCCGCGATCTGTTCGGTCGACACCTGACGGCCGCCGGTCATCTGCTTGACCGGGTCGCCGGGGATCAGCCGGAAGAGGAAGAAGCTGGTGACGAGGACGGTGAAGAGGGAGACGGCCGCCCCGGCGAGCTTGCCCGCCGCGTAGCGGGCGTAGGCGGCCGTGGAGCGGGAGCGTGGGGAGCGGGCCGACGGCCCGGCCGGAGCCGGGCCGCCGGATTCGGTGCTCTCCACGCCCGCCGCGCCCTTCAGCAGGGCGGGAGTGGTTTCTGAGCTCATGGACTATTCACGGTCTTCCGCGGTGGAGCGGCGACGCATGGCGAACAGGAGTCCGCCACCGGCGAGGACGACGACGGCGATCCCGACCCCGATGAGCACCCCGGTGGAGGAGCCACCGGAGTCGGAGGAACCGGACGAGGAGGCCCCGGCGGCCGGGACCGCCGACCACCAGCTCCAGTAGCCGTCCTGCCCGTAGATGTTGCCCGCGGCCGACGGCATGGTGGTGATGGACTCGATGTGGTCGGTGCGGTAGGCCTCGACGGCATTCGGGTACGCCATGACGTTCATGTACCCGGTGTCGTACAGCCGCGACTCCAGTTGCTTGACCAGATCCGCCCGCTTGGCGGGGTCGTACTCGGCCAGTTGCCTCTTGTAGAGCTCGTCGTACTGCTTGTCGCAGATGAAGTTGTCGGTCGAGGCCGTCTCCTTCGCCTTGGTCGGCAGGGCGGCGCAGGTGTGGATCGACAGGACGAAGTCGGGGTCGGGGTTGACGGACCAGCCGTCGAAGGCCAGGTCGTACTCACCGGCGTACCAGGGGTCGGAAACGTTGTCGCGGCAGTCGACCTTCAGTCCGATGCCCTGCTCGCCCCACCACTCCTGGAGGTACTTGCCGATCGCCTTGTCGTTGGGGTCGGTGGCGTGGCAGAGGATGCGGAAGTCGAGCGGCTTGCCGTCCTTGCCGACGCGCTTGCCCGCGCCGTTCTTCTTGTACCCGGCCTCGTCCAGCAGGGCCGCGGCCTTCGCCGGGTCGTAGGCGAGCTTCTGGTCGGCCGACGGCTTCCAGAAGTAGTCGCCGAAGCGCGGCGGGATGTAGCCCTCGCCCTCGACGGCGTGGCCCTGGAAGACCTTGTCGATGATGGTCTTGCGGTCGACCGTCATGAACAGCGCGTGCCGCACCTTCTGGTCCAGCAGCGCCGGGTGCCCGTCGCCGAACTCCTGTCCGTCCTTGGTACGGGCTCCGGGGTTGACGGCGAGCGCGAAGAAGCGGCGGCCCGGGGCGTCGTTCACCTTGATGTCCGGGGCGCTCTTCAGTGAGGCGGACTGGGCCGGGGTCAGGCTGGGGCTGCCCGCGACGAACGACACCTCGCCCTTGCGCAGGGCGGCCACGGCCGCGTCCTGGTCCTTGTAGTAGCGGAAGACCAGTTCGTCGAACTTGGGAGACCCGCGCCAGAAGTCCTTGTTGGCCTTCAGCTTCACATAGCTGTCGACCTTGTAGTCCGTCACGATGAACGGACCGTTCCCCACGATGGGGAACTTCTTGTCGTTGTTGAACTTCGAGAAGTCGCCGACCTTCTCCCAGAGGTGCTTCGGGACGATCGGCACGTCGAGCGCGGCCATCGTGGCCTGCGGCTCCTTCAACTTGATGACCAGCTTGTCCTTGCTGGGGGCGGTCACCTTCTCGAAGTTGCCGACGAAGCTGCCGTTGGAGGTCGCGGCGGCCTCGTCCGTCATCATCTTGTTGAACGTCCAGGCCGCGTCCTCGGCGGTGGCCTGCTGCCCGTCGGACCACTTCGAGTCCGAGCGGATCGTGTACGTCCACGTCAGCTTGTCCGCGGAGGGCTCCCACGCGGTGGCGAGGCCCGGGATCGCCTTGTTGTCCTTGGGGTCGTAGTTGGTGAGGAAGTCGTACATCAGCCGCAGGACGCTCGTGCTGAGCAGCCGCTGCGCCAGGAACGGGCTGAGCGAGTCGACGCTCTGCGCGACGGCGACCGTGAGCGTCGTCTTCCCGTCGTCCGCGCGGGCCTCGGAGGGGGCGGGCGCGAGCAGGTTTCCGGGAACGACGGATCCGGCGGTGAGTGCCAGGGCGGCCACGCCGGAGGCCAGCAGGAGGCGCAGGCGCCGGCGTGGCCGGGTGGAGTGGTGGGGAACTCTAGTGACCATGGACGGGGACCTCGCGTCATCACTCGCTGAAGAAGGCGGGTAGATCTCTGGTTCGCCAGTTGGTGAAGCGAAGGTTTATCAGCGGTGGTCGAGGCTCGTCAACGGTCAGTCAAACAGCGTGTGGGCTGCGGGAATAGCGGAAGGGCCCGCACCGCGCGAGCGGTGCGAGCCCTTCATCGGCCCTGCGCTTACTCCCATTGGTCTACACCACTTCGGCCCTACTGCTGAGGCGCCGGCGGCGGTTGCGGAGGCGTCTGCTGCCAGCCGGCGGGAGGCACCGGGCCCTGCGACTCGGGCTGGCCTGCCGGGTTGGCCTGCCCGCCCTGCTGCTCCGGCTGCGGCGTACCGGCCCCGGGCGCGACCGGCCCGGCCTGCGGGGGAGGCGCCTGGAGCCACCCGTTCTGCGGTCCGCCCTGCGGCGCCTGCGGAGGATAGGGGCTACCGGGCTGACCGGCCGCCTGATATCCCCCGTACGGCGGCTGTCCGCCGTAGGGCTGCTGCTGGGCGTACGGCCCCTGCTGCCCCTGCTGAGGCTGCCCGGGGTGCTGCGGCTGCGGCTGGTGCTGCGGATAGGGCTGGCCGGGGCCGGGCTGCTGCGGTGCGTACGGCTGCTGGCCCGGGACCTGCTGTCCGGGAGCGTGCTGACCGGGGCCGCCCTGCTGTCCCGGCATCGGCTGGGCGGGTGCCGGGTAGCCCTGCCGGCCGGGCATCGGCGGGGCGAACTGCGGCGGCGGGTTCTGGCCGTCCCCCGTCCACAGCCCCTGCTGCTGCTGCGCCCGCGCGAAGTCCTCGGCCACCAGCGCCGAGAGGTGGAAGTACGCCTCACGGGTCTTGGGCCGCATCATGTCGAGGTCGACCTCGGCGCCCGCCGCCAGGTGCTCGTCGAACGGCACGACGACGACTCCGCGGCAGCGCGTCTCGAAGTGCTGGACGATGTCGTCCACCTTGATCATCTTGCCGGTCTCGCGGACGCCGGAGATGACGGTGAGCGAACGCTGCACCAGGTCGGCGTAGCCGTGCGCCGAGAGCCAGTCCAGCGTCGTCGACGCGCTGGACGCGCCGTCGACCGAGGGCGTCGAGATGATGATCAGCTGGTCGGCGAGGTCGAGCACCCCGCGCATCGCGCTGTAGAGCAGTCCGGTGCCCGAGTCGGTGAGGATGATCGGGTACTGCTTGCCGAGCACCTCGATCGCGCGCCGGTAGTCCTCGTCGTTGAACGTCGTGGAGACCGCCGGGTCCACGTCGTTGGCGATGATCTCCAGACCGGAGGGCGCCTGCGAGGTGAACCGCCGGATGTCCATGTACGAGTTGAGGTACGGGATCGCCTGCACCAGGTCGCGGATGGTCGCCCCGGTCTCGCGGCGCACCCGTCGGCCCAGCGTGCCGGCGTCCGGGTTGGCGTCGATGGCGAGGATCTTGTCCTGCCGCTCGGTGGCCAGCGTCGAACCCAGCGCGGTCGTCGTGGTGGTCTTGCCGACACCGCCCTTGAGGCTGATGACGGCGATCCGGTAGCAGGACAGCACCGGGGTGCGGATCAGCTCCAGCTTGCGCAGCCGCTCGGCCTCCTCCTTCTTGCCGCCCAGCTTGAACCGGGAGGCGGCGGAGGGGTTACGGCTGCTCTTGGCCTTCTGCTTGCCCCGCACCAGCCGGTCGGAGGAGAGCTCGACGGCCGCCGTGTACCCGAGCGGGGCGCCGGGCACCGACCGCTCGCGCTGGTCGTGTGCGACGGGGGTGGGCCAGGCTCCGCCCGTACGCGGGTCGACAGGCGGTTGCTGTTGGTGCGGCGGCTGGGCCTGGGAGGCCTGGGGCTGCTGTCCGTACGTTTCCGGCTGCTGCGGGGCGGCGGGGAGGTTCGGGGTGCCCTGGGCCGGGAAGGGGGCGTGCTGCTGCGGCGGCTGCGGCGCGTTGGGCGCCTGTCCGGGCTGCCCCGGCTGTCCCGGCTGGCCGGGCTGAGGGAAGCCGTACCCGCCCTGCGGCGGGAAGCCGTACCCGCCCGCGCCCTGGGGGGCCTGGGGGTGAGCCTGAGGTGGCAGCGGTGCGCCGGGTCCGGGCTGACCGGGGTGGCCGGGCTGACCGGGGAGCGGCTGCTGCTGGTGCGGTTGCTGGGGAACCTGGGGTGCCTGAGGGGGCTGAAGCGCCTGGGGTGCCTGCGGCGGCTGTCCCGTCTGCGGGAAGCCGTAGCCGCCGGGTGCCTCGTTCGCCGGGGCGGAACCGGGCCACTGCGACGCCGGCTGCGGTGCGGAGGGCCCCGGAGGCGCCGGCTGGAAGGCTGTCTCTTATACACATCT
>NZ_NTGZ01000202.1 GCF_002551245.1 Streptomyces sp. rh34
AGATGTGTATAAGAGACAGGGGCGCGGGCGGGCAGCGGGGCGCGGGCGTCAGTCGGAGGCGAGCGGCGCCCGGCGCCCGGCGGCGATGGTGGCGGCCGCCGCCGGATCGGGGAGGAACTGACCCGCGACCCGGACGAACATCTCGCGCTGGTCCGCCGGTACGCCCAGGGCCACAGCGGCCTCTTCCAGGGTGAGCGGACGGCCTCCGGCCGGGGCCGATCCCGCCGGGGCGGACGGCAGCGGCAGGTCCTCCTCGGTCAGGCGCCCGGAGCGGATGAGCATGTCGCGCACCGGGACCTGGAGCACCTGGGCGAGACGCCGGGTGGTCTCCAGGTCGGGCATGCTCTGCCGCTGGAGAAGGCGGGTGATGGCGGCCCGGTGGACCCCGGCCTCGTCGGCGAGGCGGGACTTGCCGCCGCCGCGTGGACTGTCGATGTCGAAGCCGCGCCGACGGATCAGTTCCTCGATCCAGGTCGCGAAGCTGTCGAGTTCGCCCGTGGTCATGGGGCACTCGCCTCCCTCCGAAGCACGTTCAGACTATCGCGCTTGCGCGCAAGGAATTACCCCTCCGCCCATACCGTTTGGGAAGAATCTGTGGAGATAAGAGGCTGAGGACCCCCCGAAACGCCTTGCGTGCGAGCGCGCAACGTGTCAGTGTGCGGACTCGCAACACCCTGTGCGGGGAGAAGGGATCGCCATGACCACACCGAACACATCCACACCGACCACGCGGCAGCCGTCCGGAGCGCGGGCCACCGCCCGGAAGCCCGGACGCAAGAGCCCCAGGGCCGCGGACCACACGGGCGTGGACGCCTCCGCCGCGGGCGCCACGGTCGCGGACGCCATCCGCTGGATCGAACTGCTGCTGCGTCAGTTCCCGGAACTGCTCGTCGAGCTCGCCCCCTCCTACCGCTCCCCCTCGGCCCCGCCGACGGCCCCGTCCTGGGGCTCCCCCGCCACCCCCGCCGGGCCGACCCGCGCCGAGCGCGAGGAGGCTCTGCGCGCCGAGCAGGACCACGGCCTGACCCCGTCCGGGTCCCGCACCTCCCCGCTGCGGCTTCACATCTCCGACGCCGTACGCGACATCACCGACGGTGTGGTCGAGCTCGACGAGGCCGTACACGACCGGCTGCACCTGCCCCGCCCCCGCCGCGAGCAGGTCGCCGGGCGGCTGCTGCGCGTCGCGGGGCTCCTCGACCGGGCCGCCGACGACGACGTACTGCTCGCACACATCCGGGACGAGGCCCGCCGCATGGCCCGCCGCTGCGCCCGCGCCCTGGGCGGCGCCGAACCGGTGGTGCGGGTGAGCGGGCGCTGCCCGTGGTGCGCGTCGGTCTCCCTGCGGGCCTTCCCCGCCCGCCGGGCGGTGCTCTGCGTCAACCCGGCCTGCCGCTGCGCGGACCGCTCCTGCGACTGCCGTACGGATCCGGCGCACCGGCACGCGTGGAGCGAGGGTGCGTGGGCGCGGCTCGCGGCGGAGTCCGGCGGCGACCTCGTCGAACTCACCGCATCGACCGAGGACACCGCGCGGCGGGAGGGCACGCGATGACCGCCGCGACGCTGCTGACGGGCGAACTCGCCGCGCACGAGGCGGGCGTGAAGCCCGCGACGATCCGCAAGTGGGTCCAGCTGGGCCACCTCAGCCCGGCCGGCCGACAGGGCCGGGCGCACGTGTTCCGACTGGAGGACGTCTTCGCCGCGGAGCGGGCGGCGCGGCGGAAGGCTCCCGAAGCGCGCTGAGGGACACGGCCGATGGCCGAGGGAAGGAAAAGGAAGGGGCGGCCCGTTCGGGCCGCCCCTTCCTCCGTGCCTCCCCGGCTACTCCTCGGGCGCGGACGACATGCGGAGCACCTGGGCCCCGCCCTCCGCACCCCCGGACGCCAGCGCGATCGCCTCGCCCCAGCCGCTGCGGAACCCCCGCGTCTCCGCCTCGACGGCGACGCGGGCACCGACCTTGCCGACGACGGCGGTGAGCGTGTGGGCGACCTCCGCGGTGTACGTGCCCGACTCCCCCGACTCCGCGGCCACTTCCACCGCGGCGGCCACGACATCGGCCAGCCGCTCCTGAGCACTGATCACCGGCTCACTCCCGTCCACCCGCTCCCCCGTTCCCTCGCCCCACACGCCTCGTCAGGACGCTCTCCTCTTCAGGACGCCTTCCTCTTCAGGACCGTCACCTCTCGAATACCTGTTCGATAGCCGCAGACTAACGCACCCTCGGTGGCGATGCGGGGAGGCGGGGATCGGTCCCGGCCACATGTCCACGCGAGGCAGTCACCCATCGACTCCCGCCAAGGAAATTGCACCTCCGCACCATGTGGTTGCGCGCGCGCACGATCTGAGTCACAATAAGTGCAGCGGCGGAGCTGCGCCCACCCTCCGGGCGCGGCTCCGCCGTCCGCGTTCCCGCCCCTTCCCCACCCCGCGAACAGGAGTGATCGCCCCGTCATGACTTCACCTCCGAGCACCTTCCCCGACGTGGAGGCCATCGTCGTGGAGCTCCTCTCCGACCGCCCGGATCTCGCGGACGCGGTCGTGGACGAGACCCCGCCGCCGGGCTTCGACGGCACCCAGCAGGCGGTGATCGTCTCCCGCCGCGGTGGCGCGTGGATCGACGACCTCCACCTCGACCAGCCGCTCATCGAACTGGAGGCCTACGGGCCGGACAAGGCGACGGCCCACCGCCTGGCGAACGCCGCCCGCGCCGAGCTGCTGTCGGCGGTCGGCCGGACGTACGGGACGAGCCTCGTGATCACCGATGTGGTCGAGGCCGACGGTCCGCGCTGGCTGCCCGAATTCCTTCACCCCGCGGCCAACCGCTACGTCTGTGTCCTGCGCGTGTCGCTGCGCATCGGCTGAACCACCGGCACCCGCCGAGCGGCCACCCACGCATCACCCGTACCGACCGGGCGCCTCCGAGCGCCCCCACCGACAGGGCCCCGTCACCGGCGGGGCCTTCGCCGTACCCACGGCAGGCACCACCCACGGAAAACCATCTGAAGGAGCCATCCATGGCAGGCAACAACTCGTCCGAGATCCGCGTGGCCGGAACCGGCCGCATCCTCATCGCGGACGTCAACGCCCCCCTCCCGGAGGTCTTCTCCGACGACCCGTCGGCCGACTGGGGCACGGGGTGGACCGACCTCGGCTACACCTCGACGGACGGAGTGGCCTTCTCCAAGAAGGACAAGCTGGACCCGGTCGAGACGTGGCAGTCGATCAGCCCGGCCCGGTTCGTCTACGCGGACCGTGACCTGACGCTGAAGTTCTCCATGCTGCAGTTCAACGAGGACACGCTGCCCTTCTTCCTGGGCGGCGCGGCGGCGGACATCCGCCGGGACGCCACCAAGCCGGACATCGTCCAGTTCGACGTTCCGGACGGCCCGACCTTCGACGAGCGCGCCCTCGGCCTGGAGTTCACCGACGGCACGGCGGTCACCTACCGCTTCGTCATCCCGCGCGGCCAGGTCACCGCCACCGATGACATCAAGCTCGCCCGCAAGGCCGCCGCGATGCTCGGTGTCACCTTCACCGCGCTCTCCCCGGGCGACGGCCAGGCGCTCGCCACCTTCGTCATGAAGGACGCCGCCTACAAGGTGCCGGCCGGCGCCTGATCCCCCCGCCGGGCGGGACCGGAACGCTCCGGTCCCGCCCGGCACCCCCGGGGCCCTCGCCGCCCAACCCCGCTCTGTCCTGTTTCTGCTCTGCGTAAGGAGACCCACCACCCATGGCTTCGTTCGACGTCAACGCAGCACGCGCCCAGCGCCTGGAAGCGCTCGGCCGCTCCTGGTCCTTCGACCTGGACGACGACACCTTCGAACTGCCCACCGAGCTGGGCCGCGCCACGGCCAAGGCGCTCCGCGGCCTCGACGACAACGACGTCGACGGCCTGCTGAAGCTCCTGCTGGGCGAGGAGCAGTTCGCGCGCTTCGAGCGCCACGACATCACGATGCAGGACATCGCCGCGATCCTGGAGGCGTACGGCAAGGAGACCGGGCTCGGCCTGGGGGAAGGCTGAGCCTCGACGCGTTCGCCGAAGAACACGCCGAGGCCCTCGAAGCCGACCTGCTGCGGCACTACGGCGTGGACCTGCTCGACTGGCACCGCGGCCGGCTCTCCTCCCGCCGGCTCGCGGTGCTGGTCAAGCACATGCCACGCGACAGCGCCACCACCCAGCAACTCCACGGCGAGAGCGCCGAATGGGCCGTCACCGACTACCTGCTCGCCGCAGCCGTCGACCATCTCGCCGCCGCCAACTGGATGTTCGCCTCGGTCAACACCGACGAGGACTCCGACCCTCCGGAGCCGCCCGTGCCGGTGCCGAGGCCGGGGGACGAGGCCTCCGCCGACGAGCCGGCAAAGGCGCCTGAGGCGCCCAGCCCGAGCGATCTGGCCCGCTTCTTCTCCTGACGGGGGACCGCCCGGACCAGGTCGGACGGTGAGGAGAAGCCCCACGAGGGCCCCCGCCCCCAACGCGCCCATGACCGAGGACAGAGCAACGTCGAACCCCACGCGGCTCAGCACCTCGAAAGCAAGCATCGAGGGCCCCGGATCACCGGGTGGTGAATCACTTCTACCGGGTCACCCATCTCCACCGGGGGGGCGAGCATTTCGAGGAGTGGACCACGTATTCCTCGTCGCCACCTGCCGAATAAGCGCAGATGACACTGGTGAGCGCGGGCAGCCCGGGCCCCGCGGGGCCAACCCTGGAGCTCCCGGAATGCTCGCTCTAGCCCGGAAACCATACCCGGTGCACGAGCCACGCCATGGCCACCAGGCACGCCAAGCCGCTCGCCAAAATCACCGGGACCGCCACCGTCATGTATATCGCGTTCGGAACGAGCGAGCCTACCGGCCAGAGGTCGGCCACCTTGGGATCGCGCGGAAGGTAGACGATTTCCACCTCACCGCCCCTTTGCGGGAGTACACCCTGCCAACCGGCGGCCACCATTCTATGGGACTCACCGAGCTCGTCCGTGAAATCGACGACGACCCCGCTGCCGTACCGGCCACTCGTATACCCCGAACACACCCCCTTGGTGCGCACTCCTTTTCGGGCCAGGAGAACCTTCTGCCAGAACATCGCCACCAGGACCTTGAGTCCTACGTAAGCCAAGAAGGAAACGCCACCGAGTATCACTAAAGCGACAAAAGCCAAGATTTGCATCGGATGCCGAATCCTCTCTGTGCAAGTCACCGCGGACATTAATGTTTGCCCACCCTGCCGTCAATGAGGTGCACCGAGAGAAGGGGACAGCAGTGAGTGAAGAGTACGAACGGCTGGAGCGAGAGCTCGATGCAGCCCGGACAAGGATCTCGACGTTCGTCGAATCACTGGCCAGTGCGGGACAACGAATAGCGGCCCTTGAGGCGGTGAACACGAGAGAGGCAGCCGCTGCCGCACAGCTGGACTGGTCGAAAGAGACGCTCAGCAAGATCGACGAGAAGTGGATGAGCGATCACGCCGCCATCGCGGACCAAGTGCTCTATTGGAGCACACAGACCTTCAAAGTCGACCCGGCGGTCCTTACGGCAGCGCCAGAAGTTGCCTCGCTGTCTCCCCAGATTTTCGAAGTGGATGCCAACGGAATCGACGTGTTCGGAGTCCAGATCATCGACTTCTTCAACCAGGACAAGTTCAGAGGCTGGGCGAGGGGAGTGCTGGGATTTTCCGAAGCCGGTTCGGCGTCACCCGCAGGGGGGCCGGACACCCCCTCGCCCGCCCCGTCCGATCTGGTTGACGCAGCCGCATCCCAGAACCGAGAGATATTCCAGTACCGGGAGGAATCATCCGGCTATCTCCGCCAGATAAAAGAAACACACACGAACGCCAAAGCATTCGCACTCGACATACGCGACAGGACGACGAGAGCCAGAAATGAATTCGTGGAAATCATCAGGACGATTGACCAGGCACTCGGTTCCTGACTCTCGCTCCCGGAACCAACTGGACGACAGGAAGAACTATGCCTCTGCTGCGCTCGCTCAATCAGGCATCCACGGCACTGGGGAACTTCAGGTCGAGGGCTGACACCGCCGCCCGGGCAGCGAGCGGTCTGCAGAGCAGGGCAACGGGCAGCGACCGCGAGCTCAAGAAGCTCAAGACCTCCGCCCAGGCCTCCGCCCGCCAGCTCACCGCCATCCAGCGCGCCGCCGACAAGGCCGACCGCTCGATGGCCAAGGCCGGCCGGACCGCCAAGAAGAGCGGGCCCCAGGTCGGAACCTTCAAGTCCGGGGCCGACAAGGCGTCCAAGGGCATGAAGGGCCTCAACAAGTCGATGAAGGGCAACCTCGTCGGCCAGCTGCTCTCCCTGCTCGCCCCGCTCGTCGAGAAGGTGGTCGAGATGGCCACCCGTTCGAAGACCATGCAGAAGGTCCTCAAGGCCGCTTTCGCCGCGATCAAGAAGGTCATCAGCTCGGTCATGAAGGTCGTCGGGCCGATCATGAAAAAGGCCGGCGCGCTGATCAAAAAAGTCTGGGACGGCATCAAGAAGGCGATCACCGTCGTCATCAAGGCCGTCGCCAAGGTCATCACGACCTACTTCAACGCCTGGAAGAAGATCATCACCACGGTGATGAACGCCGTCAGGAAGGTCATCTCCAGCGTCTGGAACGGCATCCGGAAGATCATCACCCCCGTCGTCAACTGGATCCGCAACGTCATCCCCCAGGCCTTCAGCCGTGTCAAGGAGAGGCTGTCCAGCATCTGGGGCGGGCTGAAGGGCATCGCGAGCCGCGCCTTCAGCAGCATCACGGGGGCGGTCAAGGGCCCCGTCAACGCCGTCATCCGGCTCATCAACTCCGCGATCGGCAAGCTCAACCGCATCAAGGTCTCGATCCCCGGCTGGGTCCCCGGCGTCGGCGGGAAGACCTTCGGCATCAGCCTGCCGAAGATCCCGCAACTGGCGGCCGGCGGCATCGTGGCCCCGCGCAACGGCGGCGTCCACGCCATCGTCGCCGAGGCCGGTGAGGCCGAGGCCGTACTGCCGCTGTCCAAGCTGGACCGGCTGCTGCGCCACACCGCCCGCCGGGCCAGGGCCGACTCGGTCAACGCCACGGCCGGCGCGATGGCCGGATTCCAGATCGAGAACTACTACGAGGCGTCCTCCTCCGACCTCCAGGAGACCGCCACCGCCCTGCTGTTCCTGTCCAAGGCCCGCGGATGAGCGCCGCGGCCCTCCGGGCCGGGACGGACCCGCTCGCCGGGGTCGCCGGCGCACTGAACACCTTCCGCACCAGGCTCACCGCGGCCGGACGGTCCGTCCGCACCGCCGCGCGGACCCTGGGGCAGGCATCGACGGCAGCCGACCGGATCAAGGGCTCCGCCACGTCCGCCGGCGTCCAGCTCCGGCAGATCAGGACCGGGGCGGACGCGGCCGGCAAGTCCCTCACGAAGACAGGCCGTACAGCCGGCCGGACGGCGACCCAGCTCCGTACCGGCAGTGCCAAGGCCCGCACCGCCGTCGCGCCCCTGAACTCGATCGCCACCGAGGGCGCGCGGTTCAGCGGAGCCGCCGGCGTCCTGGGCAAGGGCTCGGGCACGGTCTCCAAGCTCATGGGCTTCTTCGGCGGCGCGCTCACCGTCGCCTCCGGCGCGATGACCGCCGTCAACGTCGCCATGCGCGCGAACCCCTTCGGGTTCGTCCTCGGCCTGGTCACTCCGCTGGTCGGCTTCCTGATCGAGTACGCGCTCAACTCGCAGGCCGGCCAGAAGATCATGCAGCAGGTCTTCGACCAGGTCCGCAAGGTGTTCCAGGGGATCTGGAAGTTCCTCGGCCCCGTCCTCAAGGCGTACGCCACCGTGATCTCGGCCTACTTCAAGGCCGCCATCAAGGTCATCACCACGGTCCTGGCCGTCGTCGGCCCGCTCCTCTCAAGCGGCTTCCACTCCACCCGGAACGCCGTCACCTCCGCCACCCTCGCCCTCTCGGGCCTCGTCCGCCGTGCCTGGAGCGGTTTCAGCGCCGTGATCCGGCCCGTCCTGAGCTGGCTCACACAGAAGATCCCCAGCATGTTCACCCGGGTGAAGAGCGCCCTGTCCCGGACTCTGAGGGGCATGGGCCGCTTCATCAGCACCGGCATGCAGGGTGTCATGGCCGCCGTCACCGGGCCCGTCAAAGCGCTGATCTCCTTCGCCAACTGGGTCATCGACGGCCTCAACAAACTGAGCTTCAGCTTCTTCGGCAAGAAGTTCGGCGTCGACCTGCCCAAGATCCCCCAGCTCGCCGAGGGCGGCGTCGTCCAGCCCACCGGGCCGGACACCGCCTCCGCCGTGCTGCCGCTCTCCGCGCTCAGCCGACTGCGCCCCGCCGAGGCCGCACCGCGCACGAACGGCCCCACCCGCCCCGCGGACCTCACCCGGCTGCACACGTACCACGCGACCGAGGGCAACGGACCGCTCGCCGTCGCCGGCGACCTGCTGTTCCTGTACGGGGCGGCGGCGTGAGCGCCCACCACCCGCCCCACGACTGAAGCGAGGTGACGGCCCGCATGGCCGAGACCACCACCACATATCCCCACGAGACCGCACCCGGCTCACTGATCACCCGCGACGGGCAGATCCAGTGGGCCGGACTGCTGATGGGCCCCGGAACGCCGTACGAGATCGACCGCACCGGCATCACCGGCTGGGACGACCTGCCGGTCCTGGACACCGGCGACATCTCCCGCCCCGACCAGCACGGCGCCTGGCCCGGTGCCCGCTGGGCCCAGCCCCGCATCGTCGGGGCCTCCCTCTGGCTGCTGCCCCGGAAGACCGAACAGGCCCTCGGCGTCCTCTCCGCCTTCCGCGCGGCCACCGGAGCGGACGGCGGCGAACGCTGGCTGGCCGTACGGCTGCACGGCCAGACGCTCGCCGTCCGGGCACGGGTGAGCCGCCGCGTCGTACCGCAGGACCGGTCCTTCGTGGTGCACGGCACGTCCAGGACGAGCATCCAGTGGACCGCGACCGACCCGCGCCGCTTCGGAGCCGTACTGCGGGAGGCCCGGGCGTCCCTGCCCGTGCAGGAACCGGGCCTGGTCTGGCCCGCCGAACCGGGCGTCGCCGGCCTGGGGCTCCAGTGGCCGCTGGAGTGGGGCGCGACCGGCACCGCGGGCACCTGCACCGCGGTCAACCAGGGGGGAGCGGCGGCCCTCCCGGTCATCGAGTTCCGGGGGCCGCTCCGGCGCCCCACACTGACCCGGCTCGGTGACGGCCGACAGCTCCAGTACGACATCGTGCTCGGCCCCCAGGACGTCCTGACCGTCGACACCGAGGCGGGCACCGTGCTGCTCAACGGCACCGCCTCCCGGCTCTACACGGCAACCCCCTCCTCCGCTCCCGAGCAGCTGTTCCACCTGCCGCCCGGCACCACGGAGCTGGCCTTCCGGGCCGGGGACGCCACGCCCGACCCGCGAGCCTCGGTCACCCTGCGCTGGCGCGACGCCCACTGGTGACCCTCCCGCGACACCCGACCGACCACCACCACCCCTTCTCAGGAGGACGACATGCCTGTACGCAGTGCCTGGCTCATCAACCGCACCGAGACCGAGAGCGGTCAGAGCCGCGCCGACACCCGGCTCGCCCCGCTCGGCACCATGGCCCCGGACGGAGCGCTGACCGGACCGAGCGGTGTGATCCCCGGCTCCGTCGGCGGCGAGCACCTGATGTCCGGGCTCTACGTCTTCGGTGAGAGCGCCGGCATGAGGGTGACCGTCGCCCCGGGCCGAGCGGTGATCCAGGGCCAGGGGGCGGCCGGGGTCTACCCGGTCGTCCTCACCGACTACGCGAGCCTCGTGCTCGAGGACGGAAACGCCTCCAACGACCGTATCGACCTCGTCGTGCTGCGCGTCCACGATGCCCAGCACGACGGCGGCGTCCGCACCGAGGCCGTCCTGGAGGTCATCACGGGCAAGGCCGATGTCACCCCCGAGCAGCCGCCGGTCCCGCCGGCGTCCCTCCCGCTCGCCCGGATCGCGGTGCCCGCCGGGGCCTCCGTCGGCACGGGCGGCATCGTCTGGGCGGATGCCGTCTACGACCTGCGCGTGCCGACCGTGGCGGTCGGCGGCATCCTGGCCGAGTCCTGGAACCGCGACGTCACCGGGGGCTACCCGGGGCAGTACCGCGACTCCTCCGCCGCCCTGCAGCGGTGGGACGGGGCACGCTGGGTGAGCTACCCCCGGCAGACCGGCGGCATCGCCCCGCAGGGCGCGCTGGCCGCGGGGGAGTACACCGGCCAGTACCGCGACGAGAACGGGCGGTTGCAGCGCTGGGACGGCACCCTCTGGCGCCCGGCCGTCCCGTCCACCGCCTGGGCGCACAACACGGACGGCGGGTACTGCACCTCCACCTCCTGGGTGGAGGCGGTCACCGACACCACGGGCCCCACGGTCACCGCGACCTTCACCGTGCCGGTCACCGGCGCGGTCCTGGTGACCGTCGGCTTCATGGGGCACACCGGCGTCGACGGACAGTGGTCCCGCATGGGCGTCAACATCCGCAAGGACGGCGTCCTGGTCCTCGAAGCGAACGAGGTCCGCTCGGCGACGGTCGGGTCCAAGGCCATGACCTCGGTGTCCGCCACCTCCCGCATCACGGGACTGCAGCCCGGCGCGGTCTACACGGCGGTCTCCGCCTACACCACGTCGGCGACCAGCAACCGGGGCTGGTTCGACAACCGGTTCATCCGCGTCGACCCGCTCGTGTGAGGCAGCCCATGACCGCGTCCGTCACCACGCCCGTCTACCGGGCACTCTTCTGCGACCTGCGCACCGACCGTCTGCTGGACGTGCTGCCGCTCACGGAGACCAAGTTCGACGACTACATAGGCAAGCCCGGATCCCTCTCCGCCAAGATCCCCCTGCCCGGCGCCGCGCTGGCCGCCCGGGCCCGGGCGGCGCTCCAGCCCGGCCGCACCGCGGTCTGGCTGGAGCGCGACGGCGACATCTGGTGGGGCGGCATCCTGTGGACCTGCACGCCGGCCGCCGACGAACAGGGCCGGATCACGGTGCAGTTCCAGGCAGGCACGTTCGACTCGTACCTGGACCACCGCATCCTCGCCCACGACCTGACCGGCACCGGCACGGACCAGTTCGACATCGCCCGCACCCTGATCGCCCACGCACAGGAGCAGTCCGGCGGCGACATCGGCATCGAGCCGGGCCACGGCCGCTCCGGGGTGGTCCGGGACTACGCCTACGCCTTCACCGCACTGGCCCGTGTCCGGGAACTGCTGCACAATCTGGGCCAGTTGAGCGACGGCTTCGAGTGGCGCGTCCACTGCTACCGGGACGCCGAGGGTCGCCGGATCAAGCGGCTCCAGCTCGGCCACCCGCAGATCCGCACGGGTCACACGGACATCGTGCTGAACCACCCCGGCCACGTCCTCGCCTACAGCCTGCCGACGGACTCCACCGTGCAGGCGAACGTCTGGGTGGCCCGCGGCGACTCCGTCAACACCGACCAGTCGCAGGAGTCCCAGCCGCTCACCGCCCTCGCCGCGGCCCCGGGCGACCTGGCGGCGGGCTGGCCCCGCCTGGAGCTGACCTCCGACCACAGCGGCGTCACGGACGAGGCGACCCTGCGTTCGCTGGCCCGTGCCGAACTGGCCCGGCAGAACCGCCCCGAGGTCATTCCGGAGCTGACCGTACTGCTGGACGGGCAGATCACCCCGGCGCTGCTCGGCGCGCGCATCCGGCTGCGCATCCACGACCTGTGGCATGACGAGGGCCTCGACGCCGCCTACCGGATCGTCGGCATCGCCGTCACCCCGCCCCAGCGCACCAAGGCGGAGACCGCCGTCCTCTATCTGGAAGGAGCCTGACCCGTGGCCATCATCCCCACCGATCTCCTCGACCGTATCCGCGCACTGGAACGCCAGGTCAGGGAGCTGATGGGCAGCGCCAACACCACTCCGGCGCAGAACCGGATCATGGGCGGCGAGGTCGTCATCGGCGACCGGGGCCGGCTGCGTGTCCGCACCTCGGGCGACGAGGACCTGCTCTACCTGGGCCGGGTCCAGCCGGACCGCGGCGAGAACGAACCGCAGCAGGGCTTCGTCGTACGCCGCGACGACGGCTCCCTCGCCCTCACGGTGTGGACGGCGGCCCCGGACACGCTGCCCGTCCAGCCGGTGCAGATCCTCGACCGACGGGGCAACGTGGTCGTCGCCGACGACGCGATCCGCGGCGGGCTGGCCCGCCCCTACATCCCGTACCCGCTGCCGGGCCCGGCCGCCACCGCCCGCTGGGAGACCACCGGATCCACGGCGTGGACCACGCTCTACCGCGGCCCCGGCATCGCCCAGCACCCCCGGCTGCACTGTGTGATCGCCGCCGAGGGCAGTGCGGGCGCCGAGGTGCGGCTGCTCGTCGACGGCGTCCAGCTCGGCCCGCTCGGCGGACCGGGCGACGGGCTGGCCTTCGCCGAGCGGCTGCCCGCCGCCTTCGGCACCACGGTCACCTTCGAGATCCAGGCCCGGGTGGCGGCCGCCGGCGACACCCTGCGCTGCCGCCCCCTGGCCCTGTACGGCGTCCAGTCCTGAGCTCCACCGCACCCCGCCGGCCGGCCGCGGTCCACCGGCCGCCGCTCCCCGTCAACCAGCGAAAGGGGCACCCGCGTGCTGCCTGAGAGCATTCCCACCGTCACCGTCACCGCCCGCTACATGACCCCCGACGGACGCCCGATGAGCGGAACCGTCGAGTTCCGTCCCCCGGCCCTCCTCACCCACGCCGACGAGGACCTCTTCCTGGGCGGCCCGACCCGCGCCGCCCTCGACGCCGAGGGCCGCCTCAGCGTCGTCCTGCCCGCCACCGACGCCCCCGGCTGGAACCCGACGCTCTGGACGTACACCGTCACCGAGAGGCTCGCCGGTCTCGCCCGCGGCGGCCGGACCTATCAGATCGCGCTCACGGCCGGACAGCCGGCGGTGGACCTCGCCGACATCGCCCCGGCCGATCCGGCCGCCCCGCAGTACGTCGCCGTACCGGGGCCGCCCGGCCCGGCCGGGGAACTGGGTCCGCAGGGCCCGGCGGGACCGGCCGGCGCGGTGCACTCCGTCAACGGGCACACCGAGGCCGACATCGTGCTGGGCGCGGCGGACGTCTCGGCTCTCGCCGCCGACGCGGCGGGCGCGCCGGGCGGGGTGGCCACCCTCGGCGCCGACGGGCTGGTCCCGTCCGCCC
>NZ_NTGZ01000203.1 GCF_002551245.1 Streptomyces sp. rh34
TCCTCCTCCGGAGGAACGACGCACGATCCTACGGATCGTAAAGATGATAAAGCCCTACGGGCTTTGAAACAATTCCTCCGGAATTGTTTATGAATTCCTCCGGAATTCAAAAGGCAGGTGGATGGCCGGGCGGGTCCCAGCGCTCCGCGCTGGGACCGGTGGTGACAGGTTGTCGGGTGGGGCTCCTTCCGGCTCCGCCTACAGGAGAGGCCCGCTGTGCGGGCGGCTGGCTACAGGAGGGGGTCGGTTGGGGCGGTCGTGCGCCAACCGGCCGGACCGGGCCCGACCCTGACCCTGCATCACTACCGGCACCCGTGTACAGATTGGGAATCCACCCTACCCCCTTCCCCGAGAAGAGAGAAGGAGTGCATCACGATACATCTCCTGTGTAAAGATCGGGGTTATGCCTTACCCCCGGCCCGTGCATCCGGGGTCGCACATACCGGGGATCGCTGAAGCTGCGCAGTACTCAACCAACCTGCGCAGGCACGTCAAGAGCCAGGAACACCACAGGTCAGACGGATAAGGCCACCCCGACCCTGCGCAGATTCAGTGAGCCACCCAGCCAAAAACCCGCCCACCCGAACTGCATAAAACGAGGTCAGGAGCATGGCCACTGCGCAGGTTCACCGAGCCTCGACAATTTACGGGCGCGGGACGACATGAACACCCACCGCATCCACCCTGTAAACCCCTCCCAGAAACCCACCGAGAGAACTCCCCCGACGCCCACCATAAACACCCCGAACCACGACAGGCGAACACGGGTGAACACCTCCCCCAAAACGCCGTTCGCCTCCGAACGTAATCCCGTCCAGGGGCACACAGAGAGCGTGAGGGGCGCTCAGCGGCTCCGGTGGCTACTCTCCCGCCCCTTCCGGTGCTGCGTCGGCCATCGGCCGTCGCAGCCCCTGGTCAGGCCAGCGCAGCGCCGCCGTTCCGATGACCACCACCGCCCCCACCACCCACCACACATCCCCCACCACCAAGAGCAGGAAGGGCAGCAGAAGAGGAAGTCTGGCTACTCACCAGGGGAAATCCGCAGGCTGACCAGCAGGAATGGCCAACGTCACCAATATTCGATGTCACCCTCTGTGTCACCTCCCGTGTCACGCCCTTTGTCACTCCCCGCGTCACGCCCTCTGTCACCCCTTTCACAGCCTCCTGCGATCAGGCAGAAAGAGCGAGCGGGCGTGAATCTGCGTGAATGGGCCGGGGAGGCGCAGCGGCCTCGCAGGCGGGAGATTCAGAGGTTGCCGCGCTGGAGGTGATGCGCGGTGACCGGCGCTCTGCTGCACCGGAGGTCACCGCGGCTTCCGCCGTCCGCTGCCGTCTGCCGTGCGGTGGTGAGTTGGGCGCGAGTGGTCTGACCTGCGGTGGTGAGTGGAACTCACCACCGCCGCGTCAGTTGACGTTGAGGACCTGGAGCTCTCCGACGCGGGCGGTCCAGGCGGTCTCACGGGTCTCGGTGAACTCGCCCTCGTCGCCCAGCGTGGGGGCGGTCCAGGCGATCGACCACGTCGCGGTCGCGGTGCCCCGGTAGCGACCGTCCGGCTTGTCGGAGGCGGAGCGCTGATAGCGGTGTCCGCAGTCCGGCGACATCGCTTTGCCCTGCTCAGGGGTGTACGGAGTGCCGGGGCCGTGGCAGGTGACGGTGGTGCCGTCGCCCATCGCCCACACGATCTGCGACACCTTCGCCGTCGCGGTGACCGTGACGCTGCCCGCCGTCGCGGACGCGGACACCGGGCCGAACGTCGACGGGGAGGGGTCCGCCCACATCCACATCGGCATCCCGACCAGGTACTTCCCCGCCGCCCGAGGGCTGGCCACGGCCGGGCCTTCGAGCTTCATCGAGGCGGCGGCGCGGCGGGCGACGGCTTCCGGGTCGATGACCGGCGCGGCGTCCGGGGCCTGGCCGTCCGCGATCCACACGGTCCGGGCGCCCTGCTGGTCCGGGCAGTTCACCCCGTAGACCGCGCCCTTCTCCGAGCGGTCGTGCCCCTTCCAGAACATGTTCTCCGGCGGCGGCTGCGGGTCGAGGCGGGTGTACGTGCACGACGGCGTCGAGCTGCCGCCCGAAGTGCCGGCGGGCGCGGCCGCCGTACCGCTGCCGCCCGCACCCGGAGCGCCGCCGCCGTCCGAGGCGCAGACCTTGACGAACATCGTGGCGCCCTTGCAGATCCCGCCGTCCTTGCCGCCGTCGGCGTGCGCGGCCGGGGCGAGGACGCCCGCCAGGACCACCGCGGCTGCTGCTGTCGCGCGCCTCAGCACGTCGCCCCCGCCCCGCCCTGGGGGTCGATGTCGGTCACCATCCACCGCCCGTCCCAGCGCTGGGCGGTCGCGGTCATGACGTACCGGAGCGGCTGCTCCTTGGGGAGCGGGATGACCTTCTTGGCCTTGACGTCGTAGGTCTCGTAGCCGGAGAGGTCCACGCAGTCCGAGAGCGTCGCGGTCGGCGTCTGCACCTCCATGTCGAGCTCGGTCACCTCCGCGTCGTGCCCCAGCTCGCCGCGCACCACGGTCCCGGCCGACTTCATGTTCGCAAGGTCGTTGCGGATCTGTCCGAGCGCCTCCGTGGTGGCGTACTTCTCCAGATCGGTTCCCTTGGCGTCGGCCTTGCGGTAGGCCTTCATCTGCTCCCGCGTCATCGCCTCGTACGAGGCGATGACCGCCGTCTTCTCCGCCGCGTCCGGGTCCACCGACGCGGACGCGGCCGGGGCGGGCGAGGAGGCCGCCGGAGGGGCAGCAGACGGCTTCGCGCCGTCGTCGCCTCCCCCGCAGCCGGTCAGGGCGAGAGCGAGCGGCACAGCCGCGCACAGCGCCGCCCACCGTGTTGTCCGAGCCGTCATCAAGGCCACCCCCGTGCGTCGCGATCAGATCCGCGATCACCGTAACTCCCCGCACGGGGACGACTACGCAGTTCCGGCCGCCCGCCCCAAGGAGAAGGGAGACACCTCTGCTCCGGCTGTAGCGGAGAAGAGGTGTCGGCGCGGCGGGTCCGCTGACCCACCGGGCCCGACCTGCGACAACGCCCCGCCCGGATCGGCGGGCAGGCAACCTGTTGAGCAACCAGAAGGGCAACCCGATGCGCAACGGGATGGGCAACCTGATGCACAACTAGGTGCGCAACCGGCCGGACGATCCCGGACTGGTCCGGCCGCCGGCCCGGCACGCGGGGCCGGGCTGCGAAGGACCGGTCCTCGGTCCCGGCCGCCGTCGCCCGGTACGTCATCGGCGCCCGGTGTACGTCTTCGGGATGACGTACACCGACGACCGCCAGGAGGCGCGGCTGCCCCGGGGCCGTCCGCCGTTCGTGGCCGGACGGAACGGGTGCCGAGCGTCACCGGGCGACCGGGCCGCGCTGACCCGAACACTGACCCGCCCAGGTCACAGCCCCGCCGCAGAGTCATACGAGTGATACGCGTGCGACTTGTCGCACGCGTATCACTCATGCGACAAGTCGCAAGAGTGCGCGAAGTGCGACGGGTAATCTCCGGCGGAGCGGCGGCCGGTCCACGGCCGCCCAGGGAGCGGAGGAGGTGGGCCCGTGGCGGACGAAGCTGTGGGCGAGGTCGATGTTGTCGGGGCGTTGAAGGGCGGGGTCGGGAAGACTCGGTTCGCGATGCTGGCCGCGCTGTATCTGGCGACCATCGAGGGTGAGGACGTGGCCTACGTCGACGGGGACAGTGTCAGCCAGACCGGCAACGACTGGGCCAAGGACTACGCGCGCGAGACGGGCAAACCGTTCCCGGTGAAGGTCACTCGGCACCCGTTCGACGATGTCGACGAGCTGGCGGCCGATCTGCGCCGCCAGCACCGCCGCGTGATCATCGACGTCGGGGGCGGCAATCCTGCCGTTTTCGCGGCGGCGCTGACGCACGCGAAGCGGCTCGTGGTGCCGATCGGGGCAGACCCTTCGGAGATCCGCCGGCTGCGCGTCACGTGGAAGGCCGCGCAGATGGCTGCGGCCGAGTCCGAGGTCGGCGGGTTCGATGCCTGGGTGCTGCTGTCGCGGACGGACCACTCGACGTCCTTGCCAGGCGAGTACCGCACGATCCTGACGGCGGGCCGGGACGAGGCGACCGGACGGGAGCTGCCGGTCTATCCGCTGCTGGCGGCGGAGATGCGCAAGCGGGTTGCCTATCAGCGGGCGTACAGCACCGTCCCTGGTGACTTCCTGGACGTCCCCAAGGTCATGTCGGAAGTCGGCATGATCCCGGCCCTGGACGGAGGGCGCTCGTGATGGCCGCCGCACCGCATCGGATGGGTCCGCCGCCGGACGACGATGACGACGACGAGCCGGAGGTGACGCGGGAGAGCATCGAGCGGGAGCGCCGGGCCCGCATGGAAGCCGAGCGGGCCGCCTCGCGGACGGCGATGACCCGGCGGTCCTGGTACACGCGGACCACGGCGGCCGACGCGTTCCAGGCGGTGGTGGACGACATCCACCACGCCACCCGGACGCCGAAGCACGAGGTCGTAGCCGCGCTCCTGGAGGCGGCCGTCAAGCAGTCCGACCGTGTCCGGAACAAGTTGTCGCACTCCTCGCACTCCTCGCACGAGTGATACATCTCGCACTCGTAGCACGCGTATCACAGCAGGTCGGAGCGTTGGAAAAGCTCAGTTCCACCCCGGGTTCCCGTTGGAATCCCGGGGTGGAACGTGGTGGAACGGCCCGGGTCACCGGACGGCGATCAACATCACGACGGCGGCGAGGACGGCCGCGCGGCACAGGGCGACGGTGAGCCGGGCGAGAATCCGGAGATGACCGACCGCCGCCCGCTGGGCACCGGACCGACCCGAGCCGATGACACGACGGGCACCGGTTCGCAGCCGGCGCGAGCCGGGCTCGCCGCGGAACGCCTCCCGACGATCTCGGCCGCTGCCGCCGGAGCACCGGCCGTGCGTCCGCAGCGGCGGGTCCTGGGCGCCGGGGTCACCCGCCCGCGTCCCCCGGCGGAAGCCGGGCGGTGATCCGGACCACCGCCCGCGATCCGGTGGCGGTGGTGACCACCGTCTCCACCGGGACCACCCGAAGGTGTCCGAGGAGTACACGGCCCGGAGCGGGTCGGGCGGCCAGGCTAGCGAGAGCGCCGGACTGTGACCACGGCTGTGACCGGAGTTGTGACAAGCCGCTGTGACCGCCGAAACCGGCGAACCCGTGTGGGCATGCGCATGCGCGCGGCTCCACGCGTACGCGCGCGGCACGCGCGCGTGTTGGCCCCTCGGAATTCACCGGCGCGGGCCGGTGAAGATGATGAGGACGAGCGGCGTCGGGGCGACACTGGAAGCAGCGCCACGGCTCAACCAACGGCTTCCCGGTCTTCGAGGGGAAGCCAGGGAACCAGTTCATCGAGGTGAAGGCGGGGAACGCGGGTCTTCCGGACCACCCTCAGCAAGGGTCAGCCGGTTCGACGCCACCCTGCTGAACGCCGAGTACCGCCATCTCTCGCGTGCACGCGTGTGCTCGCGCACGTGTGCACGCTTTAACGCGCGCGACCCCGCCACACAGCCACTGAAGGCCCCGGAAAGTGGCCCCGGTCGGAGTGGACGAGCGGGCCCTCGCTGGCTCCCGTACGGGCCGCACACGGACGCGCGGACGGGCAGGCGTCCGGCCCGCGCCCGCACCGCCCGGCGCGGGCAGCCGGGCGGCGGCGCGGACGCGTCCCCCGGGCCTGCGCCCGGACCGGCCCAACGCGCCGGAACGTCACTCCCGGTTACTTCCTTCCTTCCTTCCCTCCCACGAAAAGCCCGGTCGCGGTGCTTCCAGCGCCGGAAAGTGGGCTTTCCCGGGGGTGGGAAGGAAGGAGTAAGGAACGGAGAGTCACACAGCGTGGCAACGACCACGGGACCGCCGGAGCGCCGGAAGCCCTGTACGCCGTTCTGGCGGACGAATGGAACCGCCCCCGACCTTGGAGGCCGGGGGCGACTGTAAAGCACTTAGAACGGCGTACAGGGATGCTCTCGGGTCTGTCAGCGGATCTGCTGGTCGTCCCAGAACGGTTCCTGCTCCGAGGGCTGCCGGGGAACCAGGCCAGCGGCGGCGGCCTGTTCGGCGGTGAGCGTTTCGAGCGTGATCGCCGGGATCGGGGCGTTGCCCCGGTACTGGATCGCCTGCCAGGGCCACCGGGCACCCTGGCAGAACTGGGCGGGCCAGGACCGCTCCGAGCGCGGCCCGCGCCAGGGCACCCAGTCCATCAGCCGCAGGTCCTCGGCCCCGGGGTTCTTCGCCGGATCAGCCGGCGCGAGCCCGAATCCGAACTCCGGCCAGCGCATCCACAGGCTGGAGCCGATCGGGCGGAGGTCGCGCTTGCCCATGTGGGCGTGGGGGGCGTGGGCCTCCAGGATCATCGCCGCGCCGCCGGAGACCGCGCGGATCATCTCCAGTGCGGCCATGACCGGGCGGGCCGCTTCCTCGTCGCTCTTGCCGCTGGTGGTGAGCTTGTAGAGCGAGCCGATGCTGATCAGGTCCGGGCGGACCTGCTCCACCATCCGGGCCAGCCACGCCCGGTCGGCGGCCTGGCCGACGTCCAGGCCCTCCGGGATCATCCGCAACGCGAACTGTCCGCGCGCGATGGGCGCGCCTTCGGCTTCGGCGGCCTCGGCCATCCGGCGCAGCCACGGCCGGGCCTGGTCGGCGGCGTTCTCGGCGTCGATGTGCAGGACCCTGACCGGGGCGATCCGCGCGGACTTCCACGGGTGCAGCCCGGCCGCCGCCCGCATGAGGATCTGTCGGAGCATGAGCGACTTGCCGCCGCCCTCCCCGGCCGTGATCATCAGCCGGTCCCACCGGGCCAGGACGCCCGGGATCACCCACTCGGGCTCGTCGTCGGCCTGGTCCAGGAAGTCCAGCAGCTCCTCGGGCCCGTCGTCCAGACGCTGGATCTGCTGATCCCGGACCGCGCGGGCGGAGTCGACCGCGGCTTCTGCCGCCGCCACGGCGGTGCCCGTGCGCTGCTGCACCGCCGTCATCGTCCGCGCCGCCGCCATGCCCAGCGCCCGCCACTGCGACTCCTCGCGGACGATGTCGGCGTAGGCCGGGGCGTTCGCCACGGTCGGGACGGCGTCGTGCAGCTGGTGCAGCCACACCGCGCCGGCCGGACCGCACAGCCGCGTCAGGTCACCGCGCTCGATGAGCTTCGCAGCGACCGTGATCGGGTCCACTGACCCCGCCCCGGCCGCCCACATCTCCGACAGCAGGTCCCACAGCTCCCCGTGCCGTCGCGACTCAAAGTCGGAGCCCGACAGGGTGTTGATCAGGTCCGGGGCCAGGTCCTTGGCCTCCGGGTGCAGCAGCGTGCCCGCCACCGCGTCTTCGGCCTCCGCCAGTTCCCCGGCCCGCTCCTCGCTCATGCCGGTCACAGGCCCGACCCCCGCGCCAGGATCGCGGCCTTAGACGCCTCGATCTCCGCCAACGACGCACCCGGCACACCACCCGACCCGCCAGCAGCCACGCCGCCGTGCCCGGCCTGCCCCGGGATCGGCACCCGCGAACGCTCGCAGTGCTTGATCAAGTCCGTCCAGCCGTTACCGGGCATCTCCGCCGCCCGCGCCGCCACCCACGCCACCGGACGGCCCGCAGCCAGCAGCTCAGCCGCCTGCGACCGCAGCGCGGCCCGAGTCCCGTTCAGCAGCCGCCGACCCGCAGCCGTCTCGAACGCATTGACCACCCGGTCGGTGTCTGTGTCCTGAGCGGCACCAGGGAACTCAGAGTTCCCCCGTTCCGCCCCCGGCGCAGCCGCCTCTCTCTCTCGCTTTTCGCTCTCGTCACACGCGTCGCACGCGTTCTTGAGAGAGAGATCTTCTAGAGAGGAAGAGGAACCGCCGCACTGGTGCGGCCACCCTGGCCGCATCGGTGCGGCCAGGGTGGCCGCACCCATGCGGCTACCCCTGGCCGCATCGGTGCGGCCACCCCCCTCATCAGCGGCATCTGCCTTCTTCTTCGCCGCGCGGGCCTCACGCTCCGCCTTCCGTGCCGCCGCACGTGCAGCGGCACGCTCGTCCCAGAGCTCGTGATCCAGCAGCCGGTAGAGCGAGGGGATGTTCCGCTTCGGGTTGTCCGGGTCCTTACGCCGCTCCACCTCCAGGAGGCCGATCCCCTCCAGGCCCTTGGTGGCACGGTCCACGGTGTCGAGGGACTTGCCGATGCACTCAGCGAGCCGCTGACGCGTCGGGACATCGTCGTCGTCGACTGTTCCGTCCGGCGTCTCCCGGGAGTCCTGCTCTGCGAACGACGCCAACGCGGCGTACAACGCCTTCCACGTGGCGGACACCGATCCGTTGCGCGCGAGCTGCCTGTCGAACTTCACCCAGTCCAGGCCCTCGGGCCGGACCACACGCGGTGCCTGCTGGCTCACAGGGCCACCCCCGATCCGGCTGCGCCGTTGGTCGTCGGGGCGGGGCGGCTGTAGAGCGGCGTGGTGTCGAGGGCGCTGTTCATACCCAGCCCAAGGACGGCTCCGGTGCCGAACGTGACACCGGGGCTGTGCTGGATTGCCGGGCTACTTGCCGCCGTGACCAGGGCCGCAGCCTGGCGATGTGGTGCTGTGCGGGTCGTGCGTCGTACGCTCATAGGTGAGCGCACCTCCTCATAGCTGGTGAGAGTGCTTCTCCGTCGGGGTGGCGACCCCGGTGGACCTGCGAGCCCCGCCATGAGGCGGGGCTCGCTGCGTTACTGGCTGATAGGCAGGCGGTCGTAAACGAGCTCGACTCGGTCTGACGGAGCCGAGACCCGCAGGACTTCAATCACGCGTTCCTCGATCGTTCGCGTAATTCGCTGCACTCGAATGACCGGAACTCCTATTCCAATGTTGAGTTCCTTCGCTTCATCAGATTTCGGGGTTCCGGCGTTAACGTGCTCGTCTGCGCTAAGCGGTGGAAAACCGGCTTCGGTCATTGCGCCGAAAACGCCACCCTCAATCTTTGAGGCCCCCGAGAGTCCGGCCTGATCCGCCAGAGACTTTGGGTACCAGGCGTGTTGCGACTGGATTACCTCATCGCCAATCAGTGCGTTTCGGCGTCGGTGGACGACTGAGTCGCCCGGGGCGATTCCTAGGATTTCAGCGATGTCGTCCGGGGCCTCTTCGGTGGTGACGCTCACCAAGTGCATCCGGCCGTCCAAGCCTTGTGCGGCACAGGCTGTCTCCCAAGGGCCCTTGCCTCCACCGGGCGTGAGGACCGCGCCGTACCGGCTGAGCGGCAGACGCAGGGACCTGCGGTCCCGTACGAGAGTGCCGTACTTACGGCGAATCAGGACGTATCCCTCATTGGCCAGTTCGGTCAGGGCTGATCGGACGGTCTGCTTGGCGAGGCCGTACTGCTCCATCAGGTCGCTGATCTGCGGGAGCGTGCTGCCGGGCTGGTAGTGGCCCTCGTCAATCAGACGGCGCAGCTCGGCGGCGAGATCACGGTATCCACGCACTGCTGCACCTCCTCTCATCTCGCATCTCGTGGTGACGACTCTAAGGCTAGCCCCTTGACAACCGTCAAGGCTAGCCCTGAGAGTGTCTAGGGCTAGCCCAAGACGGGTTAGCGCGACGCAGTACGGCCCCGGGGGTGCCACCCCGGGGCCGCTGCCAGAGCCCCAGTGTGAGTGAGGTCTGACATGTCGATTGTGGCTGAGCGTCCGGTGAAAGCGGTGGTCACCCCCTCGGTGCGTGGCGGGTTGGCTGAGGAGATCGAGCGCCAGAAGGGGCCGGAGCCGGAGGGCGCGGCGGGGCGACGGCTGAGCTTGAAGGAACAGCGCCGGTTGCGGGGCGCGGCGATTCCGGGGAACGGCCCGGGGGGCCGGCGGCTGGGACGCAACGAGGACATCCGGATGTCGGCGGAGGCGTCGGCGCGGATGGGTGAACTGTGCGAGGAGTACGGCGAGGGGCTCGTGCACTACGCCCGGCGGAAGCTCTTGAACCGTGGTGTTCCGGCCGGGACGGCGGCCCACCTGGCGGAGGAGATCGCCCAGGAGGCATGGGTGGAGGTCGCCCGGACCGGGGCCAAGGACCTCCTCGCGCCGGACGCGGCGGAGCGGTACACGGCGGACGAGACCCGCTACATGCTGTGGGGCCGGGTCAAGACCCGCATCCAGGCGCACTTCAAGCGGTCCTCTTCGCACGAGTCGCCGGTGGACTGGGAGGACCCGGCCACCCGCGTGCGGCTGTGCCCGGCGCTGGAGGACGAGCTGGCCCGGCGGTGCCAGCTCGGCACCCTGCCCGGCTACCTGGCCCCGATGGTCGCGGCCCTCCCGGAGCCGGAGCGCGAGGCGCTGCTGGCCCGCGCGTACGGCGTGCCGCAGGAACGGACGGAGGAGCTGCTGCGGCAGGTTGGCGCGCGGGGGAAGCCCGCGACGCTGGTGGCCCGCGCGGTGCTGTTGCTGCTGCGGGACAACCCGGAACTGTCCGGACCCCGGGCCACCCGGGCGAGCCTGCCCGAGTGGCAGCGCGACGCGCTGGGGCACGTCAGCCGCGCGCAGCGTGAAGTGCTGCTCCGGCTGGACGACTTCCGACGCCATGTCCTGCTGCTCCACCTGGTGGAGGGCCTGAACGGCACGCGGATCGCGGAGCGCCTGGACGTGCCGCACTCGCGGGTGTTGCCGGTGCTCTCTGGGTGCGCGGCGCTGATGGCCGGGATGACGTCGTGAGCGTGCACGGGCCGTCGGGTGAGAAGCGGCGGAAGCTGAAGCGGAAGTTGGCGGAGCGGGACGGCGCGCAGTGCTTCTACTGCGGCGAGCTGTTCGGCCCGGCCCTGGAGGGCGCGACCCTCGATCACCTCGTGCCCCGCTCGCTGGTGCAGACGTGGGTGCAGGCCGCCCTCGTGCTCGCCTGCGAGCCCTGCAACCTCGCGAAGGCGGATATCCCCCCGGCGTTGCTGCTGCGCCCGGAGACGGGCCGCTACGGCCCCGGGCTGGTCCCGATCGGGGACCCCAACACGCAGACGCGCACACGCGTACGCGAGGCCGACCCGGTGGGTCAAGAGCCGCTGCACGGGCCGGGACTGACCCAGGGGCCCGGTGCCGATCCGGTCCAACGCGTGCCGCACGTGCCGCGCGCCGTGCGTGCCGCGCACGCACGCGTACGCGAGGCGGACCCCTGCGGTCAAGGCGCGCTGCGGGCGGTGTGACGGCTGCCTGTCCACCCCGGGGCCGCGTGCCCGGGGTGGGCGGGGAGCCGGGCACCCCGCCCGGGTCCAGGACCAGGAGCAGAGCGCGGGGCCGGGCGGCGGAGTGTGCCGCCCGGCCCCGCGCCTGCGAGTCCATCACATCGAGGAGAGGGAACGGGACATGGGCAAGGAGAGGCAGCGGGTTCGCCCGTCTGCGTTGGAGCGGCTGCGGGCGGAGATCGGCGCGGCCGACCGGTTCATCACATGGGTGACGTGGGGTTGTGCGGCCGGGATGGTCCTGTGGTCGATGCTGAACGCCACCCCCTACGTCCGCGCCCACGTGGCCAAGGGCTGGGAGGACACCGCGTTCGTCCTGCCACTGGTCGTGGACGCCGCGTTCGTCGGCGCGCTGCGGGCGGACGAGATCGCCTCGCGCCACGGCGTGAAGGCCGGACCCTGGCCCGTCCTGCTGCGCCTGTTCACCGGCGCGTCCAGCGTGTTCCTGAACATCGGGCACAGCGCCGAGAAGGGCGACGTGACCGGGGTACTCCAGCACCTGGTCGCCCCCGGGCTGCTGGTTCTGCTCGCGGAGGCCGGCCCCGCGTGGCGGCGCAACCTCGCGGCCAAGCTCACCGCGGCTGAACGTGCGGCCGAGCTGGAGGAGGACCGCCAGGCCGAGCGTGCCCGCCAGGAGGCCGAGCGTGCCCGGCGCCAGCGCCAGGAGGACGAGGACCGCCAGGCCGAGAAGGACCGCGAGGAACAGGAGCGCCAGCGCCTGGAGCGCCTCCAGGACGAGGCACGCACCCGCCGCCAGCGCCAGGAGGACGAACAGCGCGCGGCCGAGCTGGAGGAGACGCGGGAGACCGCCCGCGCCGCCCGTGCCCTGGAGGCCCGACGCCTCGACCTGGAGGAGAAGCGCCTCACCGCCACCGTTCCCCCACCTCCGGCCGCTCCGGTCCGTGCAATGCCTGCTGCAATGCCCGCAGCCGCCCCGGGGGTCACCGCAGGTCAGAGCCAGATCACCCACGGCACCAGCGCCCACGTTGCGCCGCGCGTTGCAGCACCGCAGCCGACCGCACCCCGCCCCGTCCCGGCCGCCGTCGCCGCCTCGCACCCCGCCCCGGGCCGCGTCACCGCCCGCGTGGACGAGGACCAGGAGCAGCCGCCCACCGCACCCAAGCCGCCCGCTGGCCCCGTGAAGGACTGGGAACTGCCCGGCCTCCCCACCGACGTCCGGCCCGGCGTGGCACCCATCATGCTCACCGACGAGCAGTCCCACATCCGCATTCGTTACGGACTCGACCAGGGATGGTCGCAACGCCGGATCGGAGAATTCGCCGGACGGTCCGCCACCACCGTTAACAAGGTCGCGAAGGGAGCGACTTCCAGCGTCTGACCCTCACAAATCCTGTGTGCCCCCGAACACGAAAAGCGTTCGGGGGCACACAGCGTTTCGGGTGGGTGTTCACCCGACGCCGTTCGGGGTGTTTATGGTGAGCGTCGGGAGGGTTCGCCCGGTGGGTTTCTGTGAGGGGTTTACAGGGTGGATGCGGGTTAGGTGTTCATGTCGTCCCGCGCTCGTAAATGCCCCTCCAGGTCTGTTGCGGGGGTAGCGCAGAATCCCAATCTCTACACAGGCTCAAGGAGTGATGCACTCGGTGGGGGTTGCTGTGGGAGGGGGTGGGGGAGATTCCCAATCTGTACACAGGCCCCGGTGGTGATGCAGGGTCAGGGGTCGGCCCGGTCCGGCCGGTTGGCGCACGACCGCCCCAACCTCCCCTCCCCTGTAGCCAGCCGCCCGCGCAGCGGGCCCTCTCCTGTAGGCGGAGCCGGAAGGAGTCCCACCCGACGACCTGTCACCACCGGTCCCAGCGCGGAGCGCAGGGACCCGCCCAGCCACCCACCCGGCTTTTGAATTCCGGAGGAATTCATAAACGATTCCGGAGGAATTGTTTCAAAGCCCGTAGGGCTTTATCGTCTTTACGACCCGTAGGGTCGTGCGTCGTTCCTCCGGAGGAGGACGCTGTCTCTTATACACATCT
>NZ_NTGZ01000204.1 GCF_002551245.1 Streptomyces sp. rh34
GTTGGGCGGTGACGGCGGCTTGGGCGCTGCGGCGGGTGACCCGCCGGCCGCGGCCGGAGAGCTCGCCGACGCCGCGCCCGCGCCCGCCGCCGCTCCCGCGGCCACCGCCGGGGTCTTGGCGTTGCGCACGGAGCGCAGCGCTCCGCGCAGCCGGTCGCGGGCGCCCTCGACGGGCTCGCCCGACCCGGTGGGCTGCTTCGGCGTCCTCTTGACGAGGGGGTCGGCGGCCGGCGCCGGCGGCAGCGCCATGATCTGGGTGGAGTCCGCGGGGACCGGTGCGGGAACGTCGGGGGCGTTGATGACGTCGTTGAGCAACGCCCGTGCCCCGGCGTCGTCGAGGCGCTGGTCGGGATCCCGGGCGAGCAGCCCGTAGATGACCTCGGTGAGCGGACCGGCGTTCTTCGGCGGGTCGAGCGGTTCGGTCATCACGGCCGTCAGGGTGGCGATGGCCGAGCCCTTGTCGTACGGCGGGCAGCCCTCGACGCTCGCGTACAGCAGTCCGCCGAGCGACCACAGGTCCGCGGGCGGGCCCGGCTTGTGACCGCGGGCCCGCTCCGGCGAGATGTACGAGGGGGCGCCGACGAGCATGCCGGTGGAGGTGACCGACGGGTCGCCCTCGACCTGGGCGATGCCGAAGTCGGTGAGCACGACGCGCCCGTCCTCGGCGATCAGCACGTTGGACGGCTTCACGTCGCGGTGCAGGATGCCCTCGCGGTGCGCCGAGCGCAGCACGTCGAGGATGGCGAGCCCGACCTCGGCGGCCCGTCTCGGCGTCAGCGTGCCGTCCTCGCGGATCGCCTCGGCGAGCGACTTGCCCTCGATCAGCTCCATGACGATCCACGGACGGTCGTCCTCGTCGACCACGTCGTAGACGGTCACCGCGCTGTTGTTGCGGATCCGTGCGATCGCCTTGGCCTCACGCAGGGTGCGCGTG
This sequence comes from Streptomyces sp. rh34, assembly GCF_002551245.1. Lineage (GTDB taxonomy): Bacteria > Actinomycetota > Actinomycetes > Streptomycetales > Streptomycetaceae > Streptomyces. Next base: position 935 of record NZ_NTGZ01000204.1, read on the forward strand.
ATCAGCCGGCGCTTCTCGTCCTCGTCGATCGCCGAGGGGAACCGCAGTTCCTTGACCGCGACCGTGCGGCCGAGCGTCTCGTCCTCGGCGCGCCAGACCGTACCCATGCCGCCCCGGCCGAGCACCTCACCGAGCCGGTAGCGCCCCGCGAGGAGACGACCGTTCGTGTCCCGTTGGGGCTCCCGTGCCTGCTCCGCCTCCGACATGCGTCCCCTCTGCGATCAACCCGCCCTGGCAGAGCGTTCATTGTCCCTCACCCCGGGACCGGTCCTGGTGCCGGGTCCGGGGTCCACCGAAGAGGGAAGCCCCCACAGCCTCCTACCAACCGGGGCTCCCCGTCCAGGCCGGACCGGGCCGCCGCCGCGGCTCCGCCCGGCGGGCGGACCCCAACTGGCCCGGCGAAGGCGGGCGGTGACGCGGCGCAGGGGCTCGCGGGTCTCTCGGAGGGCGTGTCCTAGATCGGCACAATGTCCGGTGCGCCGAGCCGGGCCGCGTCCGCCGTGAGGTCGTCGGGCTGTCGCTGCGATTCGCGTTCGGCCTCCACCCGCTTCTCGTAGTGCTGGACCTCCCGGTCGATCCGCTGCTCGTCCCAGCCCAGCACCGGCGCCATCAGCTCCGCGCAGAGCCGGGCGCTGCGGGTGCCCCGGTCGAAGGTCTCGATGGAGATCCGGGTGCGCCGGGTCAGCACGTCGTCCAGATGGCGGGCGCCTTCGTGGGAGGCCGCGTAGACGATCTCGGCGCGCAGATAGTCGTCGGCTGCGGGCAGGGGTTCGCCCAGGGTGGGGTCGGCGAGGACCAGTTCCAGAATCTCCTCGGTCATTGAGCCGTACCGGTTGAGCAGATGCTCCACCCGGGCGACATGGAGTCCGGTCCGGGCCGCGATCCGGGCGCGCGCGTTCCACAGGGCCTTGTACCCCTCGGCCCCCAGGAGCGGGGTGTCCTCGGTGACGCAGGCGGCGACCCGCTGGTCGAGTCCGTGCACCGCCTCGTCCACCGCGTCCTTGGCCATGACCCGGTACGTCGTGTACTTGCCGCCCGCGACGACGACCAGGCCGGGGGCGGGGTGGGCCACCGTGTGCTCGCGCGACAGCTTGCTGGTGGCGTCCGACTCGCCGGCCAGCAGAGGTCGCAGTCCGGCGTAGACACCCTGGACGTCGTCCCTGGTCAGCGGGGTGTTCAGGACGGAGTTGACGTGCTGGAGGAGGTAGTCGATATCGGCGCTGGAGGCGGCCGGGTGGGCCTTGTCCAGGTCCCAGTCGGTGTCCGTGGTGCCGATGATCCAGTGCCGTCCCCAGGGGATGACGAAGAGGACGGACTTCTCGGTGCGCAGGATGAGCCCGGTGGAGGAGTGGATGCGGTCCTTGGGGACGACCAGGTGGATGCCCTTGGAGGCCCTGACGTGGAACTGCCCGCGCTCGCCGATGAGCCCCTGGGTGTCGTCGGTCCACACACCGGTCGCGTTGACCACCTGCTTGGCCCGGACCTCGTACTCCGTGCCGCCCTCGACGTCCCTGACGAGCGCGCCCACGACCCGCTCGCCCTCGCGGAGGAAGCCGACCACCCGGGCCCGGTTCGCCACCTGGGCCCCGTAGGACGCGGCGGTGCGCACCAGCTCGGTGACGAAGCGGGCGTCGTCCATCTGGGCGTCGTAGTACTGGAGAGCGCCGACCAGGGCGTCCTTCTTCAGCGCGGGAGCGACCCGCAGGGCGTGCTTGCGGGAGAGGTGGCGGTGGACGGGGAGGCCGCGGCCGTGGCCGGAGGAGACCGACATCGCGTCGTACAGCGCGACGCCGGAGCCGGCGTAGAGCCGCTCCCAGCCCTTGTGCTGCAAGGGGTAGAGGAAGGGCACGGGCTTCACCAGATGCGGGGCGAGCCGCTCCAGGAGCAGCCCGCGCTCCTTGAGCGCCTCCCGGACCAGGGCGAAGTCGAGCATCTCCAGATAGCGCAGACCGCCGTGGATCAGCTTGCTCGACCTGCTCGATGTGCCGGACGCCCAGTCGCGCGCCTCGACCAGGCCGGTCGAGAGGCCTCTGGTGACGGCGTCCAGCGCCGTGCCCGCGCCGACCACGCCCGCCCCCACGACCAGCACGTCCAGTTCGCGCTCGGCCATGGCGGCGAGCGCGACGGTGCGCTCGGCGGGTCCCAGTGTCGCTGTCCTCACTGCTGCCTCCCGGTGGATCGGGGTGGTCGGACACGGGAGTGCCACCCGGCCGAGGGGCCGGACGCCCGTGTCCACCCCTCGATTCTGTCCGCGCTCCCCGAGTTCAGCCACCGCCTGTGGACAACACCCGGGCGACCGGAGCCACACAATGCGACATATAGGTCATATTTACGCCTAGTCTGACATTGCACTGTCCACAGCAGTTGCGATCTTCGCTCTCCGCACTTAGGGGGTCTTCCTGTATGCCCGCAGACCTCGCCGTCATCGGACTCGGTCACCTCGGCCTGCCCCTCGCCCAGGCCGCGGTGACCGCCGGAATCGACACCGTCGGCTACGACCCCGACCCACGCCCCTACGCGGAACTCGGAGCGGGCCGCAGCCCCGTGGAGGGCACCCTCACCGCGTCCGAGATCCGCCGCATGCTCTCCGGCGGCTTCCGGCCCACCACCGACGCCGCCGAGCTGGGCCGGGTCCGCACCGCCGTGATCTGCTCCCCCACCCCGCTCGGCCCCGACCGGGGGATCGACCTCACCGCGCTCGGCGACGCCGCCCGCGCGCTGGCGGCCCGGCTGCGCCCGCACACCACCGTGCTGCTGGAGTCCGCCGTGCCGCCCGGCACCACCGAGAACGTTCTGCGCCCCCTGCTGGAGGAGGGCTCGGGGCTCGTCGCCGGACGCGATTTCCACCTCGCCTGCTCACCGAGCCGGCTCGACCCCGGCAACCGCACCCACGTCCTGGCCAACACCCCCAAGGTCATCGGCGGCCTCACCCCCGCCTGCACCGAGTCGGCCGCCGCCTTCTACGGACGGCTCACCGACAAGGTGGTCCGGGCCCGCGGACCGCGCGAGGCGGAGATGACGAAGGTGCTGGAGACCAACTTCCGGCACGTCAACATCGCGCTGGTCAACGAGATGGCGGTGCTCTGCCACGACCTCGGCGTCGACCTCTGGGACGTCATCCGCTGCGCCGAGACCAAACCGTTCGGCTTCCAGCCCTTCCGGCCGGGGCCCGGCGTCGGCGGACACGGCGTCCCGGTGGACCCGGGCTTCCCGCCCCACAGCACCCGCATCCCCGGGCACCCCCTGCGGATGGTCTCGCTGGCGCAGGAGATCAACGACCGGATGCCCAGTTACGTCATCCAGCGCTGCGCCACCCTCCTGAACGAGCACGGCAAGTCCGTCCGCGGCGCACGCGTGCTGCTCCTCGGCGTCACCTACAAGCCGGACAGCGCCGACCAGGAGGCCGCCCCCGCCCGCGAGATCGCGACCCGGCTGATGGACATGGGCGCCCAGATCGGCTACCACGACCCGCACGTCCTGGACTGGCGGGTACGCGAACGCCCGGTCCCGCGCGCCGACTCGCTGTACGAGGCGGCGGCCGCGGCCGACCTGACCGTACTGCTCCAGCAGCACCGCACCTACGACCTCCAGGGTCTCGCGGTGAAGGCCCAACTCCTCCTGGACACCCGGGGGGCCACTCCGGCGGGGGCCGCGCACCGGCTCTGAGACGTGACGGGCCGTCGAAAGATTGCCGGTGACCGGTTCCGGGGCGTGCTGCTACCCTGCGGCGTCACAGCGCGCACAGATGTGCGCATCCGCACGCCCGTGCGCAGCCATCCCAGGGGGAGCCCCACCGTGAGTCAGCCCGTGCAGCCGCCGAACCAGCCCCAGCAGCCCTACGGCGGTCAGCCCGTCGACGGCAACCCGTACGCCGGTCAGCCGGGTCAGCCGGCCCCCGCCCCGACCGGCAACCCGTACGGCGAGCCCGCCCCCGCCGCCCCGGCCGGCAACCCCTACGGCCAGCAGCCCCCGGCCCCGGGCGGCAACCCGTTCGCAGGTCAGCAGCCCGGTCAGACGGCCCCGTTCGGCGGCGGCGCGCCCTTCGCCCCGGCGCCCCCGGCCCGCAACAACAACATCCTGCTCGGCGTGCTGGTCGCCCTGGGCGCGGCCGTCGTCGCGGGCATCCTGTACGGCGTGATCGCGGGCTCCATCGAGCGCGAGGTCGGCTACGCGGCGGTCGGCGTCGGCTTCCTGGTCGGCTTCGCGGCGAGCAAGGTCGGCGGCTCCAACCCGGCGGTCATCGGCGCCGCGGCCGTCTTCTCGATCGGCGCCGTCTACCTCGGGCAGCTCGTCGGCATCTCGATGGTGCTCTCGGACCTGGCGCAGATCCCCTTCTCCGAGGTCATCGGCGACCACTTCGGCACCGTGACGGAAGCCTGGTCGCAGGAGGCCGACTTCATGACCTACCTCTTCCTCGCCCTCGGCGCGGCCGCCGCCGTCGGTGGCGCCAAGAAGGCAGGCTGACCCTGCGGAGAACATGCGGAAGGGCCCGCACCATGACGCGTGACGCGTGGTGGTGCGGGCCCTTCCGCATGTGTACGGGAGGTCAGCGGCGGTGCTGCGAGTCCGCCACCGTCACCTCGACGCGCTGGAACTCCTTGAGGTCGCTGTAGCCGGTGGTGGCCATCGCGCGGCGCAGGGCGCCGAAGATGTTCATCGAGCCGTCCGGGGTGTGCGAAGGCCCGGTGAGGACCTCCTCCGTCGTCCCGACCGAACCGAGGTCGACCAGCTTGCCGCGCGGCACGTCCTCGTGGACGGCCTCCATGCCCCAGTGGCGGCCGCGGCCCGGCGCGTCCGTCGCGCGGGCCAGCGGGGAGCCCATCATCACGGCGTCCGCACCGCAGGCGATGGCCTTCGGCAGGTCGCCGGACCAGCCGACGCCGCCGTCGGCGATGACGTGCACGTACCGGCCGCCGGACTCGTCCATGTAGTCGCGGCGGGCCCCGGCGACGTCCGCGACGGCGGTGGCCATCGGGACCTGGATGCCGAAGACGTTGCGCGTGGTGTGCGCCGCGCCGCCGCCGAAGCCGACGAGGACACCGGCGGCGCCGGTCCGCATCAGGTGCAGGGCGGCGGTGTACGTGGCGCAGCCGCCGACGATGACCGGGACGTCCAGCTCGTAGATGAACTGCTTCAGGTTCAGCGGCTCGGCCGCGCCCGAGACGTGCTCGGCGGAGACCGTCGTGCCGCGGATGACGAAGATGTCGACGCCCGCGTCGACGACCGCCTTGGAGAACTGGGCGGTGCGCTGCGGGGAGAGCGCGGCGGCGGTGACGACGCCGGAGTCGCGCACCTCCTTGATGCGCTGCCCGATCAGCTCCTCCTGGATGGGGGCGGAGTAGATCTCCTGGAGCCGGCGGGTGGCGGACTCGACCGGCATCCCGGCGATCTCGTCCAGCAGCGGCTGCGGGTCGGCGTGCCGGGTCCACAGGCCTTCCAGGTTCAGCACGCCCAGGCCGCCGAGCTCGCCGATCCGGATGGCGTGCTGCGGGGAGACCACGGAGTCCATGGGAGCGGCCAGGAACGGCAGCTCGAAGCGGTAGGCGTCGATCTGCCAGGCGATCGAGACCTCCTTCGGGTCCCGGGTGCGGCGGCTCGGAACGACAGCGATGTCGTCGAATGCGTAAGCCCGGCGGCCGCGCTTGCCGCGCCCGATCTCGATCTCAGTCACGATGTGTGGCCTTTCCCTCTACGTCTGCGCTGACCAGTATCCCCGACACGCGCCTGAGGGGCGGTACCGGGAACTCCGGTCCGCCCCTCACCTGCGGTGATGTCTTACTTCCTGCTGTAGTTCGGTGCTTCCACCGTCATCTGGATGTCGTGCGGGTGGCTCTCCTTGAGACCCGCCGAGGTGATCCGGACGAACCGGCCCTTGCTCTCCATCTGGTCGACGGACGCGGCGCCGACGTAGCCCATGGTCTGGCGGAGGCCGCCGACGAGCTGGTGGAGGACGTTGGCCAGCGGGCCGCGGTAGGGCACCTGGCCCTCGATGCCCTCGGGGACGAGCTTGTCGTCCGAGGACACCTCGGCCTGGAAGTAGCGGTCCTTGGAGTAGGACCGGCCCTGCCCGCGCGACTGCATCGCGCCGAGCGAGCCCATGCCGCGGTACGACTTGAACTGCTTGCCGTTGATGAACATCAGCTCGCCCGGGGACTCCTCGCAGCCCGCGAGGAGGCTGCCCAGCATCACGCTGTCCGCGCCGGCGGCCAGCGCCTTGCCGATGTCGCCGCTGTACTGGAGGCCGCCGTCGCCGATCACCGGGACACCCGCGGCACGGGCGGCGAGCGCGGCCTCGTAGATCGCGGTGACCTGCGGGACGCCGATGCCGGCGACCACACGGGTGGTACAGATCGAGCCGGGTCCGACGCCGACCTTCACGCCGTCGACCCCGGCGTCGATCAGCGCCTGGGCGCCGTCGCGGGTGGCGACGTTGCCGCCGATGACGTCGACACCGACGCTCGACTTGATCTTCGCCATCCAGTCGAGGGCGTTGCTGTTGTGTCCGTGCGAGGTGTCGACGATCAGGAAGTCGACCCCGGCGGACGCGAGCGCCTGCGCGCGGTCCAGCGCCTCGGGGCTGGCGCCGACGGCCGCGCCGACCAGCAGGCGGCCTTCGGCGTCCTTGGCGGCGTTCGGGTACTGCTCGGCCTTCTTGAAGTCCTTGACCGTGATGAGGCCCTTGAGGATGCCCGCCTCGTCGACCAGCGGCAGCTTCTCGATCTTGTGGCGGCGCAGCAGCTCCATGGCCTCCACGCCGGAGATCCCGACCCGCCCGGTGACGAGCGGCATCGGCGTCATGACCTCGCGCACCTGGCGCGACCGGTCCGACTCGAAGGCCATGTCGCGGTTGGTGACGATGCCGAGGAGCTTGCCCGCGGGGTCGGTGACCGGCACGCCGCTGATGCGGAACTTCGCGCAGAGCGCGTCCGCCTCGCCGAGCGTGGCGTCGGGGTGCACGGTGATCGGGTCGGTGACCATGCCCGACTCGGAGCGCTTGACCAGGTCGACCTGGTTGACCTGGTCCTCGACCGAGAGATTGCGGTGCAGCACGCCGACGCCGCCCTGACGGGCCATGGCGATCGCCATCCGGGCCTCGGTCACCTTGTCCATGGCGGCCGACAGCAGGGGGATGTTCACCCGTACGTTGCGCGAGATGAGCGACGAGGTGTCGACCGCGTTGGGCAGGACCTCGGACGCGCCGGGCAGCAGCAGCACGTCGTCGTAGGTCAGCCCGAGCGTCGCGAACTTCTCGGGCACTCCGTCGACGTTTGCAGTCATGACACCTTCCCCAAATGGCCTTGATCGGTGCGGATGTCCATGCTAACGGGCTCCGCGGGCGTCTCATTCCACGATCAAGATCACTTGGCTGTTCTGTAGCTTCCTACAGCGCCTCCGGCGAGGCCGGCGCAGGGGTGCCCTACTGCTCGGCGAGCGCCCGGAGCCTGCTGAGAGCGCGGTGCTGGGCGACCCGGACCGCACCCGGGGACATCCCGAGCATCTGGCCGGTCTCCTCCGCCGTCAGCCCGACCGCGACGCGCAGGACCAACAGCTCGCGCTGGTTGTCCGGGAGGTTGGCGAGGAGCTTCTTGGCCCAGGCGGCGTCGCTGCTGAGCAGGGCGCGCTCCTCCGGGCCGAGGGAGTCGTCGGGCCTCTCCGGCATCTCGTCGGAGGGGACGGCGGTCGACCCCGGATGGCGCATCGCGGCGCGCTGGAGGTCGGCGACCTTGTGCCCGGCGATCGCGAAGACGAAGGCTTCGAAGGGTCTTCCGGTGTCCTTGTAGCGCGGCAGCGCCATCAGCACCGCTACGCAGACCTCCTGCGCCAGGTCCTCCACGAAGTGGCGAGCGTCACCGGGGAGGCGGTTCAGCCGGGAGCGGCAGTAGCGCAGCGCGAGGGGATGGACGTGGGCCAGCAGGTCATGGGTGGCCTGCGCGTCGCCGTCGACGGCCCGGTGCACGAGGGCACCGATCACCGTGGTTTCGTCATCGCGCATCGGACCATGGTGCCCTGAGGCCGTCCGGTCCGCTCCACCGCGTCCCGAGTTGTGCACCGAAGCGTTATGAGCGGGTGCGCCGGATGTCATGTCCTGCGCCCTCCCCTTCCGCTCGACCGAATCGTTCCTGAGGAACTCCACGACTCAAGGATGCGTCATCGGCCGGGAAGCGTCACATGGCACCGCTGAGCGGGCACCCGGATACGGGGTGTGGAGCCGGTGGCCCGCTCCGTGACCCCGTCCGCGGTCTGCGGACGGGGCGCGGCCCGGGCCGGTCGTCAGCGGACCAGGCCCCAGCGGAATCCGAGGGCCACCGCATGGGCGCGGTCCGAGGCCCCGAGCTTCTTGAACAGGCGCCGGGCGTGGGTCTTGACCGTGTCCTCGGAGAGAAAAAGCTCACGGCCGATCTCCGCGTTGGAGCGGCCGTGACTCATGCCTTCGAGGACCTGGATCTCCCGCGCGGTGAGCGTGGGGGCCGCCCCCATCTCGGCGGAACGCAGCCGCCGCGGGGCGAGCCGCCACGTCGGGTCGGCCAGCGCCTGGGTGACGGTGGCCCGCAGTTCGGCGCGCGAGGCGTCCTTGTGCAGATAGCCGCGGGCCCCGGCCGCGACCGCGAGCGCGACGCCGTCCAGGTCCTCGGCGACGGTCAGCATGATGATCCGGGCCCCCGGGTCGGCGGAGAGCAGCCGTCGGACGGTCTCCACACCTCCCAGACCGGGCATGCGTACGTCCATCAGAATCAGATCCGAACGATCGGCACCCCAGCGGCGGAGGACTTCCTCGCCGTTGGCCGCGGTCGTCACGCGTTCGACGCCGGGCACGGTGGCCACCGCGCGACGGAGCGCTTCTCGGGCAAGCGGGGAGTCGTCGCAGACGAGGACGGATGTCATGACCGTCCTCCGCAGCTGATGCGCGTCACCTTGAGCCTCCAGGCTGATACAAGTCGTCACCTGTGCGGTTGACCCCCTCGGACATGTGCCCGAGCCGGATATCCGTCAACCGCATCCGTTCCCTTAACGACGGTCACTCGAAAGAGTTACGGGTCGGGCGGCCGGGTTCGGCACTCTACGTGAAGGGCCGTATACGGAGGAGAACGGCGCGGGTGATTCACCCGTCAACCGAATCTTCACTCGTTGGCATGCCCTGTTCGGCACCATTTCTTCCCTTTTGAGGGTGTCTGTGGCTAGATTCGCAATCAGTCATATTTACATCTACTAGCACCGCAGATGTACGGTCGAGACTCAGGTCACACCGATCACAGACGGTCCGATCACAGCAGGCCGTCGATCACAGACGGTCGAGGATGCCGCTTCCGACGCAGCACAGCTCCGAGGGGACAAGCAATGGCAGATTTCTCCCGCCTTCCCGGACCCAACGCAGACCTGTGGGACTGGCAGCTGCTCGCCGCCTGCCGAGGCGTGGACAGCTCCCTGTTCTTCCACCCCGAGGGTGAGCGCGGCGCGGCCCGGAGCGCCCGCGAGACCTCCGCCAAGGAGGTATGCATGCGCTGCCCGGTACGCGCCGAGTGCGCGGCGCACGCCCTGGCCGTGAGGGAGCCCTACGGGGTGTGGGGCGGCCTGACGGAGGACGAGCGCGAAGAGCTGATGGGCCGGGCCAGAACCCGGCTGATCACCGCGGCGCCCTCCGGCGTTCCCGCCGCCGGTCCGGGCCCCGGCGCCACCTGACACCCGTACGCAGCAACTGAACGCAGAAACGTTTTTCCGACACCTTCGGCCATCCGGCCCGCGACCGGCCGCAGCGGGGCCGGACCCCACCCCGCCCGTGGGCCGCGGGGTCCGGCGGGCGCCCCACCCCGCCCGGCCTCAGCGCTGTCTCTTATACACATCTCTGATGGCGCGAGGGNTGCCAGCCCGCTCAGAGATGTGTATAAGAGACAGGGCCGGACCCCACCCCGCCCGTGGGCCGCGGGGTCCGGCGGGCGCCCCACCCCGCCCGGCCTCAGCGGGCGGCCGTGCGCGACAGCTGGTCCAGGGTGGCCGCCACCGCCGGGACCCGGGCCAGGTCCGGCAGGGTCAGCGCGACGATCTCCCGCTCGATCGCGGGCTCGACCGGCACGGCCCTGGCCCCCTTGGGACGTACCGACTCGACGGCCAGCTCCGGCAGCACCGCCACTCCGAGCCCGGCCCCCACAAGGCCCATCACCGCCGGGTAGTCGTCCGTGGCGAAGTCGATGCGCGGGGTGAAGCCGGACTCCTCGCAGACCTCGACCAGCTGCCGGCGGCAGCGCGGGCAACCCGCGATCCACGACTCCTCGGCCAGCTCGCCGATGGACACGCTCGACGCCTCCGCCAGCCGGTGCCCCTCCGGGACCAGACCGATCAGCCGGTCGGTGAGCAGCGGCCGGACCACCAGGTCGTCCCATTCGCCGCCGGTCGCCCCGTAACGGAACGCCAGCGCGATGTCGCAGTCGCCTTCGCGCAGCAGGTCCACCGAGCGCGGCGGCTCGGCCTCGACGAGCGACACCCGGGTGCCGGGGTGTTCGGCGCGCAGGGCGGCGAGCGCCCCCGGGACCAGGGTGGAGCTTCCGCTGGGGAAGGACACCAGCCGGACCCGGCCGGCCCGCAGTCCGGCGATGGCGGCGACCTCCTCCTCGGCCGCCGTCAGCCCCGCGAGGATGCCGGAGGCGTGCCGTACCAGTGCCTCGCCCGCTTGCGTGAGGCGCATCTCCCGGCCGGTGCGGATCAGCAGCGTGGTGCCCGCCGAGGACTCCAGGGCCTTCATCTGCTGGCTGACGGCGGGCTGGGTGCAGCCGAGTTCACGGGCTGCGGCGGAGAACGAGCCGGTGGTGGACACGGCGCGCAGGACACGGAGGTGGCGAGCTTCGATCACGCAGTCAGCATAAGGAATTCTTGGGGGCGGGGCGAATTCACGAGGAGCACCTTTGGGGTCGGAGGGGGTCAGGCTCTGTCGTCCGGGTCGGCCCCGTCGTGATCCAGAACGAAGCCCTGCGGGGCAGCCCTTAGCGTGACCGTATGAAGCTGCTGACCGTGAACATCGGGAAACCCCTCCCCTCCCCACAGACGGACGGCCCGGGTGGCGTCACCGGGATCGACAAGCGACCGGTGGCGGGCCCGGTCGAGGTCCTCGACCCCGGGCCCAGGGGCGGCGGCGGTGGCAGCGGGCTGGCCGGGGACGCGGTGTGCGACCTGCGCCATCACGGCGGCAGCGACCAGGCGGTGTACGCCTTCGCCCGGGAGGAGCTGGACGCCTGGGAGCGGGAGCTGGGCGGCCGGAAGCTGGCCGGCGGAGTGTTCGGTGAGAACTTCACGACCCTCGGTCTGGACGTCAGCGGCGCGCGGATCGGCGAGCGCTGGCGGGTGGGGGCGGACCTCGTCCTGGAGGTGACCTCGGGCCGCATCCCGTGCCGGACCTTCGCCCACCACCTCGGGGAGCGGGGATGGGTCCGGCGGTTCACCCGGCGGGCCGCCACCGGCGCGTACCTGCGGGTGATCGAACCGGGCACCGTCCGTGCCGGGGACCCCATCGAGATCGTGCACCGGCCGGACCACGAGGTCACGGCCGCCCTGCAGTTCCGGGCGGTGACGACCGAACGCACCCTGTTGCCCGCGCTGCTGGCCGCCGGGGAGGCGCTGCACCCCGAGGCGCTGCGCACGGCGCGGGAGTACGCCGCGCGGCAGGGCTGAGGACCGGGCGGGCGGTCCCGCCCTGGGAAGCGGCGGTCCGGTCCGGTGACGTGGCGTGATCCGTCGCGGTACCCGGGGGCCTTGCGGCGGGAACTGGATCGGTGTGCGGTGCGTCCACCACCAGTGACCTGTGCCCGAGGAGAGGTCTTCGGGCCGAGTGGCACGTCTCAGGGGGAAGACCATGCCCGACCCGCAGCAGCCCTGGTACGCCCCGGGCCCGCCGCAGCAGCCCGTGCCCGGCAACCCGTATGCCTCGGACGGCGCCGATCCGCAGGGCGGGCCGCCGCTCGGGCCGCCGCTCGGGCCGGGCCACGGGCAGGGCTACGGCTGTCTCTTATACACATCT
>NZ_NTGZ01000205.1 GCF_002551245.1 Streptomyces sp. rh34
GCTCAGAGATGTGTATAAGAGACAGGCCCGGCCACGGCCTTGTGCAGGGCGGCGGCGAGCACGTGGCCGTCACCGGTCTCGGCCTCCCCGTTCTCCCCCACCCACGGGATGGCGGTGACGATCACGGAATCGCAGGTCCCGTCCGCCAGCGCCTCGGCCAGCGCGCCCCGGAAGTCCTGCGGGGAGGCGGCGGTGGTGAGGTCGATCGGCGGGCGCGGGCGCAGCCCCTCGGCGAGGCAGGCGTCGTACGTCAGGAGGCCGAGGGACTCGGAGTTGCCGAGGATCGCGACCCGGGGGCCGGCCGGGAGCGGCTGGCCCGCCAGCAGGAGTCCGGCGTCGACCATCTCGGTCACCGTGTCGACCCGGATGACACCGGCCTGGCGCATCAGCGCGGAGACCGTGGCGTCGGGGATGCGGCTGACCGGGACGGCGTGGCCGGGCGGGGTGGAGCCGCTGTGCCGGGCGCCCTTCACCACGACGACGGGCTTCACGGCGGCGGTGCGGCGGGCGAGGCGGGTGAACTTGCGCGGGTTGCCGAGCGATTCGAGGTAGAGGAGGGCGACGTCGGTGTCCGGGTCCTCGAAGGAGTACTGGAGGAAGTCGTTGCCGGAGACGTCGGCCCGGTTGCCCGCCGAGATGAACGAGGACAGGCCCGCGCCGCGCCGGTGGAGGCCGGAGAGCAGGGCGATGCCGATCGCGCCGGACTGGGTGAACAGGCCGATCCGGCCGCGGGCGGGCGACTCGGGGGCGAGCGAGGCGTTCAGCCGGACGGACTCGGCGGTGTTGATGACGCCGAAGGCGTTCGGGCCGATGATCCGCATGCCGTACGAGCGGGCCTGGCGGACCAGCTCGCGCTGGAGTTCGCGGCCGTCGGCGCCCCGCTCGGCGTATCCGGCGGAGAGGACGACCAGGCCCTGGACTCCGTGCTCGCCGCAGTCGGCGACGGCCTCGGGGACCCGGTGGGCGGGGACGGCGATGACCGCGAGGTCGACCTGCTCGTCGATCTCGCCGAGCGAGCGGTGGGCGGGGACGCCGTCGAGGGTGGGCATGCCCTCGTCGAAGGCGCGGTTCACCGCGTACGTACGGCCGGTGTAGCCGGAGGCGAGGAGGTTGCGCAGGACGGTGCGGCCCACTCCGCCGGGGGTGCGGCCGGTGCCGATGACCGCGACGGAGCCGGGGGCGAGCAGGCGCTGCACGGAGCGGGCCTCGGCGCGCTGTTCGCGGCCGCGCTGGACGGCGAGGGACTTCTCGGTGGGTTCGAGGTCGAGGGTGAGGTGGACGGAGCCGTCCTCGAAGCTGCGGCGCTGCGTGTAGCCGCCGTCCCGGAACACCTTGATCATTTTGTTGTTGGCGGGAAGCACCTCGGCGGCGAAGCGCCGGATGCCGCGCTCGCGGGCGACCGCGGCGATATGTTCGAGGAGCGCCGAGGCGACGCCGCGGCCCTGGTGGGCGTCCTGGACGAGGAAGGCGACCTCGGCCTCGTCGGCGGGGGCGGAGGCGGGGCGGCCCTGGTCGTTGATGCGGTCGTAGCGGACCGTTCCGATGAACTCGCCGCCGATAGTGACGGCCAGTCCCACCCGGTCGACGTAGTCGTGATGGGTGAAGCGGTGCACGTCCCGGTCGGATAGCCGCGGATACGGGGCGAAGAACCGGTAGTACTTCGACTCGTCGGACACCTGCTCGTAGAAGCTGACCAGTCGCTCGGCGTCGTCCGTCGTGATCGGCCTGATGCGCGCGGTGCCTCCGTCGCGGAGCACCACGTCCGCTTCCCAGTGGTCGGGGTACGCGTGATGCGGACTCTGCTCCGGCGTGGGCTCCATGGGCAAAGCCTACGGCGGGGACCCCGGTCGCGGAGAGATCGGCGCCCGGGCAGTCTGAGGTGGCCCGGACCCGGGCCACCGGAGTACAGGGCCGGACAGGAGGCCGGGCACAGCACCACGCACTGCATGAGAGACTGGTCTAGACAACCGTTGATATGTGAAGGGCAGAACCATGGCTGAGCGCCGCGTAAACGTCGGTTGGGCCGAGGGCCTGCACGCCCGCCCCGCTTCCATCTTCGTCCGTGCCGCCACGGCTTCCGGCGTCCCCGTGACGATCGCCAAGGCCGACGGCAATCCGGTGAACGCCGCCTCCATGCTCGCCGTGCTCGGTCTGGGCGCGCAGGGCGGCGAGGAGATCGTGCTCGCGTCCGACGCGGACGACGCGGAGGCCGCTCTGGACCGGCTCGCGAAGCTGGTCGCCGAGGGCCTGGAAGAACTCCCCGAGACCGTCTGAGCCACGCGAACCGGCCCGGCCGGATGCGACAGGTGCGAGAGCCGTGAACCCTTTGAGGGATCGCGGCTCTTTCGCTTTCGGGAAAGAGCCGAACAACGATAACGGGAAAGATCCGTGCATCGATGATTCGGGCAGCGCAGACAACACCTCGCAATACTTCTCTCTGTATACGGCTCTTTTGTTAATGGCGAACGCTCGCGGTGTTGACGTCATGTTGCGAAGTGCTCACACGGGGAACGGGCGCGGTGCGCCGCCCCGGCGGGTACGGGTGGCGCAGCCGGTGGACCCCGGTGGCGCGTTCCGCGTGCCGGGCGGTCAGTGCCCTCGCCCGCGCCGCGTCGCCGCGCGCCACCGCGTCCACGATCGCGCCGCGCTCGGCCCAGGAGTCGACCGGGCGGGCCGGCTGCTCGACCGCGTACATCCAGGCGATCTTGTGGCGGAGCTGGGTGAGCAGCGCGATGAGTCCGGGGCTGCCGGAGGCCTGGGCGAGGGTCTCGTGGAACCAGCCGCCCAGCGAGCACAGGTCCTCCTCCTCGTCCCGGCGGGCCCGCTCCTGGCCCAGCCTGACCAGCCCCCGGAGCACCTTCAGGTGGGCTTCCGTGCGGCGTTGGGCGGCGCGCGCCGCACCCAGGGGCTCCAGGAGCATCCGCACCTCCAGGAGGTCGGCCGCCTCCTGCGCGGTGGGCTCGGCGACACAGGCGCCGGCATGCCTGCGGGTGACCACGAAGCCCTCGGACTCCAGTGTGCGCAGGGCCTCGCGGACCGGGACGCGGGAAACCCCGTAGCGGCGGGCCAGCAACTCCTCGGTGAGGCGGCTGCCGCGCTCGTGGACACCGGAGACGATGTCGTCACGAATTGCCGTGCATACCGAATGCGCGGGAATGCGCATGTCCGAACCTCCGCCTTGATCCCCGCGAAACGCGGCCGCCCGACGCCTGTTCCGTGACTCTATTGCAGTCTGCCGGAATTTCCGATGGCAGACCGGAATCCATGGATATCCTCGGTCCAAAATCGCCGAAGGCCCCGGCGGGCGCCGGGGCCTTCGGGCGGGATCACGCGGGGCGGGTCAGACATTCAGACCGTGGGAGCGCAGGTAGCCGACGGGGTCCATGTCGGAGCCGTAGTCGGGGCTGGTGCGGGCCTCGAAGTGCAGGTGCGGGCCGGTGGAGTTGCCGGTGGAGCCGGAGAGGCCGATCTGCTGGCCGGAGGAGACGCTCTGGCCGACGGAGACGCCGATCGAGGAGAGGTGGCCGTACTGGGTGTACGTGCCGTCAGTCATCCGGAGCACGATGTTGTTGCCGTACGCGCCTCCCCAGCCGGCCTCCACGACCGTGCCGGCGCCGACCGCCACGACGGAGCTGCCGGAGGCGGCCCGGAAGTCCACGCCGGAGTGGCTGCCGGAGGACCAGAGCGAACCGCCGGTGTTGTAGCCGGTGGTGACGTGGGAGCCGGCGATCGGGAGGTGGAAGGCGTTCAACCGGGCGCGTTCGGCGGCGCGGGCGGCACGGGCCTTCTCCTCGCGGACCTCCTCGGCGCGGGCCTCGGCCTTGCGCCGGGCCTCCGCCTTCGCCTTGGCCTTGGCGGCCTTGGCGCGGGCTTCCGCGGCGGCTTCGGCCTTCGCCTTCGCGATCGCGTCGGCCTGCTGCTTCTGGGCGTGGGCCTGCGCGTCGATCTGGTCGGCGAGGGTGGCGTCGAGCGCGACGGTCTGGGTGAGGCCGGTGTCGGCGACCTCGGTGTCCGCGGCGAGGGCCGGGGAGGCCGGCGAGCCGAGGACTCCGGCGGTGGCCAGAGCCGCGATGCCGACGGCCTGGGCGCTCCGGCGCGTGAGGCGGCTCGGGGCACGGTGCTTCCCGGTGGCACGGGTGAACGCCATGGAGGGGCTGATCCTTTCCTTCCTTCTCGCCTACCGGGTTAGCTGACGGGTTCGGAGCAGGAAGGTCTCCTACGGATCCCCGCGCCGGTTTCGCGGCACGGGCCTCCGATTCACCCCAGGGACTGCGTGGGTCCCCGGCTCCCCAGGCTCGCGCCTGACGGGGACTCGGCGATGACTGCCCGGCGCCGCGGCTGCGGCATACGGGTGACGGACAGCCGAGCCGACGCTAGGCGGGGCGACTTCCCATCGCCAAACGGGCCAGGGGATTTGTCGCACATCCCACAGGGCAGACTGGTCGCATCCCCACCAAATGGGATAGAACGAACAAAGGGAGCAAAAAGGCGAGGACCCCGACAAACTTCCGCTCGTCGGGGTCCTGTTCGCAGCGGTGTGCCACGGGGGCCTCAGCCGGTGACGACGGACACCTCTCCGATACCGAGGGCCTTCACCGGCTCCTCGATCCGCGCGGCGTCCCCCACGAGGACCGTGACCAGCCGGTCGACCGGGAAGGCGCTGACCACGGCGGCGGTCGCCTCCACGGTGCCCGTCTCGGCGAGCCGGGCGTAGAGGTGGGCCTGGTAGTCGTCGGGGAGGTGTTGCTCGACCTGGTCGGCCAGCGTGCTCGCGACGGAGGCGGCGGTCTCGAACTTCAGCGGGGCGACGCCCACCAGGTTCTGCACGGCCGTCTCGCGCTCGGCGTCGGTCAGCCCCTCGGCCGCCAGCGTCCGCAGGACCTTCCAGAGGTCGTCCAGCGCCGGTCCGGTGGACTCCGTGTCCACCGAGCCGCTGATCGCGAGCATGGCCGCGCCGCCCGAGTCGGGGCCGCTCGAACGCAGCACCTGGGCGAAGGCGCGCACCCCGTAGGTGTAGCCCTTCTCCTCGCGCAGCACCCGGTCCAGCCGGGAGGTCAGGGTGCCGCCCAGGCAGTACGTGCCGAGCACCTGGGCGGGCCAGACGCGCTCGTGCCGGTCGGCGCCGATGCGGCCGATCAACAGCTGGGTCTGGACCGCGCCGGGCCGGTCCACGATGACCACGCGGCCGGTGTCGTCCGCGGTGATGGGCGGCACCGGACGGGCCTGGCCGGCGTTGCCCGACCAGTCGCCGAGGGTCTCCGCCAGCAGCGCGTCCAGGTCGATGCCGGTCAGGTCACCGACGATCACGGCCGTCGCGGTGGACGGACGGACGTGGGCGTCGAAGAACGCGCGCACGGCGGTCTCGTCGATCCGCCGGACCGTCTCCTCGGTGCCCAGGCGCGGGCGGGACATCCGGGCGGTGGCCGGGAACAGCTCCTTGGAGAGCTGCTTGGCGGCACGCCGGGACGGGTTGGCCTGCTCGTGCGGGATCTCGTCGAGGCGGTTACCGACGAGGCGCTCGATCTCGCTGCGGTCGAAGGCCGGGGCCCGCAGCGCCTCGGCGACCAGCCCGAGGGCCTTGGCCAGCCGGGAGGCCGGAACCTCCAGGGACACCCGGACGCCGGGGTGGTCGGCGTGCGCGTCGAGCGTGGCGCCGCAGCGCTCCAGCTCGGCGGCGAACTCCTCGGCGCTGTGCTTGTCGGTGCCCTCGGAGAGCGCCCGCGACATGATCGTGGCCACGCCGTCCAGTCCCTCGGGCTCCGCCTCCAGCGGCGCGTCCAGGAAGATCTCCACCGCGACGACCTGCTGGCCGGGGCGGTGGCAGCGCAGCACGGTCAGCCCGTTGGGCAGGGCGCCGCGCTCGGGCGCCGGGAAGGCCCAGGGACGGGCCGTGCCGGGCGTGGGCTGCGGGTGGTACTCCATGGCTACTCCAGTCACGGCGGCGTCGCTCACTTGTCCGCCCCCTCGTGCGCGTCGGTGCCCTCGGTGCCTGCCGCGCCCTCGTCGGACCCGTCGGCCTCGTCGGCCGGCTCGATGGGCTCGTACACCAGCACCGCCCGGTTGTCGGGCCGCAGGGCGGCCTCGGCCGCCGCGCGCACCTCCTCCGCGGTGACGTCCAGGACGCGGCCCACGGCGCTCAGGGCGAGCTGCGGGTCACCGAACAGGACCGCGTAGCGGCACAGTTCGTCGGCGCGGCCGGCGACCGTGCCCAGCCGGTCCAGCCACTCGCGCTCCAACTGCGCCTGGGCCCGCTCCATTTCCTCGGGGGTGGGCCCCTCGGCGGCGAACCGGGCGAGCTCCTCGTCGACCGCGGCCTCGATCGTCTCCACCTCGACACCGCCGGACGTCTTCACGTCCAGCCAGCCCAGCGAGGGCGCGCCGGCGAGCCGCAGCAGCCCGAAACCGGCCGCCACCGCCGTACGGTCGCGGCGGACCAGGCGGTTGTGGAGCCGGGAGGACTCGCCGCCGCCCAGCACGGTGAGCGCCAGGTCGGCGGCGTCACACGCGCGGGTGCCGTCGTGGGGCAGCCGGTAGGCGGCCATCAGCGCGCGCGCCGGGACCTCCTCGTGGACCACTTCGCGCAGCTGCTCGCCGATGATGCCGGGGAGCGTCCCGTCGCGCGGCGGCTGCTTGCCGTCGTGGGAGGGGATGGAGCCGAAGTACTTCTCGATCCAGGCGAGCGTCTGCTCGGGGTCGATGTCGCCGACGACCGAGATCACCGCGTTGTTGGGCGCGTAGTACGTACGGAAGAACGCGCGGGCGTCCTCCAGCGTGGCCGCGTCCAGGTCGGCCATGGAGCCGATCGGGGTGTGGTGGTACGGATGGCCCTCGGGGTAGGAGAGGGCGGTCAGCTTCTCGAACGCGGTGCCGTAGGGCACGTTGTCATAACGCTGGCGGCGTTCGTTCTTGACGACGTCGCGCTGGTTCTCCATGGACTCCTCGTCGAGCGCGGCGAGGAGGGAGCCCATCCGGTCGGCTTCGAGCCAGAGCGCCAGCTCCACCTGGTGGGTGGGCATGGTCTCGAAGTAGTTGGTCCGCTCGAAGCTGGTCGTCCCGTTGAGCGAGCCGCCGGCCCCCTGGATGAGCTCGAAGTGACCGTTCCCCTTGACCTGGCCCGAGCCCTGGAACATCAGGTGCTCGAAAAGGTGAGCCAGACCGGTGCGTCCCTTGACCTCGTGGCGCGAGCCGACGTCGTACCAGAGGCAGACCGCGGCGACCGGGGTCAGATGGTCCTCGGAGAGCACCACACGCAGGCCGTTGGCCAGGCGGTGCTCGGTCGCTGTCAAGCCGCCGGAGCCGGCCTGTGCGGTGGCCGTGTGACCCATGGGCATGTACGTCCCTTCGATCGCGATACTGGACTTCCTGCCAGACCTGCCACTCTAAGCAAGCGCACCGGCACCTGGCGAAGTTCCCGTTCCTCGGATGTTTCCGTCGATGGTGTCGCGGACGCTGTCCGGGCGGGCCCCCTCGGCCCGCTTCGGACGGGTCGAGGTCGGCGTTGTCAGTCCGGCGGTCCACAATGGACCGCGTCAGTAGCTCGTGTTGTACCGAACAAGCTCAGGTTGTCCGAACAGAATCTGTGAAGGAGTCGCAGCCGCGATGGCCCGCCGTAGCACGAAGACCCCGCCGCCGCCGGACGACTTCGAGGAGAAGATCCTCGACATCGACGTCGTCGACGAAATGCAGGGCTCCTTCCTCGAGTACGCGTACTCGGTGATCTACTCCAGGGCCCTGCCCGACGCCCGCGACGGCATGAAGCCGGTGCACCGCCGCATCGTGTCCCAGATGAACGAGATGGGGCTGCGCCCCGACCGCGGCTATGTGAAGTGCGCCCGCGTCGTCGGCGAGGTGATGGGCAAGCTGCACCCGCACGGCGACGCCTCGATCTACGACGCCCTGGTGCGTATGGCGCAGCCGTTCTCGATGCGCCTTCCCCTGGTCGACGGCCATGGCAACTTCGGTTCCCTCGGCAACGACGACCCGCCGGCCGCCATGCGGTACACCGAGTGCCGGATGGCCGACGCCACGTCGTTGATGACCGAGGCGATCGACGAGGACACCGTCGATTTCCAGTCGAACTACGACGGCCAGGAGCGCGAGCCGGTCGTCCTCCCTGCGGCCTATCCCAACCTTCTGGTCAACGGGGTGTCCGGAATCGCCGTGGGCATGGCCACCAACATGCCTCCGCACAACCTGGGCGAGGTCATTGCCGCCGCCCGGCACCTGATCAAGCACCCGGGCGCCGATGTCGAGACGCTGATGCGCTTCGTCCCGGGACCCGACCTGCCGACCGGCGGCCGCATCGTCGGGCTGGGCGGCATCAAGGACGCGTACACGGCGGGCCGCGGCACGTTCAAGATCCGTGCCACCGTCGCCGTGGAGAACGTGACGGCCCGCCGCAAGGGCCTCGTCGTCACCGAACTGCCCTTCACCGTCGGCCCGGAGAAGGTGATCGCCAAGATCAAGGACCTGGTCTCGGCGAAGAAGCTCCAGGGCATCGCCGACGTCAAGGACCTCACCGACCGGGCGCACGGACTGCGTCTGGTCATCGAGGTGAAGAACGGCTTCGTGCCGGAAGCGGTGCTGGAGCAGCTCTACAAGCTGACGCCGATGGAGGAGTCCTTCGGCATCAACAACGTGGCGCTGGTCGACGGCCAGCCGCTCACCCTGGGCCTCAAGGAGCTGCTGGAGGTCTATCTGGACCACCGCTTCGAGGTGGTGCGCCGGCGCAGCGAGTTCCGCCGCACCAAGCGCCGCGACCGGCTGCACCTGGTCGAGGGCCTGATCGTCGCCCTGCTCGACATCGACGAGGTCATCCGGATCATCCGGGACAGCGACAACTCCTCGCAGGCGAAGGAGCGCCTGATGGCGCACTTCTCGCTGAGCGAGATCCAGACGCAGTACATCCTGGACACCCCGCTGCGCCGGCTCACCCGTTTCGACCGGATCGAGCTGGAGAGCGAGCGGGACAAGCTCACCGGCGAGATCGACGCGCTGACCGCGATCCTGGAGTCGGACGCGGAGCTGCGCAAGCTGGTCTCCTCGGAGCTGGCCGCCGTGGCGAAGAAGTTCGGCACGGACCGGCGCACGGTGCTGCTGGAGTCGGCCGGTGCGCAGATCGCGTCCGTGCCGCTGGAGGTGGCGGACGACCCGTGCCGGGTGCTGCTCTCCTCGACGGGCCTGCTGGCCCGCACGGCGAACGCGGAGCCGGTCGAGATCTCCGAGGACGCCCGTCGGACCAAGCACGACGTGATCGTGTCGGCGGTGGCGGCGACGGCGCGCGGTGACGTCGGGGCGGTGACCTCCACGGGCCGGATGCTGCGGCTCTCGGTGATCGATCTGCCGCAGTTGCCGGACACGCACGCGGAGCCGAATCTCTCGGGCGGGGCGCAGATCTCCGAGTTCCTCAGCCTGGAGGCGGACGAGGAGCTGATCTGCCTGACCACCCTGGAGGAGTCCTCGCCGGGCCTCGCGATCGGCACCCTCCAGGGCGTGGTGAAACGCGTCGTGCCGGACTACCCGCCCAACAAGGACGAGTTGGAGGTCATCTCCCTCAAGGACGGTGACCGCATCGTGGGCGCGACCGAGCTGCGCACGGGCGATGAGGACCTGGTGTTCATCACCTCGGACGCCCAGTTGCTCCGCTACCCGGCGGCGTCGGTACGTCCGCAGGGGCGAGCCGCCGGAGGCATGGCGGGCGTCAAGCTGGCGGCCGGGGCCGAGGTGCTGTCGTTCACGGCGGTGGATCCGGCGGCCGAGGCGATCGTGTTCACGGTGGCAGGCTCCCACGGCACGCTGGACGACTCGGTGATGACGTCCAAGCTCACCCCGTTCGACCAGTATCCGCGCAAGGGCCGGGCGACCGGCGGAGTGCGCTGCCAGCGGTTCCTGAAGGGCGAGGACGTTCTGGTGTTCGCGTGGGCGGGCCCCACCCCGGCACGGGCCGCGCAGAAGAACGGCACCCCGGCGAAGCTGCCGGAGCCGGACCCGAGGCGGGACGGCTCGGGCACGCCGCTGCTGGAGACGGTGGCCGTGATCGCGGGACCGCCGCTGTAGGCGGGGCCCTCCCCGTACGGCGGGGAGCGGCCGGGGGCGTCACGCCTCCATGGCCGCTTCCCGTACGTCCACGGGGTCCGTCTCCTGTTGTACGTAGCGGAGCACGCCCCACATGGCGCGCTCGATGTCAGCGGCGTCCGCACGCTCGGGTTCGTCCGCGCGGCAGCCGGTGAGCCGGGCCAGCAGCGCTTCGGCGTCGATGCCCGCGCCGATCATGACGAGCTGGGTGAGCCGCTGTTCGCCGCGCGCCCACGGGCGGGGGGCGAAGCGCAGGAAGCGGCCCACCGCGTGCAGCGCGTACGTGTTGTCCCGGTCCCCCGCGCCGAAGTCCGCGAACCCCTTGATCCGGTAGAGCCCGTCGGGCCGGGAGTCGAGGAACTCCATGAAGCGACGTGGGTCCATGGGCACGTCCGAGGTGAAGTCGACGCTCTCGTACGAGGCGTGGAGGTGATCGCCGTGCCCCTCATGCCCCTCGCCCGCCTCCTCCCGCAGCAGGTCCTCGAAGGTGAGCTGGCGGACCGCGTCCTCGTGGTCCGGCCGCAGGGCCGGGTCGAAGAGGAGCTCGGGGTCGATCCGGCCGTGCGCGGCGGAGATCACTGCGGCCGGGCCGCTCAGCTCCGCGACCGTCGCTCGCAGCCGCTCCCGTTCGGCCTCCCCCACCCGGTCGGTCTTGTTCAGGACGACGAGGTCGGCGACGGCGAGATGGCGGTCGATCTCGGGGTGCCGCTGACGGGTGCGGTCGAATTCCGCCGCGTCGACGACCTCGACGAGGCCCCCGTACAGGATGTGCGGGTTGTCGCTGGCCAGCAGCATGCGGACGAGTTCCTGGGGTTCGGCCAGCCCGCTCGCCTCGATGACGATCACGTCCAGCCGGGTGGACGGCCGGGTCAGCGTCTCCAGGAAGGTGTCGAGTTCGCTCGCGTCGACGGCGCAGCACAGGCAGCCGTTGCCCAGCGAGACCGTCGATCCGACCTGCCCCGAAACGGTCATGGCGTCGATCTCGATGGCCCCGAAGTCGTTGACGATCACGCCGATACGGGTGTCCGCACGGTTGCGGAGCAGATGGTTCAGGAGTGTGGTCTTACCGGAGCCGAGGAAGCCCGCCAGGACGACGACCGGAATCTGCGGGGTACGGGGCGGGGTCAACGGGGGCCTTCCTGGGGGCGTTGTCAGAGTGCCGGGACCGGCTGCGGCGGGGGTGCGCCGACGTAGCGGGCCGCCGGGCGGATGATCTTCGAGTCCTCCGCCTGCTCCAGGATATTGGCGCTCCAGCCGATCACCCGTGCCGCACAGAAGGTGGGGGTGAACATCGCACGCGGCAGCCCGCACAGCTCCATGACCACCCCGGCGTAGAACTCCACATTGGTGTGCAGTTCCCGGCCCGGCTTGAGCTCGGCGAGGATGGCCTCGACCTGGCGTTCCACCTCCACGGCGAAGTCGACGAGCGGTCCGCCGAAGCCCTGTGCGAGGGACTTGAGCATCCGGGAGCGCGGGTCCTCGGTGCGGTAGACGGGGTGGCCGAAGCCCATGATGCGGTGGCCGGAGAGGACCTGCTCGCGGATCCAGCCGTCGATGCGGTCCGGGGTGCCGATGGCGTCCAGGGTGTCCAGGGCCCGGCTGGGGGCTCCGCCGTGCAGCGGTCCGGAGAGCGCGCCGACCGCCGCGACCAGGCAGGCGGCCAGGTCGGCTCCGGTGGAGGCGACGACCCGGGCGGTGAAGGTGGAGGCGTTGAAGCCGTGGTCGACGGTCGAGATGAGGTACTGCTCGACGGCCCTGGCGTGCTCCGGCTCCGGCTCCGTGCCGGTCAGCATGTACAGGTAGTTCGCGGCGTGCGGCAGGTCCTCGCGGGGCTCGACCGGCGAGAGTCCCTGGCCCAGGCGATGGAGGGCGGTGAGGATCGTGGGGACGGCCGCGCAGGCGGCGAGCGCGTCCTCCCGCCTCCGCTCGGCCCCGATGTCGTACACCGGGCGGAATCCGGCCGAGGCTCCGAGCAGGGACAGCGCCGTGCGCAGTCCGGCGAGAGGGCCCGAGACGGCGCCGGCACGGGCGATGGCGGGCAGCGCCTCGCGCACCTCGGCGGGCAGGGTGCGCAGGGCGGCCGTGCGGGCGGCGAAGTCGGCGGCGGCGGCCCGGTCCGGCAGTTCTCCGTGGACCATCAGATACCAGACGTCCTCGAAGCCGCGGGTCCGCGCCAGCTCGATCGCCGAGTACTGGCGGTAGTGGTAGAAGCCCTCGCGGCCGCGTACGTCGCCGAGGGCGGTGTCGGTGACGACGACGCCGGCGAGGCCACGGGGGACGGCAGGGGTGGTGGTCATGGCTCTTCTCTTTTCGACGCTCGGAACATTGATTCGACTGTCTATGCTTGACTTTAATTCTGTCAATATTGATTGAATCAATATATGGAGTGGGATCCTTGGCCTTCCTCATGGATTCAGGATGGATACGGTGGTCGGCATGACGGATCAACCAGCGCCCGACGAGCAGGGGGCGCCCCGGCTCACCACCCGGGAGGCCGCCGAACTGCTGGGCGTGAAACCCGAGACGGTGTACGCCTACGTCAGCCGGGGCCAGCTGAGCAGCGCGCGGGCCGCCGGGGGGCGGGGCAGCACGTTCGACGCCGACGAGGTCCGGGCACTGGCCCGGCGCTCGGGGCGCCGGGACGCTTCCCCGGCCGGGGGCGACCTGGCCTTCCGCACCGGCATCACGCTCATCGAGGGCGACCGCTGCTTCTTCCGCGGGGTCGACGCGACGGAGCTGGCCGCGCGCTACGGCTACGAGGAGGTCGCCGAGTGGCTGTGGACGGGCGAGGTGCGTCCCGGCGCCCGGTTCACCGCGACCGCCGGGACCCTCGCGGCGGCTCGCCGGACGGTCGGCGCGCTGCCCGCGCACAGCGGGTC
>NZ_NTGZ01000206.1 GCF_002551245.1 Streptomyces sp. rh34
ACTCTTTCGCGTCCGATTCCCGGTCGAAGCGGGTCTCGCATTTCCTGCTTCGCCTTCCGGTTCTTCGCTTTCGCGTTTCCCCTTTCGGCGAGTCCGACTCTATCAGATCCTTTCGGGCCTGATTCCCGGTCAGCGGGGCTTGTCTTCCCGGTTGTTGGGCCGTTCCGACGAGTGAGACTTTAGCGGATTCCTGCCCCCCGACGCTAATCGGGGTGCGTTCCTTCGAACGCGGATTCCTCATTTCGCGCAGGCACACGAAAAAGCATGCGACACGAGGTCGCGTCCTGTCGTGGTCACTACGGAATGGTTGTCCGGGGACCGACCGAGGCCGGCGCTCACGTCGGACAACTCGGAGCACACTACGGAGGTGTCCGGAGTGTGTCAACCCCCGGCCGGTGGTGCGGGTGGCCGGGGGCGGGCGGTGGGCCTGACCTGGTCGTCAGCCGTTGCCGGAGGCCAGTTCGCGGCTGCGGTCGCGGGCCGCCTCCAGGGCGGCGATGAGGGCCGCGCGCACCCCGTGGTTCTCCAGTTCACGGATGGCGCTGATGGTCGTGCCGGCCGGGCTGGTGACGGCTTCGCGGAGCTTGACCGGGTGTTCGCCGCTGTCCCGGAGCATCACGGCCGCACCGATCGCTGCCTGGACGATGAGGTCGTGGGCCTGGGCGCGGGGCAGGCCGAGCAGGATGCCCGCGTCGGTCATGGCCTCGACCAGGAAGTAGAAGTACGCGGGACCGGAGCCGGAAAGGGCGGTCGCCGCGTCCTGCTGGGACTCCGGGACGCGCAGGGTCTTGCCGACGCCGCCGAAGATCTCCTCGGCGGTGGCGAGGTGCGCGCCGGTGGCGTGGCTGCCGGCCGAGATGACGGACATGCCCTCGTCGACGAGGACCGGGGTGTTGGGCATGACCCTGACGACCGGGGTGTCCGGGGTGAGCCGGTCCTCGATGAACGCGGTGGTGATGCCGGCCGCGGCGCTGATGACCAGACGGTCGGCGGTGACGTGCGGTGCGAGTTCGTCCAGGAGCTTGCCCATGTCCTGCGGCTTGACCGCGAGGATGAGGATGTCGGCGTTCTTGGCCGCCTCCGCGTTGGTGACGGAGTCGACCCCGTACCGCGTGTGCAGTTCCTGGGCACGGTCGCCGCGGCGGGTGGTCACCAGGAGGTCGGCCGGCCGCCAGCCCGCTCGGATCATCCCGCTGAGCAGGGCCTCGCCGATCTTGCCGGTGCCGAGGACTGCGACTGTCTGGGTCATGCGTTCACCCTCCGGGCGGTGCTGGGCTGTGCTCTGTGCGGTGCTCTGTGGTCTGGTTCGGGCCGTCTTCCCTCCGTCATCCTCGCATCGGGGTTCTCACGGCGTACGGCGGCGGAGCGTGATCGCGCCGAGGCAGAGGACCAGGAGGGCGCTGCCCGCGACCACGGCGATGTCGCGGACGAAGTCGCCGGTGATGTCGGGGTGGTGGAGGACCTGGTTCATGCCGTCGACCGCGTACGACATGGGCAGGACGTTCGAGATCGCCTCCAGGACGGGGTGCATCGCCTCGCGCGGGGTGAACAGGCCGCACAGCAGGAGCTGGGGGAAGATCACCGCCGGCATGAACTGGACCGCCTGGAACTCGGACGCGGCGAACGCGGAGACGAACAGGCCGAGCGCGGTGCCGAGCAGGGCGTCGAGCAGGGCGACCAGGAGCAGCAGCCAGGGCGAGCCGGTGACGTCCAGGCCGAGCAGCCAGATGGAGACGGCCGTGGCGAGCGCCGACTGGAGAACCGCGACCGCGCCGAACGCGAGGGCGTAGCCCGCGATCAGGTCGCCCTTGCCGAGCGGGAGGGCGAGGAGGCGCTCCAGGGTGCCCGAGGTGCGTTCGCGCAGGGTGGCGATCGAGGTCACCAGGAACATCGTGATCAGCGGGAAGATGCCGAGGAGGGAGGCCCCGGTCGCGTCGAAGGTCCCGGCCGCGCCGTCGAAGACGTAACGGAGCAGGGTGATCAGCAGGACCGGGACGATCACGAGGAGCGCGATCGTGCGGGGGTCGTGGGTCAGCTGGCGCAGGACGCGGCCGGCGGTGGCGGTCGTGCGGGACGGGGTGAGCGGGCGGGCGGGAGCGCCCTCGGTCGGGGGCGGGGCGGTGGCCGTCATCGGGAGGCCTCCTGGGTGGGGGGCGTGGCCACGTCGGCCGGGTGCTCGTCGACCAGGTGGAGGAACGCGTCCTCGACGGTCTCCGTGCCGGTGCGGCGGCGCAGTGCGTCGGGGGTGTCCTCGGCGAGGATCCGGCCGTCCCGCATCAGCAGGAGTCGGTGGCAGCGCTCGGCCTCGTCCATGACGTGGGAGGAGATGAGGAGTGCGGTGGAGCGGTCGGCGGCCAGACGGTGGAAGAGGTCCCAGAGGTCGCGGCGGAGTACGGGGTCGAGCCCGACGGTCGGTTCGTCCAGGACCAGCAGCTCCGGGGTGCCGAGGAGGGCGACGGCCAGCGAGACGCGGCTGCGCTGGCCGCCGGAGAGCGCCCCGGCGAGGGCGTCGGCGTGGCTGGTGAGGTCGACGTCCCCGATGGCGCGGGTGACGGCGTCGCGGCGGGCGGCGCGGTGGGCGCGGCCGGGGTGCAGGACGGCGGCGAAGTAGTCGAGGTTCTGCCGGACGGTGAGGTCGGTGTAGACGGAGGGCGCCTGGGTGACGTATCCGACGCGGCTGCGGAGTGCGGGGTCGCCCGCGGGGCGGCCGAGGACGTCGAGGGCGCCGGTGGCCCTGGCCTGGGTGCCGACCACGGTGCGCATGAGGGTGGTCTTGCCGCAGCCCGAGGGGCCGAGGAGGCCGGTGATGCTGCCGGGGCGGACGGTGAAGTCGAGGGCGCGCAGGACGGTGCGGCCGCCGCGGACGACGGTGAGGCCGCGGGCTGCGATCGCCGGTGGTGGTGGGTGTGCCGGGGGCTCGGTGGGCGCTGCCCCGGGTTCGTAATTCATCATGTGATGAATTCTTCGCCCGGTCGGGGCGCCCGTCAAGGGGTGGGGGCACGAGGGAATGGCTCAGCCCGCCGACGCGGTGTCGGCGGGCTGGTGAGTCCTCGGTCGTTCGTCGGGCGGGCGGCCCTCAGCCGCGCTTCGGCCGCTTGCGGCCGGAGGCCCTGCGGGCCGCCGGGTTGCCGGTGCGGGTCGAGCGGCGCTTCTCGAACTGGACGCGGGCCTTCTCGTACTCGGTGCGGCGCAGCCTCTCGCCCGGGGCCTCGGTGAGCGAGCGGACGAAGTAGGCGAGGAGCGAGCCGATGAAGCCGATCGACTTCAGTCCGCGCAGGGAGTCCTCGCGGGCCGGGTCCTTCGGGCGGGCGGCGAAGCCCTCCCAGGTCTTGCGGAACGCGATGGCGCTGCAGATGGAGAACATCGCGATCACCAGCATCCCGACGAGACTCCCGACCTCCGCGATCTCCAGCCCCTGGTAGGCGAAGCGCAGGAGGAAGCAGGCGGCCACGGCGGCGGCCAGCGAGCCGACGGCGACGCCGACGCGCCGGAGGCCGTAACCGCCGTCGTGGTCGACCCACGTCGTGCCGAAGAAGCGGATGGGCTCGGGCCGCGGACCCGGCGGGGCCGTGGCGGGCGGTGTGCCGGGGGCTGCGCTGTTCTCGCTCACGGGGTCGATTATCCCCGTAGCCCCCGGTCACCCCTGCGGACGCGTCAGTCGCAGCGCGGTGCGATGTAGCCGTCACGCCCCGTATAGACGTAGGCGTCCGCGACGAACTGGCCGTTGGCGATGTTGTCCCAGAGGTTCGACGTGCCGTACGGGCCGGTGACCCACTCCCCCGGCTTCTGGCAGTAGATCGGGATCTTCTGTCCGTACGGCAGGGTCCTGACGATGCGGTAGCTGGTGCCGGGGCCGGTGCGGACGTTCACCCGGTAACCCGGGGCGATCGGATAGCGGGTGCCGGTCGCGGTGGTCTCCACCGTCACCTCGGCTTCCGCCGTGGCCGTCGCCCCTTCCGCCCCGTCCACCTCGTTCCGCGTGGGTTCCACGGTGTGCTCTTCAACGCCCATGTGGGCCTCCCCCGTTGAGAAACGCGTACGCGCGACGCGTACGACGCGCAGGCTAGCAAGCCCCGTGCCTCTCGCACGCACCATCGACTAGGCTCCGTGCGTCGCATGCGCACGAACACACGGGGGTGGGCGATGCCGCCGCTGCGAGAGCCCGGAGCGCATCCGGAAGCGGAGTTTCCGAGTTACGCCGGCACCTACCGTCTTGAGGCCCGTCTCGGCTCGGGCGGCATGGGGGTCGTGCATCTGGCGCGCTCGGCTACGGGGATGCAGCTAGCGGTGAAGGTGGTGCACGCGCCGTACGCGGCGGATCCCGATTTCAGGGCGCGGTTCCGGCAGGAAGTGGCGGCCGCGCGGCGGGTGAGCGGGGCGTTCACGGCGCCCGTCGTCGACGCCGATCCGGAGGCCGGGCGGCCCTGGATGGCCACCCTCTACATTCCCGGGCCCACGCTCGCCGAGCAGGTGAAGCGGAGCGGCCCGATGGCCCCCGCCGAGCTGCGCCGGCTGACCGCCGGGCTGGCCGAGGCGCTGCGGGACATCCATCGGGCAGGCGTGGTGCACCGCGATCTGAAGCCGAGCAACGTGCTGCTGACCGACGGCGGCCCCAAGGTCATCGACTTCGGGATCTCCCGGCCGTACGACAGTGATCTGCGCACCGAGACCGGCAAGCTGATCGGCTCGCCGCCCTATATGGCTCCCGAGCAGTTCCAGCGGCCGCGCGAGGTCGGGCCGCCGGTCGACGTGTTCGCGCTGGGGGCCGTGATCGTCCACGCGGCGACGGGCCGGGGCCCGTTCGACTCGGACAGCCCGTACATCGTGGCGTACCAGGTGGTGCACGACCAGCCGGACCTCGGCGGGGTGCCGGAGGACCTCGCGCCGCTGGTCGCCCGGTGCCTGGCGAAGGACCCGGCCGACCGGCCCACGCCGGGCGAGGTGATGGAGGCGCTGCTGCCCCCGTCGTACGAGGCCGACGCGTTCCTGCCGTCGCAGCGGCGGCGGGCGGTGGTCGCGGCGGCGGTGCCGGCGGCGAGGGAGCGGGACGGTTCGGAGGCGGACACCCATGTGGGCACCGCGCCCGTGGTGCGCCGTCGGCGGCTGCCGCGCGCCCGGCGACTCGTGGCGGCGGCGCTGCTCCTGCTGGTGGCGGGGGCGGGGGCGTACGCCGTGTGGGGCGGCGGTGGTACGGACACGAGCCGCCCGGAGCCGGAACGCGCGGGCGCCGGGGGTGGGGAGGGCGACGACGCCGTCACCCCGTGGCGTACCGCGTTGCGGACCTCCGGCAGCGCCACGCCCGTCTGTTCCACCGCCGGGGCGGGGGGCGCGCTGTACTGCTCGGCGGCCGGGGCCGGCACGGCCAGGATCGATCCGGCGGACGGGCGCGTGCTGTGGTCGGCCCGGTCCGCCTCGTCGCGGGCGGCCGCCCACGCTCCGATCGTCTCGGGCGGGGTCGTGCTCTTTGCCGGCCCGGACGGGAAGCTGCGCGCGTTCGATCCGGTGAAGGGCACCGCCGTCCGGGACACCGCGCTGTCCGCCCGTCCCGGTGGCGCGTTCCCGGCGGGCGACACCCTGCTGGCCGTCGCGGACGACGGCACGGTGACGGCGCTGGACGGTGCGAGCGGGGCGCCCCGCTGGAAGGGGCCGCTGGCGAAGCACACCCGGCCCGACTTCGCCCTGTACGACGGGGCGTCCGGACTCGCCTACGCCTTCGAGCACGCGCCCTCCGGGGCGTCGACCCTGGTCACGGCGGTGGACGCCGCGAGCGGGCAAGCGTCCTGGCAGCGACGGCTGGACGGGGTCCTCACTCCGGTCGGCACGGCCGGGGCCGGGGAGCTGGTGCTGACGGCGATGGACGAGAACTCGGACACGGCCGAGCTGGTCCGGTACGCGCCCGGGACCGGCGGGTCCGCCCGGGTGCCGCTGCCCTTCACGTTGGACGGGCCGCAGGTGGTCATGGCCGGGGACGTCGCGTATCTGCTGGCGCGGGGCGGGTCGCTGCTCGCCGTCGACACCGCGGCGGGCGGTGCGAAGGCCGAGCTGTGGCGGCTGGAGACGGGGGTGGGGCGGACTTCCGCTCCGGTGCTCGGGGAGGGCGGGCACCTGTACTTCTCCGCCGCGGACGGGCGGCTGCTGGCCGTCGACACGGGCCGGGGTGCGCTGGTGGGGCAGACCCGGGCGCGGCTGAGCGGCGGGAAGCTGTCGTACGCGTCCGACCTGCCCGCCCCGGTCGCGGCGGGGCGGACGGTCGTGGGGACGGCGCCGGACGGGTCGGTCTTCGCGGTGGACGGGGCGGATCCGGGCGCCTGGTGAGGGCCCGGTTCCGCCGTCAGGTACCCGGGGCTCTGCCCCGGGGAGGTACCCAGAGGCTCCGGGGAGGCCGACCGGGCCCCTGAGCGGTTACGTCAGCCCAGCTTCGAGACGTCCCTGACCGCGCCGCGGTCCGCGCTCGTCGCCATCGCCGCGTAGGCGCGCAGCGCCGCCGAGACCTTGCGGTCGCGGTTCTTCGGCGCGTACACGCCGTTCAGCGCCTCGCGGCGGGTGGCCAGTACGGCGTCGTCGACGAGCAGTTCGATGGAGCGGTTCGGGATGTCGATCCGGATCCGGTCGCCGTTCTCGACGAGCGCGATGGTGCCGCCGGAGGCCGCCTCGGGCGAGGCGTGGCCGATGGAGAGGCCGGACGTACCGCCGGAGAAGCGGCCGTCGGTGACCAGCGCGCAGACCTTGCCCAGGCCCCGGCCCTTGAGGAAGGAGGTGGGGTAGAGCATCTCCTGCATGCCGGGGCCGCCGCGCGGGCCCTCGTAACGGATGACGACGACGTCGCCCGGCTCGATCTCCTTGCGGAGGATCTTGTCGACGGCCTCGTCCTGCGACTCGCAGACGACGGCAGGGCCCTCGAAGGTCCAGATCGACTCGTCGACGCCGGCCGTCTTCACGACACAGCCGTCCACGGCGAGGTTGCCCTTGAGGACGGCGAGGCCGCCATCCTTGGAGTACGCGTGCTCGACGTCGCGGATGCAGCCGCCCGCCGCGTCCAGGTCGAGGGTGTCCCACCGCTCGGACTGCGAGAAGGCGGTCGCGGAGCGGACGCAGCCGGGGGCGGCGTGCCACAGCTCGATGGCCTCGGGGGACGGGGAGCCGCCGCGCACGTCCCAGTTCTTCAGCCACTCGGCGAGGGTGTCGGAGTGCACCGAGCGCACGTCCTCGTTGAGCAGGCCGCCGCGGTGGAGCTCGCCGAGGAGGGCGGGGATACCGCCCGCCCGGTGGACGTCCTCCATGTAGTACGTGCCGCCGGGGGCGACGTTGGGGGCGACCTTGGAGAGGCAGGGGACCCGGCGCGAGACCTCGTTGATGTCGTCGAGGTCGTACGCCAGCTCCGCCTCCTCGGCGGCGGCCAGCAGGTGCAGGATCGTGTTGGTCGAGCCGCCCATGGCGATGTCCAGCGCCATGGCGTTGTCGAACGCGGCGCGGGTGCCGATCGCGCGCGGCAGGACCGTCTCGTCGTCCTGCTCGTAGTAGCGCTTGGTGATCTCGACGACCGTGCGGCCGGCGTCCTCGTAGAGCGCCCTGCGGGCGGTGTGCGTGGCGAGGACCGAGCCGTTGCCGGGGAGGGAGAGGCCGAGGACCTCGGTCAGGCAGTTCATCGAGTTGGCGGTGAACATGCCGGAACAGCTGCCGCAGGTGGGGCAGGCGTTCTCCTCGATACGGAGGATGTCCTCGTCGGAGATGGACTCGTCGACGGCGTCGCTGATCGCGTTGACCAGGTCGAGCTTGCGGACCGTGCCGTCGACGAGGGTGGCCTTGCCGGCCTCCATCGGGCCGCCGGAGACGAAGACGGTCGGGATGTTGAGGCGCATGGCGGCCATCAGCATGCCCGGGGTGATCTTGTCGCAGTTGGAGATGCAGATCAGCGCGTCCGCGCAGTGCGCCTCGACCATGTACTCCACGGAGTCGGCGATGAGGTCGCGGGAGGGCAGGCTGTAGAGCATGCCGCCGTGGCCCATCGCGATGCCGTCGTCCACGGCGATGGTGTTGAACTCGCGCGGCACCGCGCCCGCCGCCAGGATCGCCTCGGAGACGATCCGGCCGACCGGGGCGAGGTGGGTGTGGCCGGGGACGAACTCGGTGAACGAGTTGGCGACCGCGATGATCGGCTTGCCGATGTCCGCGCTCGCTACGCCCGACGCGCGCATAAGGGCGCGCGCGCCCGCCATGTTGCGTCCGTGGGTGACCGTGCGGGACCTCAGCTGCGGCATCGTCGCTCGCTCCTTCGGCAGAGAAGACTGCCTTGCGCGTTCGGGCGGGAAAGACTGCCTCCGAGCGTACGCCCCGGATCCAAGATCTGGACAGCCTGTCCGAAATGCGGGACATGATGGTCGGTGGGTGGGTGGCCCTCGCCGGGGTTCAGCGCTCGCCCAAGTATCGCTGGAGCGCGGGGGCGACCATCGCCACGATGTCCTCCGGGTCGGCGGAGGCGAGCGGCTCGGCGCGGATCACGTACCGGAGCATCGCGATGCCGATCATGTGCGAGGCGGCCAGCTCGGCGCGGAACGTCGCGTCCGGAACGTCCAGCTCCGCCGCGATCCGCTCCAGCAGCCGGCGCAGGACGAATTCGCGCAGCACCTTCGCCGCCGCCTCGTGGGTCAGCGCGGAGCGCAGGATCGCCAGCAGGGGGGAGCGGGTGGCCGGGTCCTCCCACACGGAGAGGAAGAAGCGCGCCAGCCGCTCCCCCAGGCCCTCCGGCGGACCGCCGAGAACGGTGTGGACGACCAGGGCGGGTTCGAAGGTGACCTCGACGGCGGCGGCGAAGACCTCGTCCTTCGTACCGAAGTAGTGGTGGACGAGGGCGGCGTCGACCCCGGCGGACTTGGCGATGCCCCGGATCGACGTCCTGTCGTAGCCGCGCTCGGCGAACTCCGTACGGGCCGCCTCCAGAATGCGCGTACGGGCGTCGGGGCCCCCGGACGCGGCCTCCCTGGAGGGGCGGCCCCGGCGGCGCGGGGCGGGAGCGGCCTCGGTCACGGGCGGTGGATCTTCGGGAGCGGATCGCCGGCGGCGGCCGTGGTCGCCAGGTGGAGGCGGGTGAAGGCCAGCGCCTCGGCGAGGTCGGCCTCGCGTTCGGCGGAGGACATCGCGCGGCGGGTGTTGACCTCGATGACGACGTGGCCGTCGAAGCCCGTACGGGCGAGGCGCTCCAGCAGCTCCGCGCACGGCTGGTCACCCCGGCCGGGCACCAGGTGCTCGTCCTTGGCCGAACCCTTGCCGTCGGCGAGGTGGACGTGGGCGAGCCGGTCGCCCATCCGGTCCACCATGGCGAGCGCCTCGGTGCGGGCGGTCGCGGTGTGCGAGAGGTCGACCGTGAAGTGCCGGTAGTCGTCGTTGGTGACGTCCCAGTCGGGGGCGTACGCGAGCATCTCGCGGTCCCGGTAGCGCCAGGGGTACATGTTCTCGACGGCGAACCGGACGTCCGTCTCCTCCGCCATCCGCCAGATCCCGGTCACGAAGTCCTTGGCGTAGTTGCGCTGCCACCGGAACGGCGGGTGCACCACGACGGTGGAGGCCCCGAGCTTCTCGGCGGCGGCCCTGGCCCGCTGGAGCTTGACCCACGGATCGGTGGACCAGACCCGCTGGGTGATCAGGAGGCAGGGGGCGTGCACCGCGAGGATCGGGACCCGGTGGTAGTCGGAGAGCCGGCGCAGGGCCTCGATGTCCTGGCTGACGGGGTCGGTCCAGACCATGACCTCGACGCCGTCGTAGCCCAGGCGCGCGGCGATCTCGAAGGCCGTCGCGGTGGACTCGGGGTAGACCGAGGCCGTTGACAGGGCGACCTTCGCATCGGGGATGCGCACCACTGGTTCTGCCACCTGGACAGCCTACGGGCACCGGTGCGCCGCGCCGAGGGCTCCTGGCGGAAAGTGATCAGGGCCATGGACTTGTCACCGTACGTCACCGGGGTGGTACGGCCCGGAGTCCACCGCCGTACGTCCGCCGTACGTCACTGGGGCAGCGCGGCGCGTTCCACGGGGAGGTGGTCCAGGCGGCGCAGGATGACGCCCTCGCGCAGGGCCCAGGGGCAGATCTCCAGCTCCTCGACGCCGAACAGGTCCATCGCCCCCTCGGCCACCAGGGCCCCGGCGAGCAGCTGGGCCGCCCTGCCCTCGGAGACTCCGGGGAGCCGGCCGCGTTCCTCGACCGTCATCGCCGCCAGCTTGGGCACCCAGTCCTCCAGCGCCTTGCGGCTCAGCGAGCGCTGGACGTACAGGCCCTCGGTGGAGCGGGCGGCGCCGGCGATCCGGGCGAGCTGCTTGAAGGTCTTGGAGGTGGCGACGACGTGGTCGGGGCGGCCGGCCCGGCTGAACTCGCCCACCGTCCGCGCGATGCTGGCCCGGACGTGCCGGCGCAACGCCCTGACCTGCTCGGGGTCGGCCGGGTCGTCCGGCAGCCAGGCGCCGGTCAGGCGGCCCGCGCCCAGCGGCAGGGAGACGGCGGTGTCCGGTTCCTCGTCGATGCCGAAGGCGATCTCCAGGGAGCCGCCGCCGATGTCGAGGACGAGCAGCTTCCCCGCCGACCAGCCGAACCAGCGGCGGGCGGCCAGAAAGGTCAGCCGGGCCTCCTCCTCGCCGCTGAGGACCGCGAGGTCGACGCCGGTCTCGACCCGTACGCGCTCCAGGACCAGGTCCGCGTTGGTCGCCTCGCGCACGGCGGAGGTGGCGAAGGCCAGCACGTCCTCGCACCCCTTGTCCTCGGCGGCCTGGACCGCGCCGGCGATCGTCGCGACGAGCCGGTCCACGCCGAGGGGGCCGATGGCGCCGCCCTCGTCGAGGAGTTCGGCGAGCCGGAGCTCCGCCTTGTGCGAGTGCGCGGGCAGCGGGCGGGCGCCGGGGTGGGCGTCGACCACCAGCAGATGAACCGTGTTCGATCCCACGTCGAGGACTCCGAGTCTCATGGGGGAACGCTACTGCGCCATCGGACTTACGCTGTCCGCGTGCCAAAGACGAAAAAGG
Organism: Streptomyces sp. rh34; assembly: GCF_002551245.1. Lineage (GTDB taxonomy): Bacteria > Actinomycetota > Actinomycetes > Streptomycetales > Streptomycetaceae > Streptomyces. The sequence goes on from NZ_NTGZ01000206.1 coordinate 11,007, forward strand.
CTAAGCAGGACAAAGCCACGAAGAAGCAGAAGTCGAACAAGCAGGCAGCACAGGCGGGGGCGAGCGGACCGGTCCCGCCCGACGAGAAGGGCATCGACTTCGCGCGGGCCTGGGTGGAGTTCCCCGACCCGGCCGACGAGGAGCAGGTCTTCCGCTGCGATCTGACCTGGCTGACCTCCCGGTGGACCTGCATCTTCGGCAGCGGCTGCCAGGGCATCCAGGCGGGCCGCGCGGACGACGGCTGCTGCACGCTGGGCGCGCACTTCTCCGACGAGGACGACGAGAAGCGGGTCGCCGGGCACGTGGCCCGGCTCACTCCCGAGCTGTGGCAGTTCCACGACGTCGGCGCGGAGACGGGCTGGGTCGGCGTCGACGAGGACGGCGAACGCCAGACGCGCCGCTGGGAAGGCTCCTGCATCTTCCAGAACCGGCCCGGCTTCCCCGCCGGAGCGGGCTGCTCGCTGCACATCCTGGCGCTGCGGGAGGGCAAGGAGCCCTTGGAGACCAAGCCGGACGTGTGCTGGCAGCTGCCGGTGCGGCGGACGTACGACTGGATCGACCGGCCCGACGACACGCGGGTGCTCCAGGTGACGATCGGCGAGTACGACCGGCGGGGCTGGGGCCCGGGCGGTCACGACCTGCACTGGTGGTGCACCTCGGCCACCTCGGCGCACGGTGCCGGTGACCCGGTGTACGTGTCCTACCGCCCGGAACTGATCGAGCTGATGGGCAAGGAGGGGTACGACCGGCTGGTCGAGCTGTGCGAGGAGCGGCTGTCCTCGCTGCTGCCGATGGCCCCGCACCCGGCGGACCCGCTCCCCGCGCCGAAGAAGCGCTGAGGCGCACCCGGGCCTGCGAGACCGGCCTGCCGGTCCGGCCGGCGGACCCTCAGCCCGTCGGTTCCGGGGCGGAGGGGCCGGGATCGGTCGGGGCCGGTTCCGTGGGGCTCGGGTCGGTCGGGCGCGGTGTCGGTTCGGGTGGGTCCGTGGGTTCGGGCGGACCGGTGGGGTCCGGCGGACCGGTGGGGTCGGTCGGGCCCGGTCCGGGGTCGGTGGGGCCCGGGTCGGTGGGGCCCGGATCGGTGGGGCCCGGATCGGTCGGGCCGGGGTCCGTGGTGCCCGGGTCCGTGGGGCGGGGCGAGTCCGTTCCGGGGCGCGTGGGGCGCGGGCCGCCCGTCGTCGGGGCGGTGACCCCGTGACCGTCGATGAGCACGGCGGAACCCGAGGGCGTCAGCGAGATCCGGGCCCGCCACGGGCCGCCCGGCTGCGCGTCCCGGATCACCGAGACCGCGATGGTGGTGCTCTGCCCGGCCGCGAGCGTGCCGGACGTACGGCTGAGGCGCAGCCACGGGGCGTCCGTCGCCGCCGACCAGCTGACCGGCCCGCGGCCGGCGGCGGTCAGCGTGAGCGTCGTGACGGCCCCGGAGGTCCGGGCCGTCACCGCGAGCCGGGCGTCGCCGTGCTGCGTGCCGCCGGTGCTGACGACCTCGGCGGTGACGTCCGGGACGCGGGCGCCGAAGCGGTTGCCGGGGCGGCCGTCGCCGGTGTTCTCGTAGGGGGTGTGGGGGGCGCCGCTCATTCCGCCGGCGCCGTCTATCTCCGTGGCGCTGACCGAGGAGCCGTCGTGGCCCTCGCCGGTCTGGGGCGCTCCCCGGTACGCGGCCCACAGGGCGATCACGGGGGCGGCGACCACCGTCGCGACGACCGTGGTCGTGACGACCCGGGCGCGCAGCCGGTCCCGGCGGGCGGCCTGGTCCTTGGGGTCGAGCGGATACCCGGCCCGGTCGAAACGCGGGCCGACGGCGCGGGAGCGCCGGGCCTGGGCCAGCGCGACGTACACGGAGGGGCGGGGGGCCTCGACGACGGGCAGGGCTGCGACCGGGGCCAGGACCGCTCCGGGCCAGGGCCCCGCGG
>NZ_NTGZ01000207.1 GCF_002551245.1 Streptomyces sp. rh34
CCCCCCAAGCGCTCGTGCGCGACGAACGCGCCGCCGGCCTCGCGGGCCGCGCGGGCGAGCCGCGTGGTCCACAGGTCCTCCCGGACGACGATCGCCACGACATCGCCCGCCGGTACTCCCCGGTCGAGCCTTTCCACGTCCTCGGGGCTGAGCACCGCCGCCGCCCCGCCCTCCGCCGGATCGGCGGGAACCACTCCCTCGGGGTCCAGCTCCCGCAGTTCCACCGGGGCCGGCGCGCCGCCCCCGGCCCTGCGGACGAACGCCAGATCGCCGGCCCGTACGGCTCCGGACGACACGGCGTCGGCGAGCACGGGGGCGACCGACCCGGTGAAGCGACTGCCGGGGAAGGCGATGACGAGGTACTCCACAGGTCCGACGGCCACGGTCGCGTCCTCTCCCTATCCCGGCGGCAACAGGGCGCCGGGGTGGATACGGCATTCGAGGGATGACATAAAAGATCAGGAAACTTCGCACATAATATGCACCACTGTCCGGATTCATCCCGATGTCGAGAACCGTCGTGTTGCCACTGTCCGCCCGCCACGCCGATTACGCGACCGTATGTAAAGGATCAAGTGCATACCCGGGAGGGCAAGGTCACAGCACGTGCCCCTGCTGCTGGCTCAGCGCACTGCCCTAGCATCTGAGCATGACGGTCCAGCCTGCTGACGGGCTCTCTCCGGCCGCCGCGTTCCCCGACCCCTCCCATGACCAGTGGCAGACCCTCGTCGAGGGCGTACTGCGCAAGTCGGGCAAGGAAGTCTCGGGCTCGGCCGCCGAGGAAGCGCTGTCCACCACACTGGAGGACGGGCTCACCACCCGCCCCCTCTACACCGCACACGACGAGTCACCGGACACCGGCTTTCCCGGGTTCGCCCCCTTCACCCGGGGCAGCAGGGCCGAGGGGAACGCGGCAGGCGGCTGGGACGTGCGCCAACGCCACACCCTGACCGACCCCGCCCGGCTCAACGAGGCGGTGCTCGGCGATCTGGAGAACGGGGCCACCTCCCTCTGGCTCACCGTGGGCGGCCCGGTGGGCGTCCCCGTCGACGGGCTCGCCCGGGCGCTGGAAGGCGTGTACCTCGACCTCGCGCCCATCGCCCTCGACGCCCCGGCCGACCTGGACGCCGCCGCGAGGGAGCTGCTGCGGCTGTACGGGGAACGCGGCGTCGCCAAGGACGAGGCGCGCGGCACGCTGGGCGCCGATCCGCTCGGCCACGAGGCCCGGACGGGCGTCGAGGCCGACCTCACCTCCGCCGTGCGCTGGGCGCGCGTGTGCGACGCGGAATACCCGGGGTTGCGGGCCGTCGCCGTGGACGCGTTGCCCTACCACGAGGCGGGCGGTTCGGCAGGCGAGGAGCTGGGACTCTCCCTGGCCGCCGGAGTCGCCTATCTGCGGGCCCTGACCGGTGCCGGGATGAGTGTGGGAGCTGCCTGTGGGCAGCTGGAGTTCCGCTACGCGGCCACCGCGGACCAGTTCCTGACCATCGCCAAGCTGCGCGCCGCACGCCGGCTGTGGGCGCGGGTCGCCGAGGCCTCCGGAGCCCCCGCCGCCGGGGCCCAGCGGCAGCACGCCGTCAGCTCGCCGGTGATGATGACGCGCCGCGACCCATGGGTGAACATGCTGCGCACCACGCTGGCCACGCTGGGCGCGGGGGTGGGCGGCGCGGACTCCGTGACCGTGCTGCCGTTCGATCACGCGCTGGGCCTGCCCGACGCGTTCGCGCGGCGGATCGCCCGCAACACCTCGACGATCCTCATGGAGGAGTCTCACCTCGCGCGGGTCATCGACCCGGCCGGCGGCTCCTGGTACGTGGAGCGGCTGACCGACGAACTCGCCTCGGCCGCCTGGGCGTTCTTCCAGGAGACCGAGCGGGCGGGCGGTCTGCCCGCCGCGCTGCGCTCCGGGATGGTCGCGGAGCGGCTCGCCGCCACCTGGGCCGCACGCAGTGCGAAGCTGGCCCGTCGCAGGGAGCCGATCACCGGGGTGAGCGAGTTCCCGCAGCCGGGCGAGCGCCCGGTGGAGCGCGAACCCGCGCCCGACGCGTACGCCGGGGCCCCGGGCGGTCTGCCCCGGGTCCGGCGCGACGAGGCGTTCGAGGCGCTGCGTGCCCGGTCGGACGCGCACCTCGCGGCGACCGGGAGCCGCCCGAAGGTGTTCGTCGCCGCGCTCGGTCCGGCCGCCGCGCACACCGCGCGGGTCTCCTTCGCCGTCAACTTCTTCGGGGCGGGCGGAATCGAGGCGGTGCACGAGCAGGTGTCGGAGGCCGTCGAGGAGGGGGCCACGGCCGGCGGCGCGCTGACCGCCTCCGGTGCGACGGTCGCCGTTCTGTGCTCGTCGGACGCGCTGTACGCCGAGCAGGCCGAGCAGGTGGCCGGGGCGCTGAAGTCGGCGGGGGCCGCACAGGTGTTCCTCGCCGGCCGGCCCGGCGAGTACGCCGGTGTCGACGCTCACATCTTCGCGGGCTGCGACGCGGTCGCCGTTCTCACCTCCGTACTCGACCGCATGGGAGTGGCGTGATGCCGACATCGCCCACGGATCAAGAACCCTCCGTCCCCGACTTCTCCGACGTGCCGCTCACGTCCGCCGCGCCGCCCGCCGGCTCCGCCGGGGAGTGGCAGGCGGCCGTGACCGAGGCCGCCGACGGCGCCGAGGCCCCGCTCTGGGAGACGCCCGAGGGCATCACGGTCAAGCCGCTCTACACCGGTGAGGACCTGGAGGGTCTGGACGCGCTGCACTCGTATCCGGGGATCGCCCCGTATCTGCGCGGGCCCTACCCGACGATGTACGTCAACCAGCCCTGGACGATCCGTCAGTACGCCGGGTTCTCCACGGCCGAGGAGTCCAACGCCTTCTACCGGCGCAACCTGGCCGCCGGGCAGAAGGGTCTCTCCGTCGCCTTCGACCTGCCGACCCACCGGGGGTACGACAGCGACCACCCCCGGGTGACCGGCGACGTCGGCATGGCCGGGGTGGCGATCGACTCGATCTACGACATGCGCCAGCTGTTCGACGGCATTCCGCTGGACCGGATGTCGGTGTCGATGACGATGAACGGCGCGGTGCTTCCGGTGCTGGCGCTGTACATCGTGGCCGCCGAGGAACAGGGCGTACCGCCCGAGAAGCTGGCCGGGACCATTCAGAACGACATTCTGAAGGAGTTCATGGTCCGCAACACCTACATCTATCCGCCGTCGCCCTCGATGCGGATCATCTCCGACATCTTCGCGTTCACCTCACGGAAGATGCCGCGCTACAACTCCATCTCGATCTCCGGCTATCACATCCAGGAGGCCGGGGCGACGGCCGATCTGGAGCTGGCGTACACGCTCGCCGACGGCGTGGAGTATCTGCGCGCCGGCCAGGAAGCCGGGCTGGACGTCGACGCGTTCGCGCCGCGGCTGTCCTTCTTCTGGGCGATCGGCATGAACTTCTTCATGGAGGTCGCGAAGCTGCGGGCGGCCCGGCTCCTGTGGGCGCGCCTGGTGAAGCAGTTCGACCCGAAGAACCCCAAGTCCCTCTCCCTGCGCACCCATTCGCAGACGTCCGGCTGGTCGCTGACCGCGCAGGACGTGTTCAACAATGTGACGCGTACGTGCGTGGAGGCGATGGCCGCGACGCAGGGGCACACCCAGTCGCTGCACACCAACGCGCTGGACGAGGCGTTGGCGCTGCCCACCGACTTCTCGGCGCGGATCGCCCGTAACACGCAGCTCCTGCTCCAGCAGGAGTCCGGTACCTGCCGGGTCATCGACCCGTGGGGCGGCAGCGCGTACGTGGAGAAGCTGACGCGGGACCTGGCGGACCGGGCCTGGCAGCACATCGAGGAGGTCGAGGCGGCCGGCGGCATGGCGAAGGCCATCGACGCGGGCATCCCCAAGCTCCGGGTGGAGGAGGCCGCCGCGCGCACGCAGGCGCGGATCGACTCCGGGCGGCAGCCGGTGATCGGGGTGAACAAGTACCGGGTGGAGACCGACGAGAAGATCGACGTCCTCAAGGTCGACAACTCCTCGGTGCGCACCCAGCAGATCGAGAAGTTGCGCCGGCTGCGCGAGGAGCGCGACGAGATGGCGTGCCAGGAGGCGCTGCGCGCGCTGACGGCCGCCGCCGAGCGCGACCCGGGGCCGGGCCTGGAGGGCAACCTGCTGGCGCTGGCGGTCGACGCGGCGCGGGCGATGGCCACGGTCGGGGAGATCTCGGACGCACTGGAGAAGGTGTACGGGCGGCACGCCGGGCAGATCCGTACGATCTCCGGTGTGTACCGCAAAGAGGCAGGAGAGTCCCCTTCGGTGGACCGCACCCGCGCACTGGTCGAGGCCTTCGAGGAGGCGGAGGGCCGCCGTCCGCGCATCCTGGTCGCCAAGATGGGGCAGGACGGGCACGACCGGGGCCAGAAGGTGATCGCCACGGCCTTCGCCGACCTGGGCTTCGACGTGGACGTCGGCCCGCTGTTCCAGACGCCGGGCGAGGTGGCGCGGCAGGCCGTCGAGGCCGATGTGCACATCGTGGGCGTCTCCTCGCTGGCGGCGGGGCACCTGACCCTGGTGCCGGCGCTGCGCGAGGAGCTGGCCGCCGAGGGGCGCGAGGACATCATGATCGTGGTGGGCGGGGTGATTCCGCCGCAGGACATCGAGGCGCTGCACGAGGCGGGCGCGGCCGCCGTCTTCCCGCCGGGGACGGTGATCCCGGACGCGGCCCACGACCTGGTGACGCGGCTCGGCGCCGCGCTCGGCCACGAGCTGTGAGCCGCTGACCGGATGGCTGCGAAGATCGACATCGACGGTTATGTGCGGGGCGTTCTCGACGGCAGGCGGGCGTTCGTGGCGCGCGCGATCACGCTCGTCGAGTCGACCCGGGCCGAACACCGGGTGCTGGCCCAGCAGTTGCTGAGCCGACTGCTGCCGCACGCGGGGGCGGCCCGGCGGATCGGGATCAGCGGGGTGCCGGGCGTGGGCAAGTCCACGTTCATCGACGCGCTCGGCACGATGCTCACGGGGCTCGGACACCGGGTGGCGGTGCTGGCGGTCGACCCGTCCTCCAGCCGTACGGGCGGCTCCATCCTGGGCGACAAGACCCGGATGGAGCGCCTCGCGGTGGACCCGGCCGCCTTCGTCCGCCCCTCCCCCACGGCGGGCACGCTGGGCGGGGTGGCCAAGGCGACCCGGGAGTCCATCGTGGTGATGGAGGCGGCGGGCTACGACGTGGTGCTGGTGGAGACGGTGGGCGTCGGGCAGTCGGAGACGGCGGTGGCCAACATGGTCGACACGTTCCTGCTGCTGACGCTGGCCCGTACCGGCGACCAGTTGCAGGGCATCAAGAAGGGCGTCCTGGAGCTGGCGGACGCCATCGCGGTCAACAAGGCCGACGGACCGCACGAGCGTGACGCCCGCTCGGCCGCGCGCGAACTGGCGGGCGCACTACGGCTGATGCATCCGGCGGACGCGGCCTGGACGCCCCCGGTGCTCACGTGCAGCGCGCGTGAGTCGAGCGGTCTCGACACCCTGTGGGAGCGGCTGGAGCAGCACCGGACACTCCTGGAGTCGACCGGCCGGCTGGCGGCCAAGCGCCGCGACCAGCAGGTGGACTGGACGTGGACGATGGTCCGCGACGAGTTGCTGGACAGCCTGCACAGCCATCCGGCGGTGCGGAAGCTCGCACCGGAGCTCGAACGGCGGGTCCGGGAGGGCACGTTGACGGCGACGCTGGCCGCCGAGGAGATCCTCGGGGTCTTCCGCGGGGGCGAGCCCCGTGAGGGCGGGTCGCGTCGCGAGGGCGGCGCGGGAGAGTCCGGCTGAACGCGTCGGCGTCGCACGCCGAGGTGGATACGTACGGAGGGGCCCCTGGAGTGCGCCACGGGGCCCCTCGGTGTTTCCGGATACCGGCGCGACTCTCCCTGGCCGGAGACGACGCCGAAGCGGCACCGCAGTTATCACAGCACTGTTATATTAGCGCTGTGACATTTTCGGATCCCACGGCGCGACCCGACCCCTGGCACTCCCTGCACGAGCTTCTGGCAGCCATGGACGCGGAGATCGAGGACCTCTACATCGAACGGGGCATCGAGGGGGTGCGGCCTCGGTTCGCCTATCCGCTGATCCGGCTCGCCCACACCGGACCGCTGACCATTCGCGAGCTCGCGAAGTCCCTGGACCGCTCGCACTCCGCGATCAGTCAGACCGTCGCCGCCATGCGCAAGGAGGGTCTCGTCACCTCCGAGCCGGGGCCCGACGCCCGCACGCGGCGCATCGACCTGACCGAGCACGGCCGCGCGTTGGTGCCGTTCCTGGAGGCGGAGTGGCGCGCCACCCACGAGACGGTCGCCGAGCTGGACGGCGAGGTCCCGTACGCGATGACCGCCGTCGTCGAGGAGGTGCGGCGGGCCCTGGAACGCCGGTCGATGCGACAGCGGATCACGCACCACCTGGTCGAGCCACCCCGATGACGTGGCGTGGCCGCGTCCGGCTCCTCGACACCCGCCCGCTGCGTCGCAGTCAGCCGTTTCGCGACCTGTGGATCGGCACCTCCGCCTCGCAGCTCGGCGGACAGATAGCCAACGTGGCGGTGTTGGCCCAGGTCTGGGATCTGACCCGCAGCCCCGTGGGCACCGGAGCCATCGGCCTCGCCACCGGCCTGCCGATGGTGCTGTTCGGGCTGCTGGGCGGCACCTTGGCCGACACCTTCGACCGCCGTGCGGTGGTGCGGGCCACCACCGCGGGCCAACTTCTGGCCGCCACGGGGCTGTGCGCCCAGGCCCTGGCGGACAACCGCAACGTGCTGCTCCTGCTCGCCCTGGTGGCCGCGGGGACGAGCTGTGGCGCTCTCGGAGCGCCCGCCCGGCGCGCCTTCCCGGTGCGGCTGTTGCCGACCGACCAGGTCGCGGCCGGTCTCGCGCTGACCAACGTCTCCTTCCAGGCGGCGATGCTGACCGGCCCCGCGCTGGCCGGGCTGATCATCGCGCGCTGGGACCTTCCCGCCGCGTACGCGGCCCAGGCCGCGGCGGTGGCAGTCGCGATGCTCGCCGTGATCCGTCTGCCTGCCATGCGGCCCGAAGGCACCGACGCGGCGGGGGGCAGGCGCCGGCCGGAGCGTGGCGGTTGGCGGATCGTCCTGCGCCGCCCGACTCTGTGGGGCTCGATGGCCACCGACCTGTCCGCGACGCTGCTCGCCATGCCCATCGCGCTCTTCCCCCTGGTCAACGAGGTTCGCTTCGGCGGAAACCCGCAGACCCTCGGCCTGTTCCTCTCGTCCGTCGCGGTCGGGGGAATCACGGCCGGTCTGCTCTCCGGCACGGTGACGCGCTGGCGGCGTGGTGGCCTGGTGCAGCTGTACGCAGCCGGCGTCTGGGGCCTGGCGCTGGCCTGTTTCGGCCTGGCGGGGCCGTTGTGGCTGGCGCTGGGCTGCCTGGCGGTGGCGGGTGCCGCCGATACCGTGTCCGTCGTCACTCGCAGCGCCCTGGTGCAACTGGAGACCCCGGACGCCTACCGGGGGCGGGTCTCCTCGGTGGAACACGTCATCGGTGTCGCAGGCCCCGAGCTCGGCAACTTCCGCGGTGGTCTGTTGGCGTCGGCCACCTCCGCCCCCTTCTCCCTGGTCTTCGGCGGGCTGTCCGCCGTTCTGGCGATCGCCGCCGTGTCCGCGGCCAACGCGCCCCTTCGCGCCTACCGCACGCCGTCGAGCGCTGCGAAGCCGCCCGCCCCCGGCGTCGTCGACGCGGCGGCGACCGGCTGAGGGCTCAGACGCCCACGGCCGGTACGCGCACGGTCGGTACGACGACGGGCGCCCCGTCGGAGGTCGCGGTGAGGATCTCCGCCTCGATGCCGTAGAGCTCGTGGACCAGTGCGGTGTCCACGGTCTCGCGGGGCGGCCCCGAGGCGACGATCCGCCCGTCGCGCATGGCGACCAGGATGTCGGCGTACCGTGCGGCGGCCGCGAGGTCGTGGAGCACCATGACGATGGTGCGCCCCTGCGCGGCGACCTCGCGGACCAGGTCCAGGACCTCCACGGCGTGGCCGATGTCGAGGGCGCTGGTGGGCTCGTCGAGCAGGACGACGGGGGTCTCCTGGGCGAGGGACATGGCGAGCCAGCACCGCTGACGCTGGCCGCCGGAGAGCTGGTCGAGGCGGCGTCCGGCCAAAGCCGCCGTACCGGTGGCCTCCAGGGCGCGGGTGACGGCCTCCTCGTCCTCCCCGGACCACTGGCGGAACAGGCCCTGGTGCGGATGGCGGCCGTACCGTACGAGTCCGGCGACGGTGACCGCCTCGGGGGCCTGCGGGGCCTGGGGCAGCAGGGCGATGCGGTGGGCGGCGTCACGCTGGCGCAGCTCCCAGACGTCGGCGTCTCCGACGAACACCCGGCCGGAGCGCGGCTGGTGGAGGCGGGCCATGGAGCGCAGGAGGGTGGATTTGCCGCACCCGTTGGGGCCGACGATCGCCACGACCTGTCCGGAGGGGACCGTCAGGTCGACCTGATCCACGGCGGTATGACCGGCGTATCCAGCGGTGAGCTGTTCGACACGGATTTCCACGAGGACCGGCCTTTCCGGAGGACAGGGGCATCACCTTGCCCGATGCCGCTAAAGTAAGGCTAACCTTAGCTCGCTCACGAGCCGACGGCCGCATCCGCGTGTCCGTACGGCCGTCACCGCTTCATGTCCCGTTGAACCCGGAGCTCTTGATGATCCTGCACCGCCGCCCCACCCGCACCGTCGCCCGAAGAGCGGCGCGCGCCGTCGCCACCCTCGGTACCGCAGCCCTGCTCCTGACGGCCTGCGGAACGGACTCCGGCTCGGGCACGTCTTCCGGGGACAAGACCGGCAAGGCGGACTCCGCCTCCTCCGCGACCCGTACGGTCAAGGACGCCACCGGCAAGGCCGTGGAGATACCGGCGGAGCCGAAGCGCATCGTCACCCTGACCCAGGAAGACCTGGACGCGGTACTGGCGCTGGACATCAAGCCGGTCGGCATCACCAACGGGCAGGGCCTGGACAAGCCGCCGGCCTACCTCGCCGACAGGGTCGGGGGCATCGACGTCGTGGGCAACCTCCTCCAGCCGGTCATGGACAAGGTCGTCGCCGCGAAGCCCGACCTGATCCTCGCCGGCGACATGCAGGACGAGCAGGTGCTCAAGCAGCTGCGGGAGATCACCCCGGCCACACTGGTGACGATGGCGCCGACCGACGACTGGAAGCTGTTCTTCCGGGGTGTCGGCAACGCCGTCAACAAGCTCGACGACGCCAACGAGTTCATCGCCCGCCACGAGGCCGCCGCCAAGGCCGCCGGTGAGAAGCTGGGCGCGAACAAGGGCGCGGAGGTCTCCATCGTCCGCTGGAACCCGGACGGACCCAGCTGGATGGAGAACAAGCAGTTCGCCAGCGGCGTCGCCCTGGAGATGGGGCTGAAGCGGCCCGCGTCCCAGAACAAGGACGGCAACGCGCACACGCCGTCGCTGAGCCTGGAGAAGATCAACGAGATCGACGGCGACTGGCTCTTCCTGTCGACGCTGACCTCGGACGGCGAAAAGGCGCTCAAGGACGTCCAGTCCAAGCCCGCCTACAAGGAGCTGGGCGCCGTCAGAGACGACCACGCGGTGACCGTCGACGGCTCGGTGTGGTCCACCCGCGGTGGCCCGCTCGCGGCGGAGGCCGTCCTGAACGACTACGTCAAGGCGCTCTCGGCCGAGTGACCTTCGGGTGACTCCACGCCGTGCGGCCCGGACCGGCGGTTCCCGGCCCGGGCCCCACGGCGTCGAACGCCCGGCAGGTCTCGCCGGGCCCCGTCAGGCGGACGGCCGGCCCGGGAGCCTCAAAGCCGCGAAGTCGGCGGCCGTCCACGCCATGCCCACCGCCCCGTCGAGCAGGGCCTGTTCGGCCGCCGGGGAGACCGCGGCCTCCGCGAACGCCGCCTCGTGCGGGCCGCAGGCTCCGCCGCTGATGTCGAGCACCGGGTGGATGGACGGCACCACGTGCGAGACGTTGCCCATGTCGGTGCAGGCGAACGGGGGGCGCTCGACCGGTTCGGCGCGGCCCAGCTCGCGGGCGTTGGCGGTCCAGAGCCGGATCAGCTCCGGGTCGCCCCGGAAGTCGAGGTAGTCGGGCTCGGGCCGCTCCAGGGTCACCTCGCAGCCGGTGGCGAGGGCCCCGGCACGGAAGCAGTCCTCGACCCGCTGCCGCAGCTCCCGGAGGTCCTCGGCGGCCAGTGCCCGTATCTCGTACGTGGCGGTGGCCCGGTCGGGTATCGCGTTGGGCGCGGTCCCGGCGGCGGTGGTGATGCCGTGCACCCGCCACTGCGGGGGCAGTTGCTGGCGCAGGAGCCCCAGGGCGACCTGGGCGACGGTCAGCGCGTCGGCGGCGTTGCGGCCCTCGTGCGGGTTGAGGCTGGGGTGCGCGGCGCGGCCGGTGTAGACGACGTCGAGGGTGCCGAGCGCGAAGGAGCGGAAGTCCGCCATCTCGAACGGACAGGGGTGCACCATCATCGCGGCGTCGACCCCGTCGAACGCTCCGGCCTCCAGCAGCAGCGCCTTGCCCGCGCCCCGCTCCTCGGCGGGAGTGCCGACGACCCGGACGGTCAGGCCGAGTTCGTCCGCGTACGGGGCGAGACCGAGGGCCGCGCCGACTCCGGCGGCGGCGATGAGGTTGTGCCCGCAGGCGTGGCCGAGCCCCGGCAGGGCGTCGTACTCGCAGGCGATGGCCACGGTGACGGGGCCGGAGCCAATCGTGGCGCGGAACGCCGTGTCCAGGCCGTGGGCGGGCGCCGTGACCTCGAAGCCGTGCGCGGCGAGGAGTTCATGGCAGAGCGCGGCGGCCTTGTGCTCCTCGAACGCGGTCTCGGGCTCGGCGTGCAGACGCCGGCTCAGGTCGAGCAGCGCCGGGGCGCGGACACCGATCGTCTCCCGCACGGCGGCCCTCAGGGCACGGGTCCGCTCACCGGCCGCATCGTCGGCCCCTGCGTCGGTACCTGTCTCGCCCCCTGCCCCGGTCCGCGTCCGAGGGCGTGGGGCTGCGGGGACGGTCATGGTCTCTCCTTGCGTTCCGGACCACCCCGGGGCGGTCGCCTGCACAGTCGGAAGTAGGTTAACTTAGCCTTACCTAAGTGTGCGCCGGGAGTCCGTTGGCCCGGTGTCCGTTGTCCTTCAGGGGAGTCGTCACACCCATGCATGAGCGTCCGAACCGCCCGACCAGCTCTTCGGCAGCGCACTCCGGCGGCGCGCCTTCCCCCGGACTCCCTCTCCTGACGGCCCAGTCGGGCATCTACTACGCACACCGGCTGGCCCCTCTCGGCGCCGAACTGAACACGGCCGACTGTGTGGAGATCGACGGGCCGCTGGACGCGGACCTGTTCGTGGAGGCCTTGGGACGGACGGTGGGCGAGGCGGAGACCCTCGCCCTGCGGGTGTCCGAGACCGACGGCCTGCCGGTGCAGCGGATCGTGCCCGCCGTCGAACCCGTGGTGCACCGGCTGGAGTTGACGGCGGATCGGGCCGAGGTATGGATGCGGGAGGACCTGGCCCGGCCGGTGGATCTCGCCGCTGACGGCGCACTGATGACCCAGGCGCTGATCCGGGTCGGCGAGGGACGCCACCTCTGGTACCAACGTGTGCACCACATAGCCGTCGACGCCTACGCCCTGTCCCTCATCGGGCAGCGCGTCGCCGAGCTGTACCGGGCGCTGGTCGCCGAAGAGCCGCCACCCGAGAGCCGGTTCGCCCCGCTGGGTGAGCTGACCGGGCAGGAGGTGGCGTACCTGGACGGTGAGGAGTACGCGACGGACCGGGCGTTCTGGACCGCGCGCATGGCGGGCTCCTCCGTCGCCACGCCCCGCCGCTCCCCCGCCCCCTCGGACGGACCGGACGACGGCCCGCTCCATCGGACCACCGATCTCCCCGCCGAGACCCTGGAGCGGCTGTCCGGGGCGGCGCGTGCGGCGAAGGCGACCTGGGCCGAGCTGGTGGTGGCCGCGACCGCCGGTCATCTGCACCGGCTCACCGGCGTCGAGGACGTCGTGCTGGGCCTGCCGTTGACCAACCGGCGGGGGCCGGCGGCGCTGCGGACCCCGGCCATGACCGTGAACGTCCTGCCTCTGCGGATCTCCGTGCGCCCGGGCGACACCGGAGCCGAACTGCTGCGCCGCGTGGTGCTGGAGATCCGCGAGGTCCGCCGCCACCAGCGCTATCCGCAGGCCGACCTGCGCCGCGACCTGGCCCTGGAGTCGGCCGACACCCCGCTGACCGGTCCGATGGTCAACGTCAAGCCGTTCGACGGCGCCCTCGACTTCGCCGGGGCCACGGGCACCGTGCGCAATCTCGCGGCCGGGCCGGTGGAAGGTCTCGCGGTCGGCGCGGCCCCCGTGCCGGGCGGGGGCCTGCGGCTCACCCTGGACGCCAGCCCCTCCGCGTACGGGCCGAAGGACCTCGCCGCCCACGAGGACACCTGGCTGCGCTATCTGGACGGCCTGACCGAGCTGCTGCTGACCGACCCGGAGCGCCCGATCGGCACCCTGGACCTGCTCACCGGCGAACAGGTGCGCGAGGCCGTGACGTACGGCCGCTCCGAGCCTGCAGCCCCCCTCACCCTTCCCCGGTCGTTCACCGCGCAGGCGGCCCGGACACCGGACGCCGTCGCCGTGCGCTCCACCGTGGCGGGCACGTTCCGGGGGGCGAACTCCGAGGGAGCCTCCGGAGCGGACGCGTCCTCGGACGCGGGCACGCCGGGAGCCGCCGGGACCGGGGCCCGGCTCACCTTCGCCGAACTGGACGCCGCCTCCGACCGCCTGGCCCACCTGCTGACCGGACTCGGCGCCACCGGAG
>NZ_NTGZ01000208.1 GCF_002551245.1 Streptomyces sp. rh34
CATCCAGGCGGACCCGGACGGCCGGGCCTGCGCCTGCGGCAACAAGGGTTGCCTGGAGGCCCACTTCAGCGGCGCCGCCCTCGCGCGGGACGCGGAGGACGCGGCCCGGGAGGGCAGCTCGCCGGAACTCGCCGCCCGGCTGGAGGCGGCGGGCAGCCTCACCGCCGCCGACGTGGCCGCCGCCGCCGCTGCCGGGGACGCCGCCGCGCTCGACCTGATCCGCGAGGGCGGCAACCGGCTCGGCCAGGTGATCGCGAGCCTGGTCAGCTTCTTCAATCCCGGTCTGGTGGTGATCGGCGGCGGGGTCACCGGCCTCGGTCACAACCTCCTCGCCAGTGTCCGCACCCAGGTCTACAAGCAGTCCCTCCCCCTGGCCACCGGCAATCTCCCCATCGTGCTGGGCGAGTTGGGGCCCACCGCCGGAGTGATCGGCGCGGCCCGGCTCATCAGCGACCACCTCTTCTCACCGGCCTGACCACAGGGCCGTACGCATCACCGTCTTGGTCAGGTACCCGGCACCAGTCAGGTACCAGTCAGGTACTCGCTCGTCAGGTACCAGTCAGCAGCCGTTCGCGGTGCCGTCGGCTCCACGGCACCTCCAGCCCTGCGCCCTGTCCGCTCACCGGCCCTCCCCGGCCCCTCGGCACCGCCCGAGCAGGGGAGACCCCATTCGCCGAGGGGATTCGTCATGGCACCAGAACCACCCCTGCTCACCATGTCCGGCATCACCAAGCTCTTCCCGGGCGTCCGCGCCCTGGACGGCGTCGACCTGGAGGTCCAGGCCGGCGAGGTCCACTGCCTCCTCGGCCAGAACGGTGCGGGCAAGTCCACCCTCATCAAGGTGCTCGCCGGAGCCCACCAGCCCAACGACGGCGAGATCACCTGGCGCGGCGAACCCGTCCAGCTCAAGTCGCCCATCGCGGCCATGCGCCTGGGCATCGCGACCATCTACCAGGAACTCGACCTGGTCGAGGGCCTGTCGGTGGCCGAGAACGTCTTCCTCGGCCACGAGCCGACCAGCGCCGGCTTCATCGTCCGTACGGGGGAGGGCCGTTCCGCCGCGAAAGCGCTCCTGGCGCGTCTCGGGCACCCGGAGATCGACCCCGCCCGGCAGGTCGGGGAGCTCTCCGCCGCCCAGCAGCAGATCGTCTCCATGGCCAGGGCGCTCTCCCACGACGTCCGGCTCATCGTGATGGACGAGCCCTCCGCCGCCCTCGACCCCGACGAGGTCGACAACCTCTTCCGGATCGTCGACGGCCTCACCGCCGACGGAGTGGCCGTCGTCTACATCTCGCACCGCCTGGAGGAGATCCGCCGCATCGGCGACCGGGTCACCGTCATCAAGGACGGCAGGACCGTGGCCGTCGGGCTGCCCGCCGCCGGCACGCCCACCCGAGACATCGTTGCCATGATGACCGGCCGGGACGTCGCCTATGTCTTCCCGCGGCGCCCGGAAGAGCCTGCCGCCGCCACCGCCGAACCCGTCCTCCGGGTCCAAGGCCTGTCCCGCAAGGGTGAGTTCGCTCCCGTCGACCTGGAACTGCGGCCCGGTGAGATCGTCGGCCTCGCCGGACTCGTCGGCTCGGGCCGCTCGGAGATCCTGGAGACCATCTACGGAGCCCGCAAGGCGTCCACCGGGACCGTCACCGTCGGCGGCAAACAGCTCCGCCCCGGCAGCGTCCGTGCCGCCGTCGCCGCCGGTATCGGTCTCGCGCCCGAGGAACGCAAGGCGCAGGCCCTGCTGATGACCGAGTCGGTCACCCGTAACGTCTCGGTCTCCTCCCTCTCCCGCTTCGCCCGGGTCGGCTGGATCGACCGGGGCGGGGAGCGGAAGGCCGCGCGGAGCGCCACCCGTGAGCTCCAGATGCGGCCCGACAACCCGGACGCCGCCGTCCGCACCCTCTCCGGCGGCAACCAGCAGAAGGCGGTCCTCGCCCGCTGGCTGCTGCGGGGCTGCCGGGTCCTGCTGCTGGACGAACCCACCCGTGGCGTCGACGTCGGCGCGCGCGCCGAGCTCTACGCCGTGATCCGCCGGCTGGCCGACGAAGGCCTCGCCGTTCTGCTCGTCTCCAGCGAAGTGCCCGAAGTCCTGGGCCTCGCCGACCGGGTGCTGGTCCTCCGCGAGGGCGAAGTGGTCCACACGGCCCCCGCCCAGGAGCTCGACGAGCACCGCGTACTCGACCTCGTGATGGAAGGGAGCCCGACGCCATGACACAGCCCGCCCCGTCGGCGCAGCACAACGGGCCGGACAAGGGGGCCCTCACCGGCCCCTCCGACACGCCCTCGAAGCCGGGCGGCGGGAGGCCGGCCCTCGGTCTGCGGCTCGACGTCCGGATCCTGTCCCTGCTCGGCGTCCTCGCCGCCCTGATCCTGGTCGGCGGCATCACCGAACCGGACGCCTTCCTGGACACCGGGAACCTTCAGCTGATCCTGACCCAGGCCTCCGTCATCGGCGTCGTCACCGTCGGCATGACCTTTGTCATCATCAGCGGCGGCATCGACCTGTCCGTCGGCGCGATGGTCGCCCTCGCCTCGGTGTGGGCGACGACCCTGGCCACCCAGGAGTACGGCTTCGCCGGCATCGCGTTCACCGCGGTCATCGTCGGCCTCGCCGCCGGACTCGTGAACGGCGTCCTCATCGCGTACGGGGGAATGGTCCCCTTCATCGCGACGCTGGCCATGCTCGCGTCGGCCCGCGGGCTCGCCCTCCAGATCACCGACGGCAAGACCCAGATCGTCACCGTGGACTCGGTCCTGGACCTCGGTCTGCCGGACTCCTACATCCTGGGCATCCCGCCGCTGGTCATCATGTTCGCCGTGGTCACCGTCGTCGGCTGGCTGATCCTGAACCGGACCACCTTCGGCCGCCGCACCGTCGCCGTCGGCGGCAACGCGGAGGCCGCCCGGCTCGCCGGGATCGACGTCCGCCGCCAGCGCCTCTACCTCTACCTGCTGTCCGGGCTGTGCTGCGGCATCGCCGCCTTCATGCTGATCGTGCTCGCCGGCTCCGGCCAGAACACCAACGGCAACCTGTACGAGCTCGACGCCATCGCCGCCGCGATCATCGGCGGGACCCTGCTCAGCGGCGGCCGGGGCACCATCGTCGGCTCCGTCCTCGGCGTCCTGATCTTCACCACGATCACCAACATCTTCGCTCTCAACAACCTCCAGAGCGACGTCCAGCAGATCGCCAAGGGCGCCATCATCGTCGCCGCCGTCCTCGTCCAGCGCCGCACCATGCGCGGCAGGGAGACCTGAGCACCCCGCGCACCCCGGCCCCTGAACGCCCCCGCCCCCGCACCTCGTACGCACCCACCGGATGAAGGGTCAGACCGTCATGCCAGAAACCAGCCGCAGAGGGCTGCTGTTCGGAACCGCCGCCGTCTCCGCGGGCGCGCTCCTCACCGCCTGTACCAGCAACGAGCCCAAGAAGACCGAGCCCGCCGCCAAGAGCGCCCCCGCCGACGACAAGCCGGGCAAGGCCGTCACCATCGGCTTCGCCGGACCGCAGGCCGACCACGGCTGGCTCAACGCGATCAACGTGAACGCCAAGTCCCGGGCGGAGACGTACTCCGACGTCACCCTGGAGATCACCGAGGGCTCCAACGACACCGCCGCCCAGATCGGCCAGGTCAAGACCCTCATCAACAAGAAGGTCGATGTCCTCGTCGTCCTCCCCGCCGACGGCAAGGCCCTCACCCAGGTCGGCCTGGAAGCCATGAGGGCGGGCATCCCCGTCGTCAACCTGGACCGCATCTTCGCCTCCCCGCAGGCCTACCGCTGCTGGGTGGGCGGTGACAACTACGGCATGGGTCTCAACGCCGGGCACTACATCGGCGAGCAGCTCAAGGACAAGCCGAACGCCAAGGTCGTCGAGCTCGCCGGGATCGACAACCTGGAGCTGACCAAGCAGCGCAGCCAGGGCTTCGCCGACGCCCTCAAGAACTACTCCAACATCAAGCTGGTGGCCCGTCAGGCCGCCGACTTCACCGTCGAGTCGGGCCAGGCCAAGATGGCCCAGCTCCTCCAGGCCCAGAAGCAGTTCGACGCCCTGTGGAACCACGACGACGACCAGGGCGTCGGCGCGCTCCGCGCCATCAAGCAGGCGGGCCGCGACGAGTTCATCATGGTCGGCGGCGCCGGCGCCAAGTCCGCGATGGACGCCATCAAGGCCGACGACTCGGTGATCAAGGCCACCGTCCTCTACCCGCCGACGATGGCCGCGTCCGCGATCGACCTGGCCCGGGCACTGGGCCAGAGCAAGGGCGTCAGCGGCCTCTCCGAGATGGAGATCCCGACCTCCCTGACCCTGTACTCCGCGGTCGTGACGAAGGACAACATCGACCAGTACCTGCCGACGGGCTTCAACTGACCGGGACTCCGGGGGATGCGGAGAGCGCATCCCCCGGCCCGTTACCGCACACCGACGAGGAGGAAGTCCGCATGGCCCGTAGTCAAGAGACGGAAACGCAAACCCCAGCACCTTCGCCGCAGCAGGCGCCAGGCACGCTCGGGGTCGGCATGGTCGGATACGCGTTCATGGGCGCCGCCCACTCGCAGGGGTGGCGCACCGCGGGACACGTCTTCGACCTGCCCCTGCGGCCCGCTCTCGCCGCGATCTGCGGACGCGACCGTGCGGCGGTCGACGCCGCGGCCGCCCGGCACGGCTGGGCGGCCGCGGAAACCGACTGGCGGGCACTGATCGCCCGGGACGATGTCCAGCTGATCGACATCTGCACCCCCGGCGACAGCCATGCGGAGATCGCCATCGCCGCCCTGGAGGCGGGCAAGCACGTCCTGTGCGAGAAGCCGCTCGCCAACACCGTCGCCGAGGCGGAGGCGATGGTCCGCGCCGCCGAAGCGGCCTCCGCCCGCGGACAGGTGGCGATCGTGGGCTTCAACTACCGCAAGGTGCCCGCGCTCTCCTTCGCCCGGCAGCTCATCGCGGAGGGCCGGCTCGGCCCCCTGCGCCATGTGCGCGCCACCTACCTCCAGGACTGGCTGGTGGACCCGGCCTCACCGCTCACCTGGCGGCTCAAGCGCGAGCACGCCGGGTCCGGCGCGCTCGGCGACCTCGGCGCCCACATCGTCGACCTCGCCCAGTACCTGACGGGCGAGCTGCTCACCGGAGTCTCCGCCGTGGCCGAGACCTTCGTACGGCAACGGCCCCTGCTCGCCGGGGCACCGGCCGGGCTCGTGGGCGGCGCCGACACGGTGGAGCGGGGCGAGGTGACCGTCGACGACGCGGCGATCTTCACCGGCCGCCTCGCCTCCGGCGCCCTGGCCTCCTTCGAGGCGACCCGGATGGCGGCGGGACGCAAGAACGCCCTGCGCCTGGAGATCAACGGGGAGCGGGGCTCGCTCGCGTTCGACCTGGAACGGCTCAACGAGCTGTCCTTCCACGACCACACCGAGCCCGCCGCCACCGCGGGCTTCCGGCGCATCCTCGTCACCGAACCCGACCACCCCTACCTGGAGGCCTGGTGGCCGCCGGGCCACGGACTCGGCTACGAGCACACCTTCGTCCACCAGGTCCGCGACGTGGTCCACACGATCGCCGACGGCACCGCGCCCGTACCGTCGTTCGCGGACGGGCTCCAGGTGCAGCGGGTGCTCGCCGCCGTGGAGGAGAGCGCCGCCAAGAATTCCGTGCACACCCCGGTCCCGTCCTCGGACCTCAGGAGGTAGCCGCTCATGCCCCGCCCCTTCACCCTGTTCACCGGCCAGTGGGCCGACCTCCCGCTGGAGGAGGTCTGCAAGCACGCCCGGGACTTCGGCTACGACGGTCTCGAACTCGCCTGCTGGGGAGACCATTTCGAGGTCGACAAGGCACTGGCCGACCCCGGGTATCTGGACACCCGGCACCAACTGCTCGACAAGTACGGGCTGAAGTGCTTCGCGATCTCCAACCACCTGGTCGGCCAGGCCGTCTGCGACAACCCGATCGACGAACGCCACCAGGGCATCCTGCCTGCCCGCATCTGGGGCGACGGCGAGCCCGAAGGCGTACGGCGGCGGGCCGCCGCCGAGATCGCGGACACCGCCCGGGCGGCCGCCGCCTTCGGGGTGGACACGGTCATCGGGTTCACCGGCTCCTCGATCTGGCACCTCGTCGCGATGTTCCCGCCCGTCCCGCCGCGCATGATCGAGCGGGGCTACGAGGACTTCGCCGAGCGCTGGAACCCGATCCTGGACGTCTTCGACGCCGAGGGGGTGCGCTTCGCCCACGAGGTGCACCCGAGCGAGATCGCGTACGACTACTGGACCACCAAGCGCGCGCTCGAAGCGGTGGATCACCGGCCCGCGTTCGGGCTGAACTTCGACCCGAGCCACTTCGTCTGGCAGGACCTGGACCCGGTCAACTTCCTCTACGACTTCCGCGACCGGATCTACCACGTGGACTGCAAGGAGGCCCGCAAACGCCTCGACGGCCGCAACGGCCGCCTCGGCTCGCACCTGCCGTGGGGCGACCCCCGGCGCGGCTGGGACTTCGTCTCCGCCGGCCATGGTGACGTGCCCTGGGAGGACGTGTTCCGGATGCTCCGGTCCATCGGCTACGAGGGCCCGGTCTCCGTGGAGTGGGAGGACGCCGGCATGGACCGGCTGACCGGTGCCCCGGAAGCGCTTGCCAGCCTCAAGCGGTTCGACTTCGACCCGCCGTCGGCCTCCTTCGACGCGGCCTTCGGCGGCGGCGAGTAGCGCGGACGCTCAAGCCCCGGGGGTTTGATCCGGACGACCGGCCCTGCCCCCGGGGCTGCCTCGCCCTGCCCGAAAACCGCTTTGTCCTGCCGGAAGCAGAAGTTCGACTTACCTGTCGCACAAGGGCTTTCCGTCGAGGACGAACAGGTCTACCGTCCACCACGTGTACACGACATGACTCGCGTCACCGGGGTCGCTCCCGTCCCCGGTGACGCACGCGCGGCAGTCCCCGCGCGGCACGGCACGGCTACACCCGCCCGTACAACCGGCACTCTCCGGAGGACCTACGTGCACAGAACCAGAAAGCGGCTCCTGGCCCGGACCCGCGTCCGTAAATCGCTCGCGCTGTTCACCGGCGGCCTGCTCGCCGCCGCGACCCTGACCCTCGGCTCCGCCCCCGGAGCCACCGCCCACCCGGGACACCCCGGGCACGAGGAGTCCATGGCGGAGGACTTCCAGCAAGTCACCCTGGCCAAGGGCGCCGAGGAGACCGGCGAGCCCATGTCGCTCGCCGTCCTCCCCGACCGCAGCGTGCTGCACACCTCGCGGGGCGGCGAGCTGCGGATCACCGACAGCGCCGGCAACACCCGGATCTCCGGCACCCTCCCCGTGTACACGCACGACGAGGAAGGCCTCCAAGGCGTCGGCGTCGACCCCGACTTCGCCGAGAACCGGGCGATCTACCTCTTCTACGCACCGCCGATGGACACCCCCGCGGGCGACGCCCCGGAGACCGGCACCGCCGCCGACTTCGCGAAGTTCGAGGGCGTCAACCGGCTCTCCCGCTTCGTCCTCAACGAGGACGGCACCCTCGACACCGCCAGTGAGAAGAAGGTCCTGGACGTCGCCACCTCGCGCGGCACGTGCTGCCACGTCGGCGGTGACATCGACTTCGACGCCGAGGGCAACCTCTACCTCTCCACCGGTGACGACACCAACCCGTTCGCCTCCGACGGCTTCACCCCGATCGACGAACGCCCCGACCGCAACCCGGCGTTCGACGCCCGGCGCACCTCGGGCAACACCAACGACCTGCGCGGCAAGATCCTGCGCATCAAGGTCGCCGAGGACGGCTCGTACACGATCCCGGAAGGGAACCTCTTCGCGCCCGGGACGGACAAGACGCGCCCCGAGATCTACGCGATGGGCTTCCGCAACCCCTTCCGCTTCTCCGTCGACCAGGCCTCCGGCACCGTGTACGTCGGCGACTACGGGCCCGACGCGGGCTCGGCCGACCCCAAGCGCGGACCCGCCGGGAAGGTCGAGTTCGCCCGGGTGACGAAGGCCGCCAACTTCGGCTGGCCCTTCTGCGTGGGCGACAACGAGCCCTACATCGACTACGACTTCGGCACCAAGGCATCGGGCGCCGCCTTCGACTGCGCCGCCCCGAAGAACGAGTCCCCGCACAACACCGGGCTCGTCGACCTGCCGCCGGCCCAGGCCGCGTGGATCCCGTACGACGGCGACTCGCTGCCCGAGTTCGGCACCGGTTCCGAGTCCCCGATGGGCGGGCCCGTCTACCGCTACGACGCGGACCTGGACTCCCCGGTCAAGTTCCCCGAGGCCTACGACGGCGACTTCTTCGCCGGTGAGTTCGGCCGCCAGTGGATCAAGCGCATCGAGCAGGACGCCGACGGCGGCGTCCAGTCCATCAACGACGTGCCGTGGTCCGGCACGCAGATCATGGACATGGCCTTCGGCCCGGACGGGGCCCTGTACGTCCTCGACTACGGCCTCGCCTGGTTCGGCGGCGACGAGAACTCCGCGCTCTACCGCATCGAGAACGCCACCGGAGGCCGCTCACCCATCGCCGAGGCCTCCGCGAACAAGACCTCGGGCACCGCACCCCTGAAGGTGAGGTTCTCCTCGGCCGGCACCGCCGACGGCGACGACGACCCGCTCACCTACGCCTGGGACTTCGGGGACGGCGGGAAGTCCACCGCCGCCAACCCGACGTACAGGTACAAGAAGAACGGCACCTACACCGCCACGCTCACCGCCAAGGACCCGACCGGCCGCACCGGCTCGGCCAGCGTCCACGTGACCGTCGGCAACACCGCCCCGACCGTGCAGCTGGAACTCCCCGAGGACGGGCAGCTCTTCGAGTTCGGCGACGCCGTGCCGTTCAAGGTGAACGTCAGCGACCCGGAGGACGGGACCATCGACTGCACCAAGGTCGAGGTCAAGTTCACCCTGGGCCACGACAGCCACGGCCACGACATCACCACCGAGCACGGCTGCGAGGGCACCATCAAGACCGCCATGGAAGGCGGCCACGACCCCAACGCCAACATCTACGGCGGCATCTCGGCCTCCTACACCGACAACGGCGGCGGCGGCCAGCCCAAGCTGACCGGCAAGGACGCCTCCCGGCTCCAGCCCAAGCACCGCCAGGCCGAGCACTTCGACGCCTCCTCCGGCGTCACCACACCGGCCAAGTCGAGCGCGCACGGCGGCAAGACCGTCGGCGACATCCACAACGACGACTGGATCTCCTTCAAGACGTACGTCCTGGGCGGCACCACCAAGCTCACCGCCCGCGTCTCGTCGGCCGGTTCGGGCGGCTTCCTGGAAGTGCGCACCGGATCGCCGACCGGCAGGATCCTCGGCTCGGGACCCGTCCCCGTGACCGGCAGCTGGGACACCTTCCAGGACATCGACATCCCGCTGCGCGGCGTGCCCAAGAAGCAGACGGAACTCTTCCTGGTCTTCAAGGGCGGCGACGGAGCGCTCTACGACGTCGACGACTTCGAACTGTCCAACACCCCCGTCGACAGGACCGCCAAGCGCGTCCTGGTCTTCTCCAAGACCGCCGGCTTCCGCCACGACTCGATCCCCACGGGCATCGCGGCCCTGAAGGAGATCGGCAAGGACACCAACATCACGGTCGACTCCACCGAGTCCGCCGCCCAGTTCACCACCAGCAACCTGGCCCGCTACGACGCCGTCGCGTTCCTCTCCACCACCGGTGACGTCCTCAACGCCGAGCAGCAGAAGGCGTTCGAGAACTACGTCGCCACCGGCGGCGGCTACGTCGGCATCCACGCGGCCGCCGACACCGAGTACGACTGGGAGTTCTACGGCGGCCTCGTCGGCGCCTACTTCGACTCCCACCCGCAGATCCAGCCCGCCACCGTCCGCGTCGAGGACCACGACCACCCCGCGACCGCACACCTGGACGAGGAGTGGGAGCGCACCGACGAGTGGTACAACTACGGCACCAACCCCCGGGACAAGGCCAAGGTCCTCGCCACGCTCGACGAGACCACCTACACCGGCGGGAACATGAAGGGCGATCACCCGATCTCCTGGTGCCAGACCTACGAGGGCGGCCGCTCCTTCTACACCGGCCTCGGCCACACCAAGGAGTCCTACGCCGAACCGGCCTTCCGCAGCCACGTGCTGGGCGGCCTGCGCTACGCCACCGGCCAGGTCAAGGCCGACTGCAAGCCGGACAAGGACTACCGGCCCATCTTCAACGGCAAGACGCTGGAAGGCTGGAAGCAGGCGGGCCCGGGGAAGTTCTCCGTCAGTGACGGCGCCCTGCACTCCGAGGGCGGCATGGGCCTGCTCACCTACCAGGCCAAGGAACTGAAGTCGTACTCGCTGAAGCTCGACTGGAAGATGACCGGCGACGACAACTCCGGCATCTTCGTGGGCTTCCCGGAGTCCGACGACCCGTGGTCGGCGGTCAACAACGGGTATGAGATCCAGATCGACGCCACCGACGCCGCCGACCGCACCACCGGCGCCGTCTACACCTTCAAATCCGCCAACATCAAGGCCCGTGACCGCGTCCTGCGGCCGCCGGGACAGTGGAACAGCTACGAGATCAAGGTCCAGGGCGAACGGCTGCAGATCTTCCTCAACGGAGCGAAGATCAACGACTTCACCAACACCGACCCGGCCCGCAGTCTGAAGGACGGCTACATCGGCCTCCAGAACCACGGAGCCGACGACCAGGTGTCCTTCCGTGACATCCAACTGAAGGAGCTGCCCCCGAAGTAGGGCGGCCGCCTCTGCCGACGACGGGCGGGGGAAGCACACACCTTCCCCCGCCCGTCGTCCCCCACCCCCGACATCGCCCCAGGGAGGCAGCCCGTGACCGCACGCGCCGATCGTGAAGGCCGAACCGACGCCCCAGGCCGCATCGACACCCCGAGCCCCTCGGAGGCCACCGGCCCCGCGAGCGCCGCGGGCCGCACCGGCGTCTGGTTCATCGGAGCACGCGGCTCCGTGGCGACCACCGCCACCGCGGGCTGCGCGGCCATCGCCGCGGGCCTGCACCCGCCGACCGGCATGGTCACCGAGACGCCCCCCTTCGCCGACAGCGGTCTGCCCGCCCTGACCAGCCTGGTCTTCGGCGGCCACGACACCCTCGACTGCCCGCTCGCCAAGCGGGCCGAAGCCCTGGCCGACGGCGGTGTACTGCCCCACGGACTGCCCTCCGCCGTACGCGCCGACCTCGACGCCGCCGACGCCGAGATCCGCCCCGGCGGACCGCTCCCCGGCGACACACGCACCGACCAGGAACTCATCGCCGCGTTCGCCGCCGACCTCACCGACTTCGCCCACCGCCACGGTCTGGCCCGCACCGTCGTCGTCAACGTCGCCTCCACCGAACCCGCGCCAGGACCCGATGACACCCGGCTGCCCGCCAGCTCGCTCTACGCGGCCGCCGCCCTGCGCGCCGGCTGCTCCTACGCCAACTTCACCCCGTCCACCGGCCTGCGCACCCCCGCGCTCACCGACACCGTCGCCTCCAGCGGACTTCCCCACGCCGGACGCGACGGCAAGACCGGCCAGACGCTGCTCCGTTCCGTACTCGCCCCGATGTTCCTCCAGCGCGCCCTCGCCGTACGGGCGTGGTCCGGGTCGAACCTGCTGGGCGGCGGGGACGGGGCGGCGCTGGCCGATCCGGCGGCCGCCGCCGCCAAGAACGCCGGCAAGGAACGCGTCCTGGCCGACACCTTCGGCACCGCCCCCGAGGGCGAGGTGCACATCGACGACGTGCCCGCGATGGGGGACTGGAAGACCGCCTGGGACCACATCGCCTTCGACGGCTTCCTCGGCTCCCGCATGATCCTCCAGACCATCTGGCAGGGCTGCGACTCGGCCCTCGCGGCCCCGCTCGTCCTGGACCTGGCACGGCTGCTCGCACGCGCCCACGAGGCCGGGATCAGCGGCCCCCTGCCGGAACTCGGCTTCTACTTCAAGGACCCGGACGGCGGCACCTCGCCGGCCCTCGCCGAGCAGTACACGACGTTGCTCACCTTCGCCGAGCGGCTGCGGGCCCAGGCATGAGGCGGCGACGGCGAGCCCTCCCGGCCGCGCTCGCGGCGGCCCTGTCGGCGCTTCCGGCCGGGCGACGGAACGGTTTCGCACACGGCGGGGGAACGACCGCCGCGACCGATGATCGTCTGTCCGGTGCGGGTGGGACTGCGCCCGCACCGGACAGGCCCGAACCACCCCCCACCGGCCGGAGCGGGGAGCCGGGAGCGGACCCCGGCCCGGCCCGGCCCGACGCGGGACCCGACCGGGGCGCGCCCCGGGATCGCCTGCGGGCCTGGGCGGAACTGCTGCGGGTCTCCGCCCTGTTCTCCGTGCCCGGGGACGCCCTGGCGGGCGCGGCGGCGGTGGGCCGCCGACCCGGCCGGGGCACCGCCCTGGCGATGGGCGCTTCGCTGTGCCTGTACGAGGCCGGTATGGCCCTCAACGACTGGGCCGACCGCGACGAGGACGCCGTGGACCGGCCGCACCGCCCGATCCCCTCGGGCCGGATCAGCCCGGCGGCGGCCCTGGGCGCGGCCGGGGTGCTGACCGCGGCGGGCCTCGCCCTGGCGGCCCGGGCCGGCCGCCCCGCGCTGACCGTCGCCACGGGCTTGGCCGCCACGGTCTGGGCCTACGACCTGCACCTGAAGCACACGAAGGCGGGCCCCGCGGCCATGGCAGCGGCCCGCTCGCTCGACCTGCTGCTGGGCGCGACGGCGACGGCGACGGGGCCCGGTGCGCCGGGTGGGGGAGGCCGATCCGACAACGTTGCCGGAGCGGCGGCCCCGGCAGGGGC
>NZ_NTGZ01000209.1 GCF_002551245.1 Streptomyces sp. rh34
GCCGCAACGCGTGCCGTCCCCGCCGCCGGGCTTCCTTCGGCTGCCGCGCGGGGCGTGGCCATGACCGGCCCGCCCCCGGCCGCCTCGCCCGACGTCATCGCAGGTCCTCCCGTACGGGTACGAAGGAGGCCGCCACGGACGCCAGGTCCCGTACGGCCGAAGGCTCCCGGCCGCCGCCCCGCTCCTGCGGGGGCCCCGCCGGTCCCGCCCCGTCCGGGTCCTCCGGGGTCAGCAGTTCCGCGATGTCCAGCACGTGGTAGCCGCGCATCGACGGCAGGCAGCTGCCCCGGACCGGGCCGATCGCCGCCGCCCAGTCCGGCGGGACGGCGCTCTCCCCGTTCAGCGCCCCGGCCAGGGCGCCCGCCACCGCCGCCGTCGTGTCCGCGTCGCGGCCCATGTTGACGGCCGTGAGCACCGCCGTCCGGAAGTCCCCGCGCGCCGCCGTGAACGCCCCGAACGCCAGGCCCACCGCCTCCGGCGCCAGGTCCGTCCACGGGTAGCCGGCGATCACCACCGCCGAGCGCACCGCCCGCTCCATCGTGAGCCGGTCGGGGTGGGGCCGCTGGGCCGCCGCCACCGCCCGGCGCAGCGACCGGGCCGTCCAGGAGTCCATCGGGACCACCGAGAGCGCGGCGGCGATCACCGAGGCGAGGCCCGAGCCGACCATGGCCGCCGCCACCCCGGCCGCCACCGCCTGGCCCCCGTAGATCCCCTCGCCCTCGTGGCTGACCCGGCCGTCCACCGCGACCAGCCGGGCCGCCTCGGCGGGGCGGCCCGCCGCGAAGACCCCGAAGGGTGCCGCCCGCATCGCGAGCCCGTCGCTCCAGGCGTGCCGGTGCTGGGCCGAGATGGGGGCCGCCAGGCCCCGGCGCAGGTTCTCCAGCGTGCCGCGCTCGCTGAACCCGGCCCCCCGGAACGGGCCCTCGTCCAGATCGGCGATCCAGTGGTGCCAGGCCCGCTCCACATGGGATACGTCGAGCGCCGAGCCGTGCCGGGCCAGCAGCAGTCCGGAGAAGATCGCGTACTCCGTGTCGTCGGTGCCCGCCGGGTCGTCGCTCACGAACCCCTCGATCCGCCCCCAGCGGCGGCGGATCTCGGAGGGCCGCAGGTTCTCCGCCGGGGCGCCGAGCGCGTCCCCGACCGCCAGTCCCAGCAGCGCACCCCTGGCCCGGTCATTGCCGGTGGCCGTGTTCATCGCGTCGCCCTTCCGCTCGTCCGGCGAGTCCGAGTCCGAGCCGAGTCCGAGTTCGAGTCGGAGTTCGCGTCCGCGTCCGATCCCGTGGCTGGGCCCTGTTCGCATCTGTGCCACGCGGCGGGCGAGGAGAGGCGGGAAACGCCGGGAAAGGGGCCAGGCGGATGACGGCCCGGATAGCTGAGGCTGGCCTTTCTTCGCAGGTCAAAGCGGTGGTAAGCCAGGCCTGCCTTGCTGGCGGGGGTCACTCGGACGGCGTAGTTTGGACTTTGTCGAAAGTTGTATTCAACGGGGAACGGCGGGGTGACGGCCCGCCGGAGCGAAGGGGAGAAGCACGCCGTGGCCATCATCGAGACCGAAGCCGTCCTGCACGAGGCGCACCGGGACAACCACACCCACCGGGATGTGAACGGCGGCTGGCTGCGCCCCGCCGTCTTCGGCGCGATGGACGGTCTGGTCTCCAACCTCGCCCTGATGACCGGGGTCGCGGGCGGCGCGGTCTCCCAGCAGACCATCGTGATCACCGGCCTGGCGGGGCTCGCGGCCGGGGCCTTCTCCATGGCGGCGGGCGAATACACCTCCGTCGCCTCGCAGCGCGAGCTGGTCGAGGCCGAGCTCGACGTCGAGCGCCGCGAGCTCGTCAAGCACCCCCAGGACGAGATGGCCGAGCTGGCCGCCCTCTACGAGTCCCGCGGGGTGGACGCCCCGCTGGCACGCGAGGTCGCCCGGCAGCTGTCGCGCGACCCGGAACAGGCGCTGGAGATCCACGCCCGCGAGGAACTCGGCATCGACCCGGGAGACCTGCCCTCGCCGCTCGTGGCCGCCGTCTCCTCGTTCGGCGCGTTCGCGCTGGGCGCCCTGCTGCCCGTCCTGCCCTACCTCCTCGGCGCGAGCGCCCTGTGGCCCGCGGTGCTCCTCGCGCTGATCGGTCTGTTCGCCTGCGGTGCGGTGGTGGCCCGGGTGACCGCCCGCAGCTGGTGGTTCAGCGGGCTGCGCCAGCTCGCGCTGGGTGGCGCGGCGGCGGCGCTGACGTACGGACTCGGCACCCTGTTCGGCGTCGTCGTCGGCTGACGCGGGTGGTGCGGGGTTCGGGCGGACGGTGTTACCGGGCCGCCCGAACGGCGCAACAGCGCGGCAACCCGTGTGACGTACGTCTTGGCGCCGCCCACTGGGCGGGACGGGCCCGGCGGCCGTAAAATGAGACTCTATGCAGGGCCACACATAAGTAGCCATTATCCGGTGGTTTCGTTTCCTTTGCCACCGGGCATGAGCCGTAGGCACCGCAGGCAACGACGCCTGCTCTCTCCGCGGGTCCCCGGGCGCCGATCGTTCCGACAGCGACCCACCCCCTGGTTCAACCGGTCACCTCTGGTCACCCAGTCACCTCCGGTCACCACGGTGTCCGCATGTTGGAACATACCTTCCGCTTCTTGAGAAGCGCCCCATCATGTAACCTGCACGAAATTTCGCAGAGGGCCAACGTCGTCCCTCGGCACCGCAAATGCCACGACGACGACGGGAGAGCCGATGCGTATCGACGCCTGGTCGCCCATGGACGGTCGCCCCGCCCAGCAGGGGATGTACGACCCCCGTAACGAACACGACGCTTGTGGTGTCGGGTTCGTGGCCACTCTGACCGGTGTGGCCAGCCATGAGCTGGTCGAGCAGGCGCTGACCGTGCTGCGCAACCTCGAACACCGCGGCGCCACCGGCTCCGAGCCCGACTCCGGCGACGGCGCCGGCATTCTCTGCCAGGTCCCGGACGCCTTCCTCCGCGCCGAGACCCCCTTTGAGCTTCCCGAGCCCGGCTCCTACGCCGTGGGCATCGCCTTCCTCCCCGCGGACGACTCCGCCGAGGCCGTCCGGACGATCGAGCAGATCGCCGCGCAGGAGGGCCTGAAGGTCCTCGGCTGGCGCGACGTCCCGGTCGCCCCCGCACTCCTCGGCAACGGCGCCCGCGCCACCATGCCCGAGTTCCGCCAGGTCTTCGTCGCCGACGGCGAGTCCACCGGCATCGTCCTGGACCGCAAGGCCTTCGTCCTGCGCAAGCGTGCCGAGCGTGAGGCCGGGGTGTACTTCCCCTCGCTCTCCGCCCGCACCATCGTCTACAAGGGCATGCTCACCACCGGTCAGCTGGAGCCGTTCTTCCCGGACCTCTCCGACCGCCGCTTCGCCTCGACGGTCGCGCTGGTCCACTCCCGCTTCTCCACCAACACCTTCCCCAGCTGGCCGCTGGCCCACCCGTACCGCTTCGTCGCGCACAACGGCGAGATCAACACGGTCAAGGGCAACCGCAACTGGATGAAGGCCCGCGAGTCCCAGCTCGCCTCCGAGCTCTTCGGCCAGGCGCAGCTCGACCGGATCTTCCCCGTCTGCACCCCGGACGCCTCCGACTCGGCCTCCTTCGACGAGGTCCTGGAGCTGCTCCACCTCGGCGGGCGCTCGCTGCCCCACTCGGTGCTGATGATGGTTCCCGAGGCGTGGGAGAACCACGATTCCATGGACCCGGCCCGGCGCGCGTTCTACCAGTACCACGCCACCATGATGGAGCCCTGGGACGGCCCGGCCTGCGTCACCTTCACCGACGGCGTCCAGGTCGGCGCGGTCCTCGACCGCAACGGTCTGCGCCCCGGCCGTTACTGGGTCACCGACGACGGCCTCGTCGTGCTCTCCTCCGAGGTCGGCGTCCTGGACATCGACCCGGCGAAGGTCGTCCGCAAGGGCCGCCTCCAGCCCGGCAAGATGTTCCTCGTCGACACCGCCGAGCACCGCATCATCGAGGACGACGAGATCAAGGCGTCCCTCGCCGCCGAGCAGCCCTACCAGGAGTGGCTGGAGACCGGCGAGATCGAGCTGAGCGATCTGCCCGAGCGTGAGCACATCGTGCACACCCACGCCTCGGTCACCCGCCGCCAGCAGACCTTCGGCTACACCGAGGAAGAGCTGCGCGTCATCCTCGCGCCGATGGCCCGCACCGCCGGAGAGCCGCTCGGCTCCATGGGCACCGACTCGCCGATCGCCGCGCTCTCCGAGCGCCCCCGGTTGCTCTTCGACTACTTCACCCAGCTCTTCGCCCAGGTCACCAACCCGCCGCTGGACGCCATCCGCGAGGAACTCGTCACCTCGCTGCGCTCCTCGCTGGGCCCCCAGGGCAACATCCTGGAGCCGACCGCCGCCGCGTGCCGCAGCGTCACGCTGCCCTTCCCGGTGATCGACAACGACGAGCTCGCCAAGCTGATACACATCAACGCCGACGGCGACATGCCGGGCATGAAGGCCGCCACCCTCTCCGGTCTGTACCGGGTCGGCGGCGGCGGCGAAGCGCTGGCCGCGCGGATCGAACAGATCTGCACCGAGGTCGACGCCGCCATAGAGGACGGCGCCCGCCTGATCGTCCTCTCCGACCGGCACTCCGACGCCGAGCACGCCCCGATCCCGTCGCTGCTGCTCACCTCGGCCGTCCACCACCACCTCATCCGCACCAAGCAGCGCACCCAGGTGGGCCTGCTGGTCGAGGCCGGGGACGTCCGCGAGGTCCACCACGTCGCGCTGCTCATCGGCTACGGCGCCGCCGCGGTCAACCCGTACCTCGCCATGGAGTCCGTCGAGGACCTGGTCCGCGCCGGCACCTTCATCGAGAACATCGAGTCCGAGCAGGCCATCCGGAACCTGATCTACGCGCTCGGCAAGGGCGTCCTGAAGGTCATGTCCAAGATGGGCATCTCCACCGTCGCCTCCTACCGCGGCGCCCAGGTCTTCGAGGCCGTCGGCCTCGACGAGGCCTTCGTCGCGACGTACTTCAACGGCACCGCCACCAAGATCGGCGGCGCCGGCCTGGACACCGTCGCCAAGGAGGTCGCCGCCCGGCACACCAAGGCGTACCCCGCCTCCGGCATCGCGGCCTCGCACCGCGCGCTGGAGATCGGCGGCGAGTACCAGTGGCGGCGCGAGGGCGAGCCGCACCTGTTCGACCCGGAGACGGTCTTCCGCCTCCAGCACGCCACCCGCAACCGGCGCTACGACATCTTCAAGCAGTACACGGAGCGGGTGAACGAGCAGTCCGAGCGCCTCATGACGCTCCGCGGCCTCTTCGGCTTCGACTCCGGCCGCGAGCCGATCTCCCTCGACGAGGTCGAGCCCGCCTCCGAGATCGTCAAGCGCTTCTCCACCGGCGCCATGTCCTACGGCTCCATCTCCCGCGAGGCGCACGAGACGCTCGCCATCGCGATGAACCAGCTCGGCGGCAAGTCCAACACCGGCGAGGGCGGTGAGGACCCCGACCGCCTGTACGACCCGGCGCGCCGCTCCTCCATCAAGCAGGTCGCCTCCGGCCGCTTCGGTGTGACCAGCGAATACCTGGTCAACGCCGACGACATCCAGATCAAGATGGCCCAGGGCGCCAAGCCCGGCGAGGGCGGCCAGCTGCCCGGCCACAAGGTCTACCCGTGGGTCGCCAAGACGCGTCACTCGACACCCGGCGTCGGCCTCATCTCGCCGCCGCCGCACCACGACATCTACTCCATCGAAGACCTCGCCCAGCTGATCCACGACCTGAAGAACGCGAACCCGCGGGCGCGGATCCACGTGAAGCTGGTCTCCGAGGTCGGCGTCGGCACGGTCGCCGCCGGTGTCTCCAAGGCCCACGCGGACGTCGTCCTCATCTCCGGCCACGACGGCGGCACGGGCGCCTCCCCGCTCACCTCGCTCAAGCACGCGGGCGGCCCCTGGGAGCTCGGTCTCGCCGAGACCCAGCAGACCCTGCTCCTCAACGGCCTGCGCGACCGCATCGTCGTGCAGACCGACGGCCAGCTCAAGACCGGCCGCGACGTCGTCATCGCCGCGCTCCTGGGCGCCGAGGAGTTCGGTTTCGCGACCGCGCCGCTCGTCGTCTCAGGCTGCGTCATGATGCGCGTCTGCCACCTGGACACCTGCCCGGTCGGCATCGCCACCCAGAACCCGGTCCTGCGCGACCGGTTCTCCGGCAAGGCCGAGTACATCGTCAACTTCTTCGAGTTCATCGCCGAAGAGGTCCGCGAGATCCTCGCCGAGCTGGGCTTCCGCACCCTTGAGGAGGCCGTCGGCCACGCCGAGCTCCTCGACACCGACCGGGCGATCACCCACTGGAAGGCGCAGGGCCTGGACCTGGCCCCGCTCTTCCACGTCCCGGAGCTGCCCGAGGGCGCCGTCCGCCACCGCATCGTCGAGCAGGACCACGGTCTGGCGAAGGCGCTCGACAACCAGCTGATCAAGCTGGCCGCCGACGCGCTCGGGGCCGAGACCCCCGAGGCCGCCCAGCCGGTCCGCGCCCAGGTCGCCATCCGCAACATCAACCGCACCGTCGGCACCATGCTCGGCCACGAGGTGACCAAGAAGTTCGGCGGTCCGGGCCTGCCCGAGAACACCATCGACATCACCTTCACCGGCTCGGCCGGCCAGTCCTTCGGCGCGTTCCTGCCGCGCGGGATCACCCTGCGCCTGGAGGGCGACGCCAACGACTACGTCGGCAAGGGCCTCTCCGGCGGCCGGGTCGTCGTCCGCCCGGACCGGGGCGCCGACCACCTCGCCGAGTACTCCACCATCGCCGGCAACACCATCGGCTACGGCGCGACCGGCGGCGAGGTCTTCCTGCGCGGCCGCACCGGCGAACGCTTCTGCGTCCGCAACTCCGGTGCGCTCGTCGTCTCCGAAGGCGTCGGCGACCACGGCTGCGAGTACATGACCGGAGGACAGGCCGTCGTCCTCGGCGAGACCGGCCGCAACTTCGCCGCCGGCATGTCGGGCGGAGTCGCGTACGTCATCGACCTGAACCGGGACAACGTCAACGTCGGCAACCTCGGCGCGGTCGAGGAGCTGGACGACACCGACCGGCAGTGGCTGCACGACGTCGTGCGCCGCCACCAGGAGGAGACCGGCTCCACCGTCGCCGAGAAGCTCCTCGCCGAGTGGGACACCGCCGTGACCCGCTTCAGCAAGATCATCCCGTCCACGTACAAGGCCGTGCTCGCCGCCAAGGACGCCGCTGAGCTCGCCGGTCTCTCCGAGCAGGAGACCACCGAGAAGATGATGGAGGCGGCGACCCATGGCTGACCCCAAGGGCTTCCTGACCACCGGACGCGAGGTCGCCCAGACCCGCCCCGTGGCCGAGCGCGTCAAGGACTGGAACGAGGTCTACGTTCCGGGCTCGCTGCTCCCGATCATCAGCAAGCAGGCCGGCCGCTGCATGGACTGCGGCATCCCGTTCTGCCACAACGGCTGCCCGCTCGGAAACCTCATCCCCGAGTGGAACGACTACGCCTACCGCGAGGACTGGACCGCCGCCTCCGAGCGGCTGCACGCCACGAACAACTTCCCGGAGTTCACCGGGCGGCTGTGCCCGGCCCCCTGCGAGTCGGCGTGCGTGCTCGGCATCAACCAGCCGGCCGTCACCATCAAGAACGTCGAAGTCTCCATCATCGACAAGGCGTGGGACAGCGGCGACGTCACCCCGCAGCCGCCGGAGCGCCTCTCCGGCAAGACCGTCGCGGTCATCGGCTCGGGCCCGGCGGGACTCGCCGCCGCCCAGCAGCTGACCCGGGCCGGCCACACCGTCGCCGTCTACGAGCGCGCGGACCGCATCGGGGGTCTCCTCCGCTACGGCATCCCCGAGTTCAAGATGGAGAAGTCGCACATCAACCGCCGCATCGAGCAGATGCGCCTGGAAGGCACCAAGTTCCGCACCGAGGTGGAGATCGGCAAGGACATCGACGCCGCGAAGCTCCGCCGCCGCTACGACGCGGTCGTCATCGCGGCCGGCGCCACCGTCTCCCGCGACCTGCCTGTCCCCGGCCGTGAGCTGGGCGGCATCCACTTCGCGATGGAGTACCTGCCGCTCGCCAACAAGGTGCAGGAGGGCGACCTGACGGTCTCCCCGATCCACGCCGGCGGCAAGCACGTCGTCGTCATCGGGGGCGGCGACACCGGAGCCGACTGCGTCGGCACCGCCCACCGCCAGGGCGCGGCCTCCGTCACCCAGCTGGAGATCATGCCGAAGCCGGGCGAGGAGCGGAACCCGGGCCAGCCGTGGCCGACCTTCCCGATGCTCTACAAGGTCACCTCCGCGCACGAGGAGGGCGGCGAGCGGGTCTACTCCGTCTCCACCACCCACTTCGAGGGCGACGAGGACGGAAACGTCGCGGCCCTCCACCTGGTCGAGGTCGAGTTCAAGGACGGTAAGCTGGAGCAGAAGCCCGGCACGGAGCGGCGCATCCCCGCGCAGCTCGTCACCCTCGCCATGGGCTTCACCGGAACCGACCAGTCCAACGGTCTGGTCCAGCAGTTCGGCCTGGAGCTCGACCAGCGCGGCAACGTGGCCCGCGACGAGCACTACGCGACCAACGTCGACGGCGTCTATGTCGCCGGTGACGCGGGACGCGGCCAGTCGCTGATCGTCTGGGCGATCGCCGAGGGCCGCTCCGCCGCCCGCGGAGTGGACCGCTTCCTGACCGGGACCAGCGCCCTGCCGGCGCCGATCCGCCCGACGGACCGGTCCCTGCTGGTCTGAGCACCACCCGGGTCCCCCTGGGCCACGCGGCCCGGGGGACCCCCCAAGACGTCCCGTACAACGGCGTACGGAACTGAACGCGGCGCCTGCCTGTCCCCGACCGGACTCAAGCGGGCGCCGTGGCGCGTCCGGGGCCGGATTCCTTCTGCCCGGCCCCTGCCACGGTGCCCGGCCTCAGCCGCCCGTCAGAGCCGAGGTCTTCAGTACCACCGCCACCGCGAACAGGCCCGCCAGCACCAGCCCGCCCGCGAGCTGGACCGGCCAGACCCGCAGCTTCGCCGGTGCGAAGGCGAGCCCGTACGTCACCAGCGCCCCGGTCAGCAGCCCGCCCAGGTGCCCCTGCCACGAGGTGAACGCGGCCGAGATCAGCATCCAGAGCAGGAATCCGGCCATGAAGCGGTTGACGGCCGCCATGTCATGGCCGAGCCGCCGGTGGATGACCCAGTACGCGGCCGCCAGTCCGAAGACCGCGCCGGACGCGCCGACCGTCGAGGTGTCCGGGGCCAGCAGGTACACCAGGACCGAACCGCCCACCGCCGACAGCAGATACAGCGCCAGATAGCGGGCCCGCCCGAGCTGTCCCTCCACCGCCCGGCCGATGTTCCACAGCGCGAACATGTTGAACACCAGGTGCATCACCCCGAACGAGGCGTCCGGCGGAAGGTGCAGGAAGGCCCCGGTCACCAGCCGGTACCACTCCCCGTCCGCGATCCCCGTCAGCCCGTACCCGGGATACGTGTCACCCCGGTAGTAGTACCGCTCACCGTCCGGCCCCGTGAGCGCCGCCCCGAGCACCGCGAACCGGTCCACGATCTCCGGCCTGACCACCTCGCCGACGTAGACCAGGACGTTGAGCGCCATCAGGACGTACGTCACGGTCGGCGCCGTCGCCCGGGACACCGCGCCGCCGAAGACCGTACGGGCCCGGCGCACCGAACGCTGCCCCTCCTTCACGCACTCCACGCAGTGATGACCGACGGCCGCCTCCCGCATGCAGTCCGGGCAGATGTAGCGGTCGCAACGGGTGCAGCGGACATACGTCTCGCGGGACGGATGGCGGTAACACGCGGTGGCGGCGGCCTCCATGGCCGGCTCCTTCACTGGGAATGTGCAACGGGGCCGGTGGGGGCGGCGGCGATCAAGATAGCGAACCGGAGGGACGGGCGTTACGTCCGGGCCCGTGGTGGCCTACGCTCGGAGTCCGCGGAGCACAGAACGGGGGCCCGTCATGAACGGCGCGAACACGACCGTGGGCACCGGCCCGGCCATCAGCCTCACCAAGGTGCGGGAGACGGCTCCGGCCCTGGTCGGCCACTACAGGAGCGCCGGGATCTCGCTGGAGAAGCACGGCCTTGGCGGTCACCGCGCGGCCGTCTACCTCGTCCTCGACCACTCCGGCTCGATGAGGCCGTACTACAACGACGGCAGCGTCCAGGCGCTGGCCGACCGGGTGCTGGGCCTGTCGGCCAACCTCGACGACGACGGCACGGTGCCGGTCGTCTTCTTCTCCACCGACGTCGACGCGGTCACCGACATCGCCCTCGACAACCACCACGGCCGGATCGATGAGATCTGGGCGGGCCTCGGGCACATGGGGAAGACCAGCTACCACCTGGCGATGGACGCGGTCATCGACCACTACCTCGACAGCGGCTCCACCGCGCCCGCCCTGGTCGTCTTCCAGACGGACGGCGGGCCGATCAACAAACTCGCCGCCGAGCGCTACCTCTGCAAGGCCGCGAAGCTGCCACTGTTCTGGCAGTTCGTCGGCTTCGGTAACACCCGCAGCAGTCAGTTCGACTTCCTCCGCAAGCTCGACGAGCTGGCCGTCCCCGCCAAGCGGGCCGTCGACAACGCCGGGTACTTCCACGCCGGCCCGGACCCCCGGAAGGTCCCGGACTCCGAGCTGTACGACCGGCTGGTCGCCGAGTTCCCGCTCTGGCTGGCCGCCGCCCGGGAGCAGGGGATCGCCCGGTGACGGTACGTATCCTGCGCGCCGCCGACCGCGCGCCCGTCCCCTGGAAGAACGGCGGCGGGACCGTCCGTGAGATCGCCGCCGGCCCCGAGGGCGCGGGGACCGACGCCTTCGACTGGCGGGTGAGCCTGGCGGACGTCACCGCCGACGGGCCGTTCTCCGCCTTCCCGGATGTGGAGCGGGTCCTGACCGTGGTCGAGGGCGCGGGCATGGACCTCCTCGTCGGCGGCGAGCACCACATCGTCGACGAACCGTTGTGGCCGCACGGCTTCCCCGGGGACCTGCCCACCGAGGGCTTCCTGCTGGGCGGCCCCGTCGTCAATCTCAACGTCATGTACCACAGGGCCCGTACGCGGGCGGAGACCGCCGTCGTCTGCGGCACGGTCCGTCTGCTGCCGCCGCGGGGCGGCGCGGTGCTGGCCGTCTCCCTGGACGACGGCGCGGAGCTGGAGGAGGGGGAGCCGGAGGAGGGGGGCGTCCGGCTGGACCGCTACGACGCGGTGCTGGCGGACGGGGTGTCGCCCGGCGTCCTGCGGACGATGGGCCAGGCGGTGCTGATCACGTTCTCGGAGGCGTGACCGGCCTGTCCCGACCGGCCCCGGCCCCGGTGGGCGGGAAACTCGGCTGCCGATCTCCCCACCACGGGATACGGTCGCGCGCATGCCCGAAAACGTATCCGTAAGCACGGTGATCCGCCGCTACGCCGCCGCGGACGAGGACGCCTCGATGGACGTCTGGTCCCGGGCCGGCCGTACCGCCCACCCCTTCATCCCCGGCGAGGGCGAGGGCGAGCGCGCCCGCAAGATGCGCGAGATCTACCTCGTCCACGCCGAGAACTGGGTCGCCGAGACGGACGGCCGTGTGGTGGCTCTCCTGGGACTCCTGGACGCCGAGATCGGCGGCCTCTTCGTGGCCCCGGAGGCACAGGGCACCGGGGTGGGCCGACGCCTCGTCGAGCACGCGGCGGCGCTGCACGGCGCACTGACCCTTGAGGTGTACGAGAAGAACACGGGGGCCCGGAGCTTCTACGCCCGGATGGGCTTCGTCGAGGAGAGCCGCCGCGTCGACGAGGAGTACGACGAGGTCATGCTCAGGCTTCTCCGCCCGGCCCCGGAGAACGCGGCCCGGAGCGGGGCGGCGGACGGGCCGGTCTGACTCCGTCCCGGGGTCCGTCAGCCTGTCGCGCGCAAATACCGACAGGAGATGTCGGGTATCCGGTGTTCCATGGCGCCCATGACGTCTTCATCGCCCTCACCCGCAGCGGTCTCCTGGGACGGCTTCGCCGCCGCCGAGCCCGAATTCGCCGACACCGTGCAACGGCGCTTCCGGCTCTACAAGCACCACGTCCTGGCCACCCTGCGCAAGGACGGCTCGCCCCGGGTCACCGGCCTGGAGGCCGACTTCCGCTTCGGTGAGCTGCTCCTCGGCATGATGCCGAACTCGCGCAAGGCCCTGGACCTGCGGCGCGATCCGCGTTTCGCGCTCCAGGCCAACCCGGGTCCCGACGCCGAGCTGAACGACGGGGACGTCCGCGTCAGCGGCCGGGCCGTGGAGATCACCGACCCTCAGGTGATCGCCCGCTTCATCGAGGAGGCGAGCCCGCCGGAGCCCTTCCACCTCTTCCGGGCGGAGCTGACCGAGGTGGTCCGCATCGGGCTCGACGGCGAGGCGCTGGTCATCCGGTCCTGGCGTCCCGGGCAGCCGCCGCGTACCGTCCGCCGCACCGGGGACGACACCCCGCCGACCGACGTGTCCTGAACGCCGACCGACCTGTCCTGAACCGGGGGCGGGGCGCGGACAGGGGCGGCGCACCCGGCTATCAGCCCGCCAGTACCCGGGCCCGGCAGGCGGACGGCGTCCCCCAGGCGTCCCGCAGCGGCCGGGCCCGGCGCAGCCACCACGCCAGGTCCAGCTCCTCGGTGTAGCCGACCGCGCCGTGCGACTGGAGCGCGGTGCGGGCCGCCGCGTACCTGTCTCTTATACACATCTCTGAGCG
>NZ_NTGZ01000021.1 GCF_002551245.1 Streptomyces sp. rh34
CTCGCACGCGGGCCAGGGGACGCGCAGCGTCTCCTCCACGCCCCGGCGCCGGGCCGACTCCAGCACGGCCCCGCGGTCGGGCGCCCGGTAGGCGATCCAGCCACCCCAGGTGCTGGCGGCGAGGTCACCGCCGGAGGGACCGGGGTCGATCCGCGCCGTCGCGAGCAGGGCCAGCCGGAACCGTGCCTCGGGCGGCAGTTCCATCCCGCGGTACGCCGCCGTGGCCTCGACGGTCGCCACGGTCACCGCTCCGCTGGAGCCCAGGCCGTACTTCCTGCCCCGGTCGTGCAGCCGGCTGCCGATCGTGATGTGCAGCGCGGACGCGGGCAGCCCGCGCTCGGCTCGCAGCCGGTCGGTGACCTCGACGGCCGACACCACGTGCGCCAGGGCTTCGTGCGCCAGCCGGTCGTCCCCCGGGCCGAGGCCGGTGAGCCGGTCACCGTGCCACCGCAGCCGCACCTCTTGAGTGAGCAGGTCCGAGGTGACCACGACATCGGCGCCCGCGCTGCCGGCGGCGGTCACCGTGGCGGAGACCTGCCGGTCGACCGCCACCAGGATCGCCGGGTTGCCCGGCTCCACGACCGCGTACTCCCCGGCGGCGAACAGTTTGCCCGGCGCGTGCCGGGTCACGGTGCGGGTCATGGTCACCGGACCCCGCTGTGCAGGCGGGCACCCGGACCGCGACCGGTGACGGCCACCCGGCACGACGCGGCGGCACGCACCGCCCCGGCGACCCGGTCCGCGTCGACACGCCGGCACAGCACCTTGACGTTGGGTCCCGCGTCGATCGTCGCGTAGGCCGGCACACCCGCCTGCCGCAGCTCCAGCACCGCGTCGAGCACGGTGAGGGAGGCAGGCGACAGGTAGCGCACCGCCGGGCGCGCGGCGAGCATCGTGGCGTGCATGCCGAGTGCGTTGCGTTCGGCGATCTCCCCGACCGCTTCGAGGTCTCCGCGCGACAGGGCCTCGCGCATCCCGGCCAGGTCCGCCCGGCTCGACTCGGCCCACGGCCGGTACAGCGGTGACGTCTGGACGGTCCGACTCATGGCCACCCGGCTGGAGATCGCCTTGGGGCCGGTGTCCAGCAGGGCGATCACCAGCGCCGGATCGAGTCCGGCGGGGACCTGCTCGGCGTAGGAGGCGAGGTCCCGGCCCCGGTCGTCCCCCGCGTCGTCCTCCGGCCCCGCGTACCAGACCGCGAACCCCCCGAAGACCGACCGGGCGGCCGAACCCGATCCGCGCCGGGCCAGT
This sequence comes from Streptomyces sp. rh34, assembly GCF_002551245.1. Lineage (GTDB taxonomy): Bacteria > Actinomycetota > Actinomycetes > Streptomycetales > Streptomycetaceae > Streptomyces. The sequence continues at coordinate 1,252 of NZ_NTGZ01000021.1, forward strand.
CGCGAGAGCCCGGTGGCGTCCAGCCGGAGCCCGTACGCGGCCGCCGAGGCCACGGCCAGGGCGGCGAAGCCGCTCGCGGAGGACGCCAGGCCCGCCCCGGTCGGGACCGAGTTGAGGGTGGTCACGACAGCGCGTTCGGTCCTCCCCGCCCGTGCCCGCACCAGGTCCAGGAACGCGGTGACGCGGCGGTGGAACCCGCCGTCGGCCGGTTCGCCGTTCAGCGTCACCTCGTCCGTCGGCACGGTCGGGTCCGGCCGTACGGAGGTGGTCGTCGGGAAGGCGTCCAGCGTCAGCGAGAGGCTGTCGGTGACGGGGAGGATGAGCCGCTCGTCGCGCTTGCCCCAGTACTTGACCAGGGCGATGTTCGGATGAGCGACCGCGGTGGCGCCGTCGTCCAGGACGCGGGCGTCAACGGGCATGTCCGGTGAACCTCTCGATCGGCACGACCCAGGTCTGCACGGCCCCGGCCTCACGCAGCCGCCGCTCGACCCGCTGGGCGTGCTCCGGCCCCTCGGCCGAGGCGATCACGCAGCCTCCCAGACCGCTGCCGCTGATCTTGGCGCCCAAGGCGTCCGCAGCGAGTGCCGCCCGGACCAGCGCGTCGATGCGGTCGGTGCTGAGTCCCACTCCGGCGAGCAGCTCGTGACAGGCGGTCAGCTGTCCCCCGAAGGCCGCGGCCCGGCCGTCGGCGAGGTCGCGCACGGCCCCGCGTGTCAGCTCCGTGGCCGCGGCGACGAATTCCTCCCCCGCTGCCGGGTCGCTCTCGAAGCCGCGCCTCAGCAGTTCGACGGCGTCCTTGGTCCGGCCGGCGACGCCGCTGTCCGCGACGACGATCCGGCCGTCGAACCCGATCCGCGGTTCGCGGGCGACGCCACCGGAGAGCAGCACTGGATACGGCGAAGCGGTGGCGAGGGTGTCGATGCCGCTCGCCCGGCCGTGCGCCACGTTCTCGGCGACCTGCACGAGGTCGAACACGGTTCCGGCGTCGAGTTCGACGCCGAAGAGGTCGGCGAGCGCGAGGACCACGGCCCGTGCGCACGCGGCGCTGGAGCCGAGCCCCCGGCCGGTCGGGATCACACAGTCGATGAGCACGTCCAGATGCGGGCGGTCGGTGATAGCCGCCGCCCGTTCGAATTCCGCCACCAGACTCCGGAGTCCGTCGGCGCCCTCCAGCACCACCGGTCCGGATGCCCCCGCCACGGTGAACGTGACGTCGCCCGCGGCGGCGGAGGGGTGCGAGGACTGTGCGGCGCTCGCCGTGACCGTCAGCTCCGCGACCGGAAGGGCCAGCGCCGGGGCCCCGTAGACGACGGCGTGCTCCCCCAGCAGAATCACTTTCCCGTGGGCACATCCGATGCCGAACTCTCGGCTTTTCGAGTTGCCCGGCGCGCCCTGTGCCGAGGTCGGCAAAGTCAACGCACTCAACTCCTTTTTCCCTGCGTCGAATTTCTCTGTCGAGAATCCATGACCGGATAGGGGCGGGCAACAGATCCATGGAATCGCCGGAAATGCGCGCATGACGTTCCCCGAAGGGGCGCGACTGAAGAGGCGAGTATTCCGGCGGATCAGCCGGCGAAAGCGGCACCGAGGTGGAGCGGCCGTTCCCCGGTCCGCCGGGGCGGCCGGGCCGGCGGGGTCGCCGCCGGCGCCGATCCACCGGCCACGGTCTCAGCGCCCCCCGAGGACGAAGAGGGCCAGGGCCACGTTCGTGAAGCCCATCGCCACACCGTGGTACGGCAGCGACAGCGCGTGCTTGCGCACGGCGGCGAGCGCTTCGTCGAACGAGCCGCGGGTACCCCGGGTGACCGTCCACATGAAGCGCTGCGTGACCCCCCAGACAACGGCGTAGAGGACCAGCCCCCAGGTGAAGCCGAACTCGAACCAGGCCGCGCCGAGGACGAGGAGCGCGCCGAGGGCCAGCATCGCCGACTGCACCACCATCGCCCCGCGGATCCCCAGGGCAAGGACATAGGTACGGATGCCGAACTGCTGGTCCTCCAGGTAGTCCTCGGCGTGGTTGGTGACGAACGTGCCCGTCAGCGCCAGCGACAGGCCGATGATGATCACGACACTGCCCCATTCCAGGCCGTGCTCGAAGGACCGCAGCGCGAACATGCCGGGGATGAAGACGCAACCGAACTGCAGGGTGGGCAGCTGCCGGATCCCGGCGCTCTTGAGATGCAGCGGGGGCAGCGAGTACTGGATGCCTGTCAGCCAGCCGGCGAACGCGATCGCCACCAGGTCCCAGTGGCCGGTGCGGACGGCGAGGAAGACCGACGCGCCGAGGTAGAGGGCTGTCGTGACCGCGATGTGGACGATGACCTTGCGTACGCCCAAGCCGTAGACGGCCTGGGGCTGGCGGGCCTTGTACGTGGCGTCCAGCCGGCGGTCGGCCAGCGCGTTCAGCATGTCCGCGAGCTGCATGTGGGTGACGCAGAACAGGAAGGCGACGATCGCGTTCACCGAGGCGAGTTCACCCCAGGTACGGGCTCCCAGCACGGTCGGCACGAGGCCGATGACCATGTGGATCGGGAGGAACTCGATCCGGCGGATGACGAGGGCGTACTTGAGGCGCGTGCCCAGGGGGGCACGTTCGACGGGCACGCCGCGAGAGTCGGTGAATACCTCGGCGAGTTGTGAGCCGAGTGTGGTGGCGCTCGTGCTGGACACGGAGTGCGTACCCTTCTCGTTCGGAACGAAAGAAGCAGGCGCTGGGACGGAGGGCCTGCCCGGGTGAGCGGGGCCGGCGTCGGTCACGACCGTTCGACGGCCGCGCGGTAGTCATCGGTGATGGTGCGAAGTTCGGCGGAGACGTCGCCGTCCAGGCGTTCGGCGAGCGCGCGTTCGGAGCGGTCCATCGCGCGGTTGGCTTCCACGATCGCGGTCGTGGCCGGCCGGCGGGCCGCCTCGTACCGGTGGAGCGCGGCGGCGGGATCACCGCCCCCGGACAGCTCGGCCGCCACGGCGACACCGTCGAGGACGGCCTGGCTCGCGCCGTTCGCGCCGATGGGATACATCGGATGGGCCGCGTCACCGAGGATGGTGACCCGCGAGTCGCCCCAGGTGGGCAGCGGGTCGCGGTCGACCATCGGGTAGTGCAGGATCTCGGGGCTGGCCGCGAGCGTCCCGCGGATGTCGAGCCAGTCGAACTCCCAGTCCGCGAAGTGCGGCAGCAGGTCCTCCAGACGCCCCGGCTCGACACCGGAGCCGGGGTCGCCGCCCTCGACAGCGGCCAGGCAGACCCAGTTGAGCAGGACGGTACCGCGCTCGGCGTGCCGTCGGGAGCACGGGTAGGCGACGAACCGGCCGGCCCGGTCGTCGGCGGCGATGATCATCGTCCGCCCGTCGATGAACGCGGGCAGCTCGGTCAGCCCTCGCCACATCCGCACCGCCGTCGTGCGCAGGGGCGGTTCGTCCGGGTGCAGTTGGGACCGCACCGCCGATCGCAGTCCGTCCGCGCCGATCAGCACGTCGGCCTCGGCCACCTCCGCCTCGCCGGACGGCGTGGTCGTGTGCACGAACACCCGGTCTCCGGCCTGGTGGAATCCGCGCACCTCGGTCGCGGTGCGGATCGCCCGGGCTCCGAGCCGCTCCTTCACGGCTTCGAGCAGCAGCATCTGCAACTCGCCCCGGTGGAGGGAGTACTGCGGCGCCGCATGACCCGCCGCCGCACCTCGCGGTTCGGTCCACAGGGTGGCCCCGCGGTGGTTCAGGTACCGGTGCTCGCGGGTGGGTATCCCCGTGGCCGCCAGAGCGTCACCGAGACCGAGTCCGATCAGCTCGGCGACCGCTGTCGGCTGGATATTGATGCCGACACCGAGCGGCCGGATCTCCGCGGCGGTCTCCAGGACGGTGGCGGGGAGTCCTCGTGCGTGCAGTGCGAGCGCGGCCGTGAGGCCTCCGATGCCCGCGCCGGCTATCACGATGGCGGTCTGTGCAGCCTTGCTCATGGCGGCTGTCACCCTTCTGCCCGGGGCGGGCGTGGGACGGGTCAGGCGGCGGTGACCGCCGAGACCACCGAGTACACGGCCGGCGCGGGCTTCCCGAGCGCGCCCGTGCGTCGCGCGTATTCCTGCGCGGCGGGGTCGGCGAGGGTGGTCTCGATGTCCTGCGCACTGCGCCACTGGACGTAGTTCACGACACGGCTGCCGTCCTTGGACGCGAGGATGTGCGCGGACACGAATCCGGGGCGGTGGCGGAAGACCTTCTCAAGTCCCTCGTTGAGTACGGTGACGAGTTCTTCCTGTTTCACCGGATCCACCTCGAAGACATTGACCAGAGTTACGAGATGGCCGCTCGGGCGAATTGTCGTCTCACTCATGACGCCCAAAATATCGACGGCCAAAAGCCTTGGACAACAGCTGCGTTGACTCATGCGGAATGCGCGTCGGGGGTAATTCGACCGAGTCGGCGCGGCCGGCGGAGCGGAAGTTCCGCCGGCCGCGCCCTGCCCTGGCTCAGACCGCCACGGGCACTGTCCGGCCGTCGAGGGTGAAGCCCTCGTAGTCGGCGGCGACGATCTCGTTCAGCCGCTGCCGGTAGGCGCCCAGGCCGCCGAAGAAGAACAGCGTGCGCCGCTTGCGGCCGGGAATGTTCGTGCCGAAGATCCAGGACTCGGTCTGCGCGAACAGGCTGTGCTCCGCCATCTCCCGGCACTGCGTGGTCCAGCCCTCCTCCGCGGCGGCGGTCGCCTCTATGCGGGTGATCCCGCGCTCCTCCGCCGCGCCGACCAGCCGCGCGATCCACTCGACCTGGGTCTCCAGTCCGGGCGGCAGGTTGCAGAAGACGCTGTTGGGGCCGAAGACCATGAACAGGTTGGGGAATCCGTTCATGGCGATGCCGAGGTAGCTGCTCGGAGCGTCGCCCCAGTGCTCCTCCAGCCGCACGCCGTCGCGCCCTCGTATGGCCACCTGGTGGTAGCCGCCCTCCATGGCGTCGAAGCCGGTGGCGAAGACCAGGACGTCCAGTTCGTGCTCGTTTCCGTCCTCGGTGACCACACCGGTCGGTGTGATCCTCGCTATCGGGGTCTCCTTGGTGGACACCAGGGTGACGTTGTCGCGGTTGTAGGTCTCGTAGTAACCGCTGTTGCAGATCGGCCGCTTGGCGTAGAAGTCGGTCGGCATGAGCTTGCGGGCCGTCTCCGGGTCCCGCACGGTCTGCTGGATCTTCGAGCGGATGAAGGAGGCGGCGGCTTCGTTGGCCGCCGGGTCGAAGGGAAGGTCCGCGAACGTGCCGAACATGAACCGGAAGCCGTTGCCCGCCTGCCACCCCTCCTCGAAGACGCGCTCGCGCTCGGCGGCGGAGACGCTCATCGCCGGCGTCAGGCTCTCCTCGAATCCGCAGCCGACCCGGGAGTCGAAGACCTGTTCCCAGATCTCGTCGTAGTTCTCCCGGACCTCCGCCAGGTACTCCTCGCTGAGCGGCCCGTCGCCGGAGGGAACGACGTACTGCGCGGAACGCTGGAAGACCGTGAGGTGCTCGACCGTCCTGGCAGCCGCGCAGATGAACTGCGTACCCGTGGAACCGGTGCCGACGACCCCGACGCGCTTGCCCGCGAGGTCCAGGTCCGCGGGCCAGGCTCCCGTGTGCACGATCGGGCCGGCGAAGGTCTCACGGCCCGGGATGTCGGGGAAGTTGGCGGTCGACAGCGGTCCGAGCGCGCTGACCACGTACCGCGCGGTGAACTCCTCGCCGCTGTCGGTCCGCGCGGTCCACAGCTGGGTCGGCCCGTCGTACGTCAGCGACTCGACGGCCGTGTCGAACTGGATGTCCTTGCGCAGGTCGTGCCGGTCGACGACCGCCTTCAGGTAGGCGAGGATCTCCGGCTGTGTGGCGTAGCGGGTCTTCCACTGCCACTCCCGCAGCATCTCCTTGTCGAAGGAGTAGCGGTAGACGATGCTGTCGACGTCCGCGGCCGCGCCCGGGTAGCGGTTCCAGTACCAGGTGCCGCCGACGTCGCCGGCCTTGTCGAAGGCTCGTACGGTGAGGCCGGCCTCGTCCCGCAGTTTGTGCAGCATGTAGATGCCGGCGATTCCGGCGCCGATGACGATGGAGTCCAGGTGGGTCGGTCGGTCCTTCATGGCTGCCTTTCGAAGCTTCGACGGGTGCGGGCGTGGGTGCCGAGGATCACGGCTGGAGCCTGGTGACATGCCATCCGGTGGCCGTCCGCTCGTATCGCAGACGCCGGTGCAGGCGGCTCTCCGCGGCGGACCAGAACTCCACGGAGTGCGGCTGGAGCCGGTATCCGACGAAGCGCTCCGGTCGCGGCAGCGGGACGTCCTCGGCCGCGAGCCGATCGGCTTCCTGCCGCAGCTGCCGGGGATCGTCGAGCGACTCGCTCTGCCTGGAGGCGGCGGTCATCGGGTGCAGACCGGCCGCGCGGCCGTGCCAGAGCCGGTCGTTCTCGTCGTCGTCCAACAGGGCCACGGGGCCCGAGAAGCACAGCTGCCGTGCGGTCTCCCGCCAGTAGAACAGGCCCGACGCCCATCCCGTCGTGGCGATCTCACGGCCCTTGCGGCTGGTGCTGTGCGTGGTGAACAGCAGTCCCTCGGTGGACGCGTCGCTGACGGCGACCATCCGGTTGGAGGGGCGGCCGGAGCTGTCGGTCGTGGCCAGGGCCAGGGCGTACGGTTCGCGGACACCACCCTCGATGGCCCCTCGCAACCAGGCGAGGGCCGGCTTCATGGGTTCGGGCGGCGGGTTGTCGTATTCCGGGAAGTCGAGGTCGACGACGCCGGTGATGCTTTCCAGTTCGCTGCTCACTTCTCCCCCGTCAGACGCGGATGGTGCCCTCGGCGGCGACGACCCCGTGGCCGCCGACCCGTACGCGGGCGATCTCTCCACCAGTGCCGACCGTCGCCTCGGCGACCATGATCGAACGCCTGCCGAGTCGGACCCCTTGGTGGATCTCGATGGCCCTGCCGTACGGGACCAGTCCGTGCCGGGCCAGGTGGATGGCGAGCGGACCGGCCGCGGAGCCGGTGGCCGCGTCCTCGACCACGCCGTACGCGGGCGAGAACATCCGGGTCTGCCAGTGCTCGCCGTCCGGGGCGAAGCAGTTCGCGGCCATGTCCTCGAACGCGGCCAGCGCCCGGTGGTCGGGGCGCAGGGCGTCCAGCGCGGCAACGTCGGGAAGGCCGACGAACACATGCCGGGGGCCGTTGCGGTAGATCTCCACCGGCAGGGTGGAGGAGTCGAGGCCCAGCGCCGCGAGCAGGGCGTCGGCGTGCTCGTAGGGGCGCCACTCGGGGATCGGCTGCTCCATCGAGGCATGCGCCCCGTCTCCGCCGGGAGCGCGGACGACCTCGAAGGGCACGACGCCCATCGCGGTCTCCAGCCGCAGCCGGTCCCTTCCGTGGTCCAGGGCGACCGCGACGGCGGTCCCGAGCAACGGGTGCCCGGCGAAGGGCAGTTCGTTGACGGGGGTGAAGATCCTGACCCGCAGGTCCGCGTCACCGGTGGTGGGCGGCAGCAGGAACGTCACTTCGGAGAGATTCATCTCCTGCGCTATCCGCTGCATCCGATCGGCGGTCAGGTCGCTCGCTCCGAAGAAGACCGCGACCGGATTGCCCCGGAGGGGCTCGTTCGCGAAGGCGTCGACGACGACGTACCGATGGGAGGCGCCGCGGCCGTGGCCGGACCCTCGCACCGCGGCCTGGACCTCGAACCGCTCGCGGTGCGTCACGGGAGCGCCGATCAGCTGTGCGGCCTTGTTCTCCGGAAGGTCGGCGGGACGCTCGCCGTCCCAGACCATGACCGCGCCCCAGCGGTTGCCTGCCCGGTCGGCGATCCAGAACTTCTCGTGCAGGCCGCTGACCTGCTTCCACTGTTCGACGACGCCGTCCTCGCGCAGGTGTCGCTCGAGGTCGTCCACCGTGGTGAAGGCGTCCTGAAGATCCCACCAGGCGATCTCCAGGTTCATGAGGTTCGTCCGTTCCCTTGGATTCATTCGCCCAGTACCCATTCCGTCATGTCAGTGAGGATGCGAGGCCCGTCGACCGTGAGCAGCGACTCCGGGTGGAACTGCAGCGACGCGAACCGGTGGCCGCGCAGCGCGTGTACCTCCCCGGTGTCCGGATCGCCGCAGATCTCCACCGGCACGCCCGCCTCCGTGTCCCGGCGGTCGGCGGCGGCACGGGCCTCGAAGGTGTTGTAGAAGGCCACGCGTTCGGGCTTGCCGAAGAGACTGATCCGCCGCTGCACGCCCTGGTTGGGCCGGGCGCGCCGCAGCACGGGGAGGCCGAGCCGCCGGCAGAGCACCTGATGGCTCAGGCAGACGGCCAGCATCGGACGTCGCCCGGCGAGCAGTTCAGCGATGACCGCGTCCAGGGCGGCGACCTTCGGATCGCCGGGGTCACAGGGATCACCCGGCCCAGGACCCAGGATGATCATGTCGTGGTCGCGGGTCTCGTACGGTTCGTCGAAACGCCGCACCGTGACGCCGAGCCCCAGCGCGCGCAGTTGGTGTTCGAGCATGGAGGTGAAGGTGTCCTCGGCATCGACGACCAGCACCTTGTGCCCGTCCAGCACGGTGGAGCGGGCGTATCCGACGGCGTCGGACGTGGTCCAGAAGCCGGCGATGCCCTCATTGCGCCGGCTCAGGGAGGAGAGCACCTCGGGGTGGGCGGCGAACCCTCGGCGGGGCTCCGTCTCCCCGAACGCCGCCAGCAGGGCCGAGGCCTTCGCCCGGGTCTCGGCCACCTCGCCCAGCGGATCGGAGTGGCGCACCAGGGTGGAGCCGACCGAGAGGGACAGGCGCCCGGCGGGGTCGATCTCGGCGGTGCGGATCACGATCGCCGAGTCCAGCGTGGGGCGGCCGGCCCCGTCGCTGCCGACCAGGCCGATGATGCCGCTGTAATAGCGCCGGCCGCCCGGCTCGTAGCGCTGGATCACCCGTGCCGCGTTCTCGACCGGGCTGCCGGTGACCGTGGGCGCGAACATGGTCTCGCGCAGCAGTTCCGGAACGCCCCGGTCCGTGCGCCCCTCGATGTGGTACTCCGTGTGCGCGACCCTGGCCATCTCCTTGAGGTGCGGGCCGGTCACCGACACCGTCCCGGGCAGGCAGAGCCGGCACATCATCTTCAGTTCCTCGTCGACCACCATGTACAGCTCCTCGGCCTCCTTGCGGTCGGCGAGGAAGTCGGTCACACCGCTCAGGGTCGGGCCGTCGGCCGGGTAGCGGTAGGTGCCGCTGATCGGGTTCATCCGGACGACGTCGTCGATCAGGCCGACATGGCGCTCCGGTGACGCCCCGACGATGGTGGATCCGGCGGTGCGCACCAGAAACGTCCAGTACGCTCCCCGCTCGGCCGCGAGCAGGTGGCGGAACGCCGACAGGGCGGCGTCCGGACCGGGATCGGCGACGTCGGCGATGTAGGTGCGCTTGATGACGAAGTTGGCTCCCTGTCCGGTGCCGATCTCGTCGACCAGCACCGATTCGACGCACTTGGCGTACTCACGGTCGTCCGCGTCGAAGTGACCGTTCTCCAGGCTTACTCGGCGGTCCGGCAGTCGGCGGAGCACCGAGGAGACCGGGTGGCGCTCCTCGGCCGTCACTCGCATCGCGAGGAGGGGCGCGCCGTCGTCGACCGCGGGATGACCGCGCTCGGCGAGCTGCCGGTAGGGGACCACGACCAGCATGTCGCTGGACGCGGTGCCGGCGGCCGGGCGGCGATCGAAGTCGATCGCCGCGAGCGACGCGGGATGACCGGTCTCCCCCGCGATCACTTGCACGTGTCGGCCGTGTTCGTCACTGCGACAGATCAGGGCGTAGTCCCCGACCGTGTCATCGAGCACGGCGTCGAGCAGATCGGCCGTCACGGCACGAGGTCCTCGGCCGTGGCGACCCTGGCGCAGCAGTCGGCGGCGTACTGGAGCGTCTGCCGGTGCCGGTCGGCGGAGAAGTCACCGATCGCGTCCCCGGCGAGGAAGACCTGTACGTCGTTGCTGTAGGCCTCAAGGGCGGTGGTGAGGATGCCGACGTGTCCGTACACGCCGCACACCACCAGTTGATCGCGGCCTTCGGCCCGCATCCGCTCCAGCAGGTCGGTGCGGAAGAACGCGCTGTAACGCCACTTCACGAACGTCCAGTCGTCGGCGCCCGGGGCCAGCTGGTCGGTGATCACGCGGTCCGCTTCCGAGCTGGTCATACCCGGCCCCCAGAAGTCCCGGAGCAGGCCCCGGTCCTTCGGCGTCATGCGGCCCGGCTGGGCGGTGTAGGCGATACGGACGCCCTGTGCCGCGCATCGCTTGCGCAGGGCGGCCGCGGTATCGACCAGCCGGGCGCGCATACCGGGTTCGAACGGCTCGAGGAAGTACCTCTGCATGTCGTGGACGAGCAGCACGGCTCGTTCGGGTCGGACGGTCCAGTCGACCACGCCGACGGGCATGTCCTGCCGGGTGGGCAGGTCGTACGGTTCGACTTCGATTTTCAGGCTCATGACAACCCCCGCCTCGTCAGAACAGATGCGCCACGCGGACCGCCCACGGCCGACCACGCCGCAACGACCTCGGCGGCTTGCGCCGGACCGAGCCTGGGGTCGCACAGGCTGGCGGCGCCCATGGCCGCCGGCACCGCGCCCGCGGGGCCCCCGACGCACTCGTCCACCGCGTACGGACTGGTCTCCAGATGGAGACCGCGGCCCTGCGCGCCCACGCCGTTCAAGCACTCCGAGAACCGGCGGACCTCGTCCACGGCCGTGGCGACGTGGCGTGTCTTGGTCCCGTCGGGGCGCTTGACGGTATTGGCGTGCAGGGGATCGCAGAGCCAGAGCACGGGGTGGCCCGCGTCCTGGACCGCGCGGGCCAGGGCGGGCAGCCGAGCGGTGACCAGGTCCGGGCCCATCCGCACGATCAGCGCGAGCCGGCCGGGGTCGCGATGTGGATCCAGACGGGCGCACAGTTCGACCAGCTCGTCCGGTGTCATGCCCGGCCCGACCTTGCAGGCGACCGGGTTGACGACCCTGGACAGCAGGTCCACATGGGCACCGTCGAGTTGCCGGGTGCGCTCGCCGATCCACGGCCAGTGGGTCGACCCGAGCAGCAGCCGGTCGTCTCCGGTCGGACGAAGCTGCGGCTGCTCGTAGTCCATCAGCAGCGCTTCGTGGCTGGTCCACAGCAGGTCCTCGGCCTCCCGCGCCTGCCAGTCCGCGTCGGCCCGCCATCCGAGGTGCTCCATCGCCTCGCGGGCCGTCATGAAGCACATGAGCAGCCGCAGGGGATCGGGCCGCCTGCTGTGAGCGTCCGGTGCGGGCAGGTTGACCATGTGGCCCCGGTAGACGGGGAGCCGGCCACTCCCGGGCGTCTCCTCGAGGGGACGCGAGCGGGGTTTGGCGAACTGGCCGGCGATCCGGCCGACCCGGATGACCGGCAGCCCCGATTCCGCGCCCAGCAGATCGGCGAGTCGGTGGACCAGGGCGGCCTTGGCCTCCATGGGGGACGCGCGGCATTCGTCGGGATGCTCGGCGCAGTCGCCGGCCTGCAGAACCAGAGCTTCACCGCGCGCCGCCGTCGCCAGCGCCCCGCGCAACGCGAGGACCTGTTCGGTGTCGACGAGCGAACCGGTGGCCGCCAGGACGTTACGGACCTGGGCAACCTGATGCCGATCGCCCCATTCCGGCTGCTGGGCAGCTGACATTGGTTGCTTCGAAGAAGCCTGACATTTCACGTTCGATCCCACCCCCGTAGGGTTGCCAGAGAACGAGATGCAGATTTCTCTTCCGATTTACGTCGGGATTCCCGCCCGGACGATTTTCGGCACCTCGATTCCCAGGGAACGGAACTGCTGGACGGGGTTCATGAATTCCCGCTGCCGCTTGATCTTTCCACCCTCGAAGGTGAAGTGGTGCAGGAAGTGATTCTCGTAGCGCCCATCCGGGTAACCAGGGAAGAGAATCTTTCCGACACCGTTGCACTCCACCCAGAACTGGTCCGGGTCCTGCGTGTCGAAGATTTCGATGTCGATCCACTGCCAGTCGGGGAAGCAGCGCAGGGACCACACCCCGTGCTCGGCCAGGCGGTCACGACCTCGGATGACGATGGGCTCACCCGTGTCCGTGGTCCAGAGACCGCCCTGTCCGTCCTCGGTGAACAATTCGTGACGCCGCAGGCGATCCTGACCGCGCGTGTTCATGTACTGCGAAACGATCTTGCGATTGTGCTCGCGCGTCCGGGTTGCTTCCTCGACGCTGACAAGAGCATTCGACTCAGACATTTTTCCCCCGCCTGATGAAGTTTTCGACGCTAGATGTTCGACGTCCGCCGGACAGTACCAATGCGCCCTCCGCGGCTGCAATTTTCGGCTGCCTCACGAGAATGCGCGCCTTCCGCTTGCGCTCTGCGTACTTTAAGCGGAGGCATGGATACCGATCATTCCGTGGCGGCCGGCCCGGGAATCTCGGCATTTCAGGAGCAATGGCCGAACACACAGACACGCCCGGGCGGCGGCGGGCATGGGCGAGTTCGCCCGGTCACGGGGTGGTCGAGCAGCGGCGGGCGCCGAGGGTTCCCGTCATCCCTGGCGGGGAGGCACGGCACAGGGCCGACAAGGTTACGAGAGAGCACCGAGTTCATCGATGCGTGACCGGAGGAACTCCCGCTCCACCGCGTTCGTGGTCCTCGCGAGCGCCTCCCGATAGGCGGCCCGTGCCTCGTCGAAGCGGTGCAGCCGACGCAGGAAGTCCGCCCGGGCAGCCGCGAAGTACTGGTAGTCGGTCAGCTTGGGTTCGGCGGAGAGTTCCGCCAGGCACCGCAGGCCGGCCTCCGGGCCGTACGCCTGTCCGACGGCGATGGCGCGGTTCAACGCCACCACCGGTGACGGCCAGATCCGCAGCAGGTCGTCGTAGAGGCCGACGATGCGGGACCAGTCGGTGGCCTCCCAGCTCGGAGCCTGCGCGTGCACGGCGGCGGTCGCCGCCATCAACGCGTACCGGGTCGGCGGCCGGTGCCGCGGGGCGGACGCGACCAGCCGTAGCCCCTCCTGGATCTCCTCGGCGTTCCAGAGCGTCCGGTCCTGCTCGGAGAGCAGTGCCAGCGAACCGTCGGGGCGAGTGCGGGCGCGGCGGCGCGCGTCGGTGAGGAGAACGAGCGCGAGCAGCCCCGCCGCGCCGGACTGGGCGGGCAGCAACTGGTGGAGTACGCGCGCGAGATGCAGCGCCCGCTCGATCAGGTCACGTCGCTGCAGTCGCTCACCGGAAGGCGCGGTGTGCCCGGTGCTGAAGACGAGGTGCACGACGTCCAGCACGGCGTCGAGCCGAGCGGGAAGCTCCTCGGGCGACGGTTCCCTGTAGGGGATTCCGGCGGCCTTGATCTTCTTCTTGCCACGGGTGATACGGGCCGCCATCGTCGGCTCCGAGACGAGCAGCGCCCGGCCGACCTCGGCGGTGGACAGACCGCACACCAGCCGCAGGGTGAGACCGACCCGGGTGTCGACATCCAACGAGGGGTGGCAGCAGGTGAAGATCAGCCGCAGCCGGTCGTCCGGAATATCGCGGTCGACGAGGTCCTGGTCCGCGGGCGGAGCGGTGTCGTCACCGGCCAGCAGCGGCAGTTTGCCGCGCAGGGTGTCGAGGCGGCGCAGGGCGTCCAGGGCACGGCGCCGAGCGACCGTGGTCAGCCATGCCTCGGGCCGTTTCGGCACCCCTTCCTCCGGCCACTGCCGCAACGCCTGCGCATAGGCCTCCTGGACGCACTCCTCGGCGAGGTCGAGATCCCGGGTGACGCGCACGGTGGCCGCGAGCACGAAGCCCCACTGCCTGCTGTGTGCCCTGGCGACGGCGTCCGCGACGGTTGCATCCATGGCCGCTCCGAGAACTCGGGTGTGCGGGTGACAGCGATTCAGGCGCCCGGCACGGAACGGATCGGCCTGACCTCGACCCCGCCGTTGGGCACGGGAATCTCCTGGGCCAGTCCGAGCGCCTCGGCGAGGTTCTCCGCCTCGATCAGGAAGTACCCGGCGACGACTTCCTTGGACTCGACGAATGCCCCGTCACTGATCCGAACACCGCCGTCGACGTCGCGCCGCACCGAGGTGGCCGTGGACGTCGGGTGGAGCCGCTGCCCCCGCTCCACGGCCGCCTCGTTGCGCCGCATGAAGTCCTGGAACCGGCCCACCAGCGCCGCTTCCTCCTCCGAGGGCAGCGCACTCGTCATGGGCTCGTCCTCGTACACCAACAACAAGTACTGCGCCACGTATCCGTGCCTCCCCCGTCGATGCCCGAACGGCTGCTCACGCTACCGTACCGATCAGCTCAGGGCCGGGATGATCTCGGCTCCGTAGGCGTCGATGGTCGCCTCCCGGGCGTCGTGCATGTTGTACAGCGCGAACTGGTCGACGCCCATGTCCCGCAGCGCCCGCAGCTTCTCGATGTGCGCCTCGGCGGGACCCAGCAGACAGAACCGGTCGACGATCCCGTCCGGGACGAAGGCGGTGTCCGGGTTGCCGGTGCGCCCGTGGTGGCTGTAGTCGTAGCCGGAGCGTCCGGCGATGTAGTCGGTGAGCTCCTCGGGGACCAGGCCGGAGTGCTCGCCGTAGCGGGCGACCAGGTCCGCCACGTGGTTGCCGACCATCCCGCCGAACCAGCGGCACTGCTCCCGGGCGTGGTCGAGGTCGTCTCCGACGTAGGCGGGGGCGGCGACGCAGATGGTGACGGAGTCCGGGTCCCGTCCGGCGTCGGAGGCCGCGTCACGTACCGCCTTGATCATCCACTCGGTGAGGAAGGGGTCGGCGAGCTGGAGGATGAAGCCGTCGGCCTTCTGCCCGGCCAGGGCGAGGGCCTTGGGCCCGTACGCCGCCATCCACACCGGCAGCCGCCCGTCCTTCACCCACGGGATCCGCACCGGCTGCCCGTCGACCGTCGCCTCCCGGCCCTCCGCGAGGTCCCGGATCACGTCGATGGCCTCGCCGAGGCGGGCCAGCGTGTTGGGCCGGCGGCCCGCGACGCGCATCGCGGAGTCGCCGCGCCCAATGCCGCAGACGGTGCGGTTGCCGTACATGTCGTTGAGGGTGGCGAAGGTGGAGGCGGTGACCTCCCAGGTGCGGGTGCCCGGGTTGGTGACCATCGGGCCCACGGTCATCCGGTCGGTGTGCTCCAGGATGCGGCTGTAGATGACGAACGGCTCCTGCCAGAGCACCGCCGAGTCGAAGGTCCAGCCGTAGCGGAAGCCGTTGCGTTCGGCGCGGCGCATCAGGCCGACGACGGCGGAGGCGGGCGGGTCGGTCTGGAGGACGAGTCCGAAGTCCATGGCGGGATCTCCTAGTCCAGGTACTGACAGGTGGCGCGGGGGGTGTACATGCCGTGTCCGGCACGACCGGTGAACTTCCGTCCGTCGATGACGAGTTCGCCGCGCGAGAGCACGGTCTCGACCTGGCCGGTGATGCGTTTGCCCTCGTACGCCGAGTAGTCGACGTTCATGTGGTGGGTCTCGGCGGAGAGGGTCTGCTCGGCGGCCGGGTCGTAGATGACGATGTCGGCGTCGGCGCCCGGGGCGATGGTGCCCTTCTTCGGGTAGAGGCCGAACATCCGGGCCGGGGACGCGCAGGCGATCTCGATCCAGCGGCGGCGGGTGATGTGCCCGTCCACGACGGCCTGGTGCAGCAGGTCCATGCGGTGCTCGACGCCCGGCATGCCGTTGGGGATCTTGGAGAAGTCGCCGCGGCCCATCTCCTTCTGACCCGAGAAGCAGAAGGGGCAGTGGTCGGTGGAGACGACCTGGAGTTCGTTGTTCCGCAGGCCCCGCCACAGGGCTTCCTGGTGTTCCTTGGGACGCAGCGGGGTGGAGCAGACGTACTTGGCGCCCTCGAAGTCGGGCTCGGCGAGGTTGTCGGTGGACAGGAACAGGTACTGCGGGCAGGTCTCCCCGAAGACGGGGAGGCCCTTGTGGCGGGCGGCGGCGATCTCCTCCACGGCCTCGTCGGCGGAGACGTGGACGACGTAGAGGGGGGATCCGGCGACCCGGGCGAGCTGGACGGCGCGGTGGGTGGCCTCGGCCTCCAGGGCGACCTTGCGGACGTCCCCGTGGTAGCGGGGGTCGGTGCGGCCCTCGGCGAGCGCCTGCTCGACCAGGACGTCGATGGCGATGCCGTTCTCCGCGTGCATCATGATCAACCCGCCGTTGCCGGAGGCCCGTTGCATGGCGCGCAGGATCTGGCCGTCGTCGCTGTAGAAGACGCCGGGGTAGGCCATGAACAGCTTGAAGGAGGTGACCCCTTCGGAGACGAGGAGGTCCATCTCCTTGAGCGAGGAGGGGTTCACGTCCGCGAGGATCATGTGGAAGGCGTAATCGATGGCGCAGTTGCCGTCGGCCTTCCCGTACCAGGCGTCGAGCCCCTCGCGCAGGGAGCGGCCCACGCTCTGGATCGCGAAGTCGACGATGGTGGTGGTGCCGCCCCAGGCGGCGGCCCGGGTGCCGGTCTCGAAGGTGTCGGCGGCGTACGTCCCGCCGAACGGCATCTCCATGTGGGTGTGCCCGTCGACGCCGCCCGGGATGACGTACTTGCCCGTCGCGTCGATCCGCCGGTCGGCGCTCCAGCTCGCGGCGGCGTCGGTTCCGTGGGCGGCGAGGGCGACGATCCGGCCGCCCTCGACGAGCACGTCGGCGTGGATCTCGTCGGACGCGGTGATGACCAGGCCGCCGTGGATGACGGTGCGGCTCATGGGTGTCTCCTTAACTCGGGGCGCCCGCCGGCCCTCTGGGCGTACGGCCGGGGCCGCCCCGCGCGGTTCGTGTACGTACGGGCTCCGCCGGGCGGGGGTCAGCCCGCCGCGTGCAGGGCGTCCGCGAGGATCGCCGCGCCTTCCTCGGCCTCGGCGACGGTCAGGGTCAGGGGCGGGGCGATCCTGAGGACGCTGGTGTTGTGGCCGCCGCCCTTGCCGATGAGCAGCCCGCCCGCGCGGGCCGCTTCGAGGACGGCCGCGGCGGCCTCGGGGTCGGCCTCGTCGGTGCCGGGCCTCACCAGTTCGATGCCGATCATCAGGCCGCGGCCGCGCACCTCGCGTACGGCGGGCGAGCCGGCGGCGATGCCCCGCAGCCGTTCGATGAGGAGCCCGCCGACGCGCCGCGCGTTGCCCTGGAGGTCGTGCTCCAGGAGGTACGAGAGGTTGGCGAGCGAGGCGGCCATGGTGATCGGCGAGCCGCCGAAGGTGGAGATGGAGTTGGCGTCGAGGCAGTTCATCACCTCGGCGCGGGCCACCACTCCCCCGACCGACATGCCGTTGCCGATGCCCTTGGCGAAGGTGAGGATGTCCGGCGGCCCGTGCTGGGCGTGCGCCTGCCAGCCCCAGAAGTGCTCGCCGGTACGGCCCCAGCCGGTCTGCACCTCGTCCGAGATCCACAGCACCCCGTGCCGGTCCAGGACCTCCCGGAACGCGGCGAACAGGCCGTCGGGCGGGGAGGTGAAGCCGCCGACGCCCTGGATGGGCTCGGCGATCAGGGCCGCGGGCCTGCGGGTGTGCCCGAGGAGGTCCTCCAGGTCGGCGACGCACGCCTGGATGAACCGCTCGTCGCTCAGCTCGGCGTACGGCCCCCGGCCGCGGACGCCGCCGTGGACGTACAGGGTCTGGAGCGGGGACAGACTCGTGGGCGACCAGGCCTGGTTGCCGGTGATGGAGACCGTGGAGAACGACCGGCCGTGGTAGCTGTTGCGCATCGCCAGGATCTGGTTGGAGCGGCGGTACGCGGTGGCGAGCAGCAGCGCGGTGTCGTTGGCCTCGGTGCCGGACGTGGTGAAGAAGACCCGGGCGTCGGGGATGCCGGAGAGGGTGGCGATCCGCTCGGCCATCTCCACCATGGGGCGGTTGAGGTAGAGGGTGGAGGAGTGGATGATCCGTCCGGCCTGCTCGGCGACCGCCTTGGTCACCTCGGGCAGGGCGTGGGCGGTCATCGTGGTGAGGATGCCGCCGAAGAAGTCCAGGTAGCGGTTGCCGTCCGCGTCCCAGACGTGGCGGCCCTCGCCGTGGGTGAGTTCCAGGGGGCGGCGGTAGTAGAGGGCCAGCCACTCGGGGCTGACGGCGAGGTGACGCTCGTGCAGTCCGGTCACGGCTCCACCAGCCCGTCGTAGGCGTCGGGCCGTCGGTCCCGGTAGAACGCCCACTGTTGGCGGACTTCCTCGATCAGGTCGAAGTCCAGGTCGCGGACGAGGAGTTCCTCTTCCTTGTCGCTGGCCACGTCCCCGACGAACTGGCCGCGCGGGTCGACGAAGTAGCTGGTTCCGTAGAAGTCGTTGTCGCCGTACTCCTCCTGGCCGACCCGGTTGATCGCGGCGACGAAGTACTCGTTGGCGACGGCTGAGGCGGGCTGTTCCAACTGCCAGAGGTGGCTGGAGAGTCCGCGCGAGGTGGCCGAGGGGTTGTACACCAACTGGGCTCCGCCGAGTCCGAGTTGCCGCCAGCCCTCGGGGAAGTGCCGGTCGTAGCAGATGTAGACGCCGACCTTGCCGACCGCGGTGTCGAAGACCGGCCAGCCGGCGTTGCCGGGCTTGAAGTAATACTTCTCCCAGAATCCCTTGACCTGCGGGATGTGGTGCTTGCGGTACTTGCCGAGATACGAGCCGTCGGCGTCGATCACGGCCGCGGTGTTGTAGTAGAAGCCGGACTGTTCGATCTCGAAGACCGGGACGACGACGACCATGCCGGTCTCACGGGCCAGGTCCCGCATACGCCTGACGGTCGGCCCGTCGGGGACCGGCTCGGCCCAGCGGTAGTGCTCGGGCTCCTGGACCTGGCAGAAGTAGGGGGCGTTGAACACCTCCTGGAAGCCGATGATCTTCGCGCCCTGCCGGGCGGCCTCGCGCGCGTGTTCCTCATGCTTGGCGATCATGGATTCGGTGTCGCCGGTCCAGGTCGCCTGGACGAGTGCGGCGCGTACGACGTGGGACATGAGCTGCTCCTTCGACGCGGCGTCAGAGAGCCTCTACGCGTTCTCTACGCACGTAGATCGGTGCATGGATGGAGAACGTAAGCCCCTCCGTCCGGCGGGGCAAGACCATCGCCGTGAACCGGCGGAGTCGATCATGTTTCGCACCCGACCGGTCCACAACGGATACGGCCCCGATCCCCGGTGGTGTTCAAGGCGACTCCGGGGGCCTCGGCCGCCTCGGCGGCGGCCGTGCTCAGAAGGTGATGGCGATCCCGGTGTGCGGACGCTTGCCGAGCCGCGCGACCGTCGCGGGCCAGTCGACGAGCCAGAACTTCCAGGTGTACTTGCGCGCCAGCAGTCTGCGCGCCGCGCGGGTGCCGTCCTCGTCGAGGAGCTTCGCGGCGCCCTCCGCACTGGGGGCCCCTTCGGCGATCCTGCCGCGTACGTCGCAGACGGTGACGACGACCTTGCCGTTGCCGCGCAGCCGCTTGACCTTCCACGAGTCGGAGCGGGTCCAGACGTACAGCACATCACCCTCGGCGGCGGCCCAGACGGGCGTGGCGACGGGTGTGCCGTTCTTCCGGTACGTGGTCAGGCTGACGTACTCGCTGCGCGCGAAGTCCTGGAGAGTCACGGCGCGACCCTACGCGCCCGGAGGGGCGACCTGCCGATCAGGGCGCGCCCCCAAGGCCCTACGCGATCAGCGGAGCGGCGGCCGGTTCCGGCGCGCAGCGGCCGAGGATCTCGTCCATGGAGAGGCCCAGCGCACCGGCGAGGGCGGCCACGGTGAAGAAGGCGGGCGTGGGCGCGCGGCCGGTCTCGATCTTCCGGAGGGTCTCCGCGGAGATTCCGGCGCTCGCGGCGACGGCGGCCATGCTGCGTTCCCCGCGCGCCGCACGGAGCAACATGCCGAGCCGTTCGCCACGCAGGCGCTCTTCGGGTGTCAGGGGGGTGCGGACCATGGGCCCATCGTACTACGGAATGCCATTTCTATACCGTCATTACTATACCGCTTCGACCGGTATAGTAATGGGCATGGTGCACATCAAGACAGACACATCCATCGAAGCGATGCGCGAGGCCGGCCGGGTCGTCGCGCAGATCCTGACCCGTGCGCGGGAGGTGGCGGCGGTCGGCGTGACCCCCCGCCACATGGACGAGGCGGCCCGCGAGGTGCTGAGCGGGGCCGGAGCCGCCTCCCCCTTCCTCAACTACAAGCCGCACTTCGCGGCCACCCCGTTCCCGGCCGTCATCTGCGTCTCGGTCAACGACGCGGTCGTGCACGGCATCCCCTCGGCCGAACCGCTGCGCGACGGGGACCTGGTCAGTGTGGACGCGGGGGCCCTCCTGGGCGGCTGGGCCGGTGACTCGGCGATCAGCTTCATCGTGGGAGAGGCCCGCCCGGAGGACACCCGGCTCGTCGACACCGCGTACGAGGCCCTGGCGGCCGGGATCGGCGCGGCCGTGGTCGGCAACCGGATCGGAGACATCGCCCACGCGATCGGCACGGTCTGCCGGAATGCGGGCTACGGCATCCTGGACGGCTACGGCGGCCACGGTATCGGCCGGTCCATGCACGAGGACCCGTCCGTACCGAACGAGGGACGGCCGGGCCGCGGCATGGCGCTCCGGCACGGCATGGTCCTGGCGATCGAACCCATGCTGATCGGCGGTGGCGGCGACGAGTTCCGCCACGACGAGGACGGCTGGACGCTGCGGACGACGGACGGCAGCCGAGCCTCGCACGCCGAGCACACGGTGGCGATCCGAGACGACGGCCCGCGCGTCCTGACCGCGCTGTGAGCACCGTACGGACCGCGGACCTCTCTGGGCCCCGCGCCGCCCGGCAGGCGGGAGTGTGACGACAGGGCCTAGGAGCGTCCGACGAACTCCCTGGCCAGGGACGCTCCCCGGCTCCGCGCCCGCGCGCGGCTCTCGATCGGGGAGACGCGGGAGTTCTTGAACGCGATGTAGGTGACCCCGGACTCGGCCCCTCCGGTCCACGGATCGGGGTCGATGCCCAGGTCCTTCGCCATGGCGTACGACGCCTCCCCGATGATGCCCGTGGGGCCGGTGTCGCCGATCACGCCGTATCGCACGCGGTCCCGGTACACGACCGCCACGACGCTGCCGCCGGTGAGCCCCGACTTCCGGTAGTCCCACACCTTGCTCGGGCCCGGCACGACCACGTGGGGGAGCGCGGCCGAGTCCAGGGGTTCGCCGCGGGAGGTCTGGAACGCGGTCTCCGGCAGGAAGTACGGATCGGTCCTCCGGTTGCAGGCCGCGGTCCTGCGGCCGTCGCAGTCGATGTCCATGTCCGCCTTCCAGAAGACGGCGTCCTGGGTGCCGCAGACGGGGACCGTGGCCTTCGCGCTGCCGCTGTCCGTGCGGTACGCGCCTTTCGAGATCCGGGCGCAGGCGCGGACCTCGGCCAGCAGTTCGGCGGCGGTCGCCGCGGTCGCGTCCACTCCGGCGGCGTCCACCTCGGCCGCTTCCGGCTCCTGGCCGGGGCCGGTTCCCGGGCCGGTGGCGGACGCGGGCAGCGCCGCCGCTCCGAGCAGCGCGGCGCCGCAGGCGGCGGATGTCAGGGCGAGCATGCGGGTGCGCATCGTGCGGAAGGCCCCTTCCCGTGGACGAGAGACCCGTACGGGTCCCCTGCGGCGGCGCGCCCCTCCCCGCCCGTCCCGGATCGGCCGGGTGGGCGCACGCCAAGGCCGCGGGGCCGGCACCGCGCGCTGTGTCGCGCGATACCGGCCCCGGGGCCTGCTTCGTCCGGCCGGCTCAGTGACCGCCGCCCGGATGCACCACCATGGCCGAGCCGCCGCCCCGGCGCACCTTTTCCGCCGCCGCCAGCCAGCGTCCGTCGGGCAGTCGCTGCACCCCGGTGACGGCCCCGATCTCCGAACTCTGCTTGAAGGAGTGGCCGAGCTTCTCCAGTTCCGCGCGGACCGGGCTGTTCCACAGGTCCGGCTCGATATCCGTCGTCGGCGCGTTGCGCTGGCTGGCGCGCGGCGCGGCGATCGCGTCGACCAGCGGGAGCCCCCGGTCCAGGTGCCCGGTGAGCGACTGGAGCACGGTCGTGATGATCGTGGCCCCGCCCGGCGAGCCGAGCGCGAGCACCGGCTTGCCGTGCTTCAGCACGATGGTCGGGGAGATCGACGAGCGCGGCCGCTTGCCCGGTCCCGGGAGGTTCGGGTCGTGCACCGCCGGGTTGGCGGGCGCGAAGGAGAAGTCGGTCAGTTCGTTGTTGAGCAGGAAGCCCCGGCCCGGCACGGTGATGGCGCTGCCGCCGGTGGACTCGATGGTCAGGGTGTAGGCGACGACGTTGCCCCACTTGTCGGCCGTCGTCAGGTGGGTGGTGTTCTCGCCCTCGAACGTGGTGGGCGCGGCCGTGCCGCCGGTGCCGCACCGCTCGGGGTCGCGCGGGTCGCCCGGGGCCAGGGGGCTGGTCAGCGCCTTGTCGTCCCGGATCAGGCACTCCCGCGCGTCGGCGAACCGCTGGCTCAGCAGCTCCTTCGTGGGGACGTCCTCGAACGCGGGGTCGCCGACCCAGCGCCCCCGGTCGGCGAACGCGATCCGGCTCGCCTCGATCAGGCGGTGCAGGTACCGCACCCGGTCGGCGCGCGAGAGGTCGGTGGACTCCAGGATGTTGAGAGCCTCACCGACGCTGGTGCCGCCGGACGACGAGGGGGCCATGCCGTAGACGTCCAGGCCCCGGTAGCTCACCTTCGTCGGGTCCTTGCGCAGGGTCCGGTAGGCGGCGAGGTCCGCGCGGGTCAGATCGCCGGGCCGCACCACCCGGGTGGCGTCCGGGTCGACGGGCGGCTTGCGCACCGTACGGACGATGTCGTCGGCCAACTCGCCCCGGTACAGCGCCCCGACACCCTCGCGGCCGAGCTTCTCGTACGTACGGGCCAGGTCGGGGTTCTTGAACACCGAGCCGACGGCGGGGAGTTCACCACCCGGCAGGAACAACTCGGCGGAGGCCGGGAAGTCGGCGAACCGGGCCTGGTTGGAGGCGGTCTGCGAGCGGAAGGTGCCGTCCACGACGAAGCCGTGCCGGGCCAGGCGCTCGGCCGGTTTCAGCAGCGTACGCAGGGACTTGCTGCCCCACGCGTCCAGGGCCCGCTCCCAGGTGGCCGGGGTGCCGGGGGTCCCGACACCGAGGCCGCTGGTCACCCCCTCCTGGAACGGGATCGGTTCGCCGTTCTCCAGGAAGAGCGAGGCGTCCGCGCTGCGCGGTGCGGTCTCGCGGCCGTCGATCGTCCGCACGGCGCGCTTCTTCGCGTCGTAGTGGACGAAGTAGCCACCGCCGCCGATGCCCGCCGAGTACGGCTCGGTCACGCCGAGCGCGGCGGCGGTGGCCACGGCCGCGTCCACCGCGTTGCCGCCCTTGCGCAGCACCTCGATCCCGGCGGCGGACGCGTCCGGGTCGACGCTCGCCACCGCTCCCCCGTGGCCCACCGCCACCGGGGACTTGGGCGGCACGGGACGCGGGGCGGTGGACGGTGCCGAGGCCACCGGGGCGGCGGCCCCCACCGACGCGACCACGGCGAGGACGGCCAACAGCGACGTGTTCCGGCCGACGGAACGGCGCATACGTACCTCCAGTCAACGGATCTCCCGCCGCAGGGTAGCCCCGGGGGAGCCGGATCGTCAGGACCGCCTCGAACGGCTACCCGGATGACCGATGCCCTGCGCGCGCCCATGACGGACGACGCGGGTGACGGCCACTCCGGTCGGCCAGTCGTTCCGGATCAGCCGGCCCGCGCGCAGCGTGGACCAGATGAGGCGGGCCAGATCTCCGTCCGTGTCGTCTCGGCCGTGCACGGTCGCGGTGAGGCTGCCGGGCACTGTGCGCAGCGCGGTGAGCAGGTACTCCGTGGAGGTGTAGGTGACGATGACGGATGCCGGGCCGAAGCATTCCCGCAACAGGTCGGGGTGGGTGCTCAGGTCGTCGGCTGTGACCGTGAGCAGTGCCGCCGCAGGGATGTGCGCGGATTGCCCGGTGCGGTGGCTGTCCGTCGGCGCGGCCCCGATGCGGCGGACGGCGGGGTGCGCGGCCAGGTCGTCGAGGGTCGCGCCATAGGCGTCGGCGATCCACGGTCCGCGCATGGGCGCCGAAGGGGCCGCCGAGATGGCCCGGTGGAGAGGTTCGTCCAGTCCATGGTCTTCGGGCAGGAAGAGCAGGCCCGGCTTGGTGCACAGCTGGCCCTGGCTGCGGGTGACCGACCCGATGTACTCGCCCTCCAGGTCCGCCCCGCGCGCGGCGAGCGCGCCGGGGGTGACGACCACGGGGTTGAGGGAGCCGAGTTCACCGTAGAACGGGATCGGGTCGGGCCGCTGGGCGGCTAGGTCGAACAGGGCCCGACCTCCGGCGGTGGAACCGGTGAAACCGACGGCCTGGACGGCGGGATGGGTGACCAGGGCGCGGGCCATGACCAGGAGATCGGCGAGGTGGACAGCCTTGGTGCGTGCGCGGCGCAGGCCGGTGCGGAGCTGGCGCAGGCAGCCGGGGTTGACCGCGGCGACGTAGTCGACTCCTGTCGACTCGATCTCCTCGATCTTGGCGTCGAGGACGCGTCGGGACTCCTTGGGGCGCAGCAGGGAGTACGTTCCCGCCGCGCCGCAGCAGGTGCCGGCCGAAGGCAGTTCGACGTAGTCGGCGACTTGGGTGAGCAGGTCGCGGGGGGCGGTCCAGACGCCCAGACCGTTGCGCAGGTGGCAGGAGTCCTGGAGGGCGACGCGGGCCCGTCGTCCGTCGACGCGCAGTTCACCGTGTCCGCGCTCGCCGGGGTCGCTTCCGGACAGGTGGTCGGAGAGCTCACGCACCCGGCCCTCGCCGAGTACGGAGGTGAGGTGGGCGGCGCACCCGCCGGAGGTGGCGACGATCAGGCCGGGCAGGTCCTGGCCCATGCGCCGGGCGAGTTGTTCGCCGGTGGTGGTGTCGCCGTTGTGGGCGTGCAGGGCGCCGCAGCAGCCCTGGTCCTTGGGGACGGAGAGTCCCGGGAGAAGGCGGACGGCGGCGCGGCTGATGCTCGGGAAGAGCACCCGCTCGAAGCAGCCGAGCATGAGTGAGCCCTCGGAGGCCGGCGCCTGCGGCACTGCTTTCGCTGTGCCGCGGATCCTCCCCAGGAGGCGCAGGGTCGCGCGGAGGCCGGCTCCGGTCATGAGGGGGCGGGCGAGCAGGGGAAGGCGGCGGCCGCGCCACTGGTGGTCGCGCCACTGTTCCAGGAGCCGGCCGTATTCGACGCCGGCGGGGCAGACGGGTTCGCAGGCACGGCAGCCCAGGCACTGCGATGCCTGTTCCTTGAGGGTGGGGTCGTCGGGCTGGAGGTCGCCGTCCTGGAGGGCGCGCATGAGGTTGATCCTGCCGCGGGGTGAGGACGCCTCGTCTCCGGTCTCGGCGTAGGTGGGGCAGGCGGGGAGGCAGAATCCGCAGGAGATGCAGCGGGAGAGCAGCTCCGGGTCGAAGACCGGGCCGGGGGACGCATCGCTGGTGCGGTCGTTCATGAGCCCAGCTTTCCGGATTGAGGATGCCGGCCGGGTCGAAGGCCGTCTTGAGGCGGCGCAGCAGGGCGAGTTGCTGAGCCCCCAGCTGGGCCTTGAGGTACGGGAGTTTCGCCGCGCCGACACCGTGTTCGCCGGTGATGGTGCCGCCCAGGTCGATCGCGGCGGCGAAGATGTCGGCGAAGGCCCGCTCCGCGCGAGCGATGCCGTCGGTGTCGTCCCGGGACTTCACGATGCAGGTGGGGTGCAGGTTGCCGTCTCCGGCGTGGCCGAAGGTGACGTGGTGGCGTGATGCGATCGTGCTGATGCGCTCGACCATCTCCGCGATGCGCGGGCGGGGCACCGTGGCGTCTTCCAGGATGGTCAGATCACCCAGCCGGGACAGGGTGGGCAGGGCGCAGCGTCGGGCGGCCAGCAGCGCTTCGGCCTGGGCGACCTCGGCGGCGGTGGTGACGTCCAGGGCTTGGTGGGCGGTACAGATGTCGCTCATGCGGGCCAGTGCTCGGGCGACGGCGTCGGGTTCGCCGTCGTCCCCGAACAGGAGCAGGGCGCCGGCGTCGGTGCGGAGCTTGAGTGGGCGAAGTTCTCCACCGCCTGGATGCAGGGCGGGTCGAGGAACTCGAGGGTGGCGGGCAGGATGCCCGCGGCGATGACGGCGTTGCCGGCGGTGGCGAGGTCGGGGAAGTAGGCGACTCCGGTGCCGGAGGTCGTGGGGGCGGGCCGCGGGGCGAGGGCCGCCGCCTCACCCTCCACGGAAGCGGCCGCCGGCACCGACGACACCCCCGGACTGAAGCCGAACGGAGAAAGCGAACCGCTCGCCGAGACCGGCGGCTCCGACCCCACGCTCCCGATCGGCATCGCGGCAGCCGTCCTCGCCATCGGCGGCGGCCTCCTCTTCGCCGCCCGACGCAAGCGCTCCTGACCCACCCGACCACAAGAACCGAGTAGACGTGGTGCCGACCCCACCCCCCGCTTCGGAGGGGCCGGCACCACCGCACGCCGACAGGCCCAGCGCCAGTGGTCCGACGCCACTGACAGAGTTGCCGCCATGGCGGACAGGCATCAGAGCAGAACGGAGCCCCCTGCGGCGAGCCGGTACCCGACCCCCCGCACGTCGCCTGGCGGAAACAGATGCGGGTGCGCGTACTGGACGCCGCTCGCGATCTGACCTGCGACGCCTTCTCTTTCAAGTCCTGCGTGTTGAACGAACCTGCCTCGGAATCAACCTCCCTTCGTCAGCTTTGACAGGCCATCGACGACTCCAACCCGTCCGCCGGCGCTGCCGCTGTCCGCCTGCTGGAAGTCGGCGGGCTGTCCAACCTTCCACCGTTCGATGTGCCTATTGAAGGGCCCCTCTGCTGAAGGGCCCCTCTGCACTCCGAGGGCGGTGTGGCCGGATCTCATGCGGATGTCCTACGAGTTACTGATTGTTCAGAACAGGGCTCGGAGCTCCGAAGGTGGATGCTGACACCCCTGACCGAGGGGTTCTGGTGGCTTCAGTGGTCTCCGCTCCCGACGGCAAGGCGTTTCGGCATGCGACCACTTCGCGACCCGGCTCGGCACGGGCGCGCTGAACCTCATGCTGTTCGGTGAACCGGCGTCGAGGGAGGAATGCCCGTTGGGCACTTGCTTCCGGCCAAGTTCGGCAAAGCGTGTGGATTGCGTGATCAGGCTGTGTAGTTTTCGAGCGATCCGGAGGCTTGATCCGTCGTCGGAACAGGCACTCCACGTCCCGGCGGTCTGCCGGCCTTTCCCATCGTTCTCGCAGACGGGCATCGTGATGAGTAGTCCGAGCACCGGAACATCTGGCACCACCCAGGCGACCAAGACGACGCCGTCGAGTACCTCGCCGAAGTTCGAAGTGGACAAGGCGATGCTCGACGGTCCCACGCCGAAGGACCTGCTTCCGACCACCGGCAACGATCGTCCGGTACCGCTCGGTGGTGCTCACCGACATCCCCGGAGCGAAACCCGGCCGCAAGCTGACCGGTGCCATCGACCTCGGCGAGGAGAACCTGCCGTTCTACGACCGGCCGGCCGAGGGCATGATCGTGACGACGGAGCAGAGTTGGTCGGCCCAGGGCGTCACGCTGGGTCGGCTGCTGCACAGCCTCGCTCTCGCACCCGGTGAGAGCACCAGGGTTGCGGTCGTCGACTGGCAGCGCAGCACCAAGGCCACCGGTACCGAGACGGCTTCCGAGAACGAAACCTTGGCCGGCACCACCGACCAGAACCGGTCGATCAGCGAGGTCGCGAACGCGATCGCCCGCGAGGAGCAGTTCGGCACGTCCCAGGCATCCCAGGCGAGCAAGTCGTCCAGCTCCGGCGGCAGCATCGGTGTCGCGTTATTCGGCATGGGGGCCGGCGGCAACTGGGGCGAGTCGTCGAACGCGGGCTTCACGACTGCCGTGTCGCGCTCCACCGGCGTGAAGTCGGTCGCGGAGGAGGCGGCGCAGCGCATCAGCGCGCGGACCCAGCAACTGGCGAC
Organism: Streptomyces sp. rh34; assembly: GCF_002551245.1. Taxonomy (GTDB): domain Bacteria; phylum Actinomycetota; class Actinomycetes; order Streptomycetales; family Streptomycetaceae; genus Streptomyces. The sequence continues at coordinate 29,102 of NZ_NTGZ01000021.1, forward strand.
CGCGGCCCGCAGCCGGAACATGACGGTCGTGCGTGAGACGACGCAGTCGGAGAAGGATCAGGTCGTCACCCGGGTGATCACCAACTACAACCACATGCACGCGATGTCGGTGCAGTACTACGAGGTCGTCCAGGTCTACAACGTGACGACCAAGCCGACCAAGCTGGAGCGCTGCCTGTTCATTCCGCTGCAGGAGCTCACCTTCAACTACTCCAGCCTCCAGCGGTACAAAGAGGTGCTCGCGTCCGTGGCGCCGGCCGACTGGGCGGCGAAGATCCGGGCCGCGAATCCGTTCGACACCACGGTGCGCAAGCTGGAGGCGTGCTCGGCACCGGAGACGCCGTCGGTCCCTCAGGTGTTCGACGGGGTGGATCTGGTGGACATCGCCGCATCGGTCATGGGTGTGTACGGGGTACGCAAGTCCGACGGCAGTCCGGTGAAGTTCGATCCCGTGGCCCGGCAGTGGAACCCGATACCCACCACCGGACTGAACAGCGAACTCATCCGTATCGCGCCGGGCAAGAACACCGTGTGGGCGCTCAGAAACGACAACCTGCTCGTGCAGTTCGACGGGACGACCTGGCGCCCCGACCCACAGGGCTGGGCGGGGCTGAGCCTCGCTTGTGGCTCGGACGGCACGCTCTACCTGGTCGGCATGGACAATTCGCTCTACCACCGCGACCCGAACGGCGTGCCGAAGAGCCTGAAGATCACCGCCGACGATGTGGCCGTCGTCGGGAAGAACAAGGCGTGGTACTGCCGACAGGGACAGACGTGGGAGCGCAGCGGTGCCAACTGGGTGGAGCGGACTCCGGCGCCGAACATACAGCGCCTGTCCTCCGGCCCGGACGGCGTGCTCTGGGGCATCGCGGCCGACGGCAAGGCCCACGTGGTGGAGGCCGGCGCGACGGCCTGGACCGCCCCCAAGTACTTCGCCGGGGTCCCCGGGCTGGTGGATGTCGTCTCGTCCGTCGGCGGAGACTACTGGGCGCTGACGAGTAACGGGTACATCCTCCGGCTGCTCACCGCCGCACGCGAGGCACCGGTCGCCTTCGACGTCCCGCCGAAGACCGACTCTCCCTACGCGTCCAAGATCGACGTCTGGTACGACGAGTTCGGGATACGCAGCCTCCGGGTCGTCTTCCCGGGCCACACCTTCCGCTGCGGCGACACCGGCGGGTCCGGCGTGCTGCAGCGCGCCTCGTACGCCTTCGGAGGCGCCGACAAGCTGATCTCCGTCGACGCCTGGTCCGGCACGGCCGCCCGTGGCAGCCTCGCCGGGCTGCGCCTGACGATGGCCTCGGGCGTGGCGAACTTCGGGATCGCCGAGACCACCACCGTCGCACCCGACCTGACCGAGGATGCCGGTGGCGCGGCCATCTGCGGGCTGTTCGGTTCGACGGTGAAGTCAGGCACCCGCACCTACGTCGCTTCGCTCGGTTTCCACGTGCGCGGCGGGAACGTGCCGCAGGTGGTTCTCGACCACCTGAACGACAATCGCCGCCACTACAGTCAGGCTGTGTGGGCCAACGCCGACGAGCTGACGCTCAGCCGCATCCTCGCCAACTACTCGTACACGCCGCCGGGCTCGAACGCCGCGCCGGTGCTACTCGGCACGCTGCTGGATCCGAAGCCGGTCGCCGCCACCGGCAACTATCTCGGTTTCCGGTGGAACTTCGGCAGTGAGCAGGAACGGGAGGCGTGGGCCAAGGCCCGCCAGCCGGGCGATGCCACCTTCGGGACGCCGGTGACCAACACCATCGCCATCGCCACCAAGGGTGTCTTCGCCGAGGCCGTACTGGGCCGGGCCAACTCGGCGGAGAAGATCGACCTCACCCGTTTCTGGAATTGGAAGGACTCGCCCATCCAGATCACGCCGGCCGACATCGCACCGGTCTCCACCGCGTCGCGGGCACAGAACCTCGACGTCACGGCGGCCGGTATGGGTGCTTCCCAGGCGAAGTTCACACCGATTGCGGCGATGCCCGACCCGACCGCCCTGCAAGCGGCGCAGGCCATGGTCACCGCGAACCTGTTCCGCGATATGAGCGGCCTCAGCAACATGAGCCAGGTGCTCACCAAGGGCATCGAATCCGCCGCCGGCAACGACAAGGACGCCGGCGAACGCGCCCAGGCCGCCATGAAGACCGCCACCGAACACCTGCAGAAGATGGCTCAGATCGCCGTCGACGCCGCCGGCAAGGCGGCACCGGCCATGACCGGCGGTGCCAGCAACCTCAGCGCCCTCGGCGGCATGCTGAATCAAGGCGGCAAGGACGATGAGCCGTCTGACGACGGGTCCGCAGCGGACGACTGACCACCGGCACCACGCGGGCCCGGGCCGCCGTCCGGGCCCACCCCCGCCCGGACAGCACGCCCCATCACACAGGTGTGCGGGAGATCCCCGGCCTGCACGCTTCGTTCAAGAACTTTCGTTGCAGAGTGAGTCGTAGTGCGGCCCTGCCGAGCGACCTGCGCCGAGGCGAACGCGCTGGATCTGGATGACTGCGCCGTGGACGACTTACCTGTCCGGGCTCTCCATGGGGGCGCGGCGTGGCCCTCGCCCGTTGACCGCGCTCGGCCTGGATCCGCGCACCGTCTGACGGTCGGCCGCCGCGGGACTCCGCTCGCCGTCGTGCTTACCGGTGACTACCGCCACGGCGTCCCCCAACTCCGGCTGCTATACGCCATGTGGCCGATCCGGGCCTGCGGGAAGCCCCCACCACACCCCGGGAAGAGTTTTGCTCGGTGGCGGCATCGCGTCCGCCTGATCGGATGATCTCTTCGCTTCTGGCGGCAGCCTGTCAGGAGGGCGCGCTGGCCCCGGAGGGCGGCTGCCCCCTCACTTTCCAGGGCGATACCGCCGGCAGCCCTCGCTCCGAGTCGGCGGGAGTAGCACCACACCGGAATCAGGCCACGCTGAGTAATGACACAATCACCGAAAGCCATCCAGGCGTGTTCGTCGAGAGAGGTCTCATGCGCATTCTGAAGAGGGTCCGGGTCGTTGCGGCAGCCCTGGGGGTGGTGGCCGGGACGCTGCTGGCTTCGGCCGGCCCGGGGACGTCGGTCTCGCAAGCGGCGACGCCCGCGGACGGTGCCGCCGCTGCGGCGTCGCGCATCTACGGCGTCGAGATCGTCAAGCAGGGCGGCGTGGTCGGCGACCTGCAGACCCAGAGTGTCCGCTGCCCGCAGCGCAAGGTACCGATCGGCGGAGGCGGCGAAACCAGCTTCGGCCACACCCCCTGGGGCCACGAAATCCAGCTCGTCAGCAGTGTGCCGCTGATCGAGGGCGGCCAGCCCGTCGGCTGGAGGACATCCGCCCACAAGGCCGTCTCCCTCGACATGACCCTGACGACCTACGCCGTCTGCGCCTACCCGCCCAGCGGATACCAGCTCGTTCAGAGCCCGGTCACGCCGTCCCCCTACGACACGCTGACCACGTTGTCGTGTCCGGCCGGGAAGGTCGCCCTGGGCGGAGGAGGTGAGGCCATCGGGTCTGGCTCCTGGCTGAGCAAGTCGTACCCCGCCCCGGTCAGCGGCACCGCCCAGCCCACCCAGTGGGCACTCGGCACCGCCGGATGGGATACGACCACCGCCGTGGTCCACGCGGTCTGCACCGACCCCGTCTACGCCCTGACCGTCACCCACTACAACGCCGCCTCCGAAAGCCCCTACGGCGGCCTGCTCAAGTGCCCCGCCGGGACTGTCGTCGCCGGTGGAGGCGCGTCGGCCAACGGGCCTTCGGCCAGCCTGTTCTCCAGCCGTCCCGCCAAGGCGGCCGAGACCGGCTCGCGCGACGGCTGGTGGGCCCAGGGGAGCGACAACCTGCAGAGCTCCAACATCGACCTCTACGTCATGTGCACCGAGCCCGTCTAGGTATCGCTCTTCGCTGAACCCAGGTGGTCGCCCGTCTGCGCCTCTGCGCAGGCGGGGGCCTCTTGGTCGGTCATGGGGACGACTTCACCGAAGCTCACCGGGTGGCGCAGCCCTCCCCCGGGCCAAGGGCGTACAGCAGGTGCGACGCAAGTTGCGCTTGGATGTTGTCCTTGGCTGCGGGCAGGGGTTCGGACCGGCCCGAAAGCCGCCAAGGCGAAGCCTGGTTCCTCACTCAGCCGCTCGCCGGCCGCGGCCCGCACGCCCGCCGTACTGTGAAACCTCGAGCCCAGGTGCTGGTCAATTGCCTCGGTGACCTGGGCGTCACCCCGCACTGTCACGCGCCTCGTGAGCGCCGCCTCAGTCAGGCCCGCTGGGCGGACAGTGATGATGGTTCATGGCGTCACCGACAGATCTGTCCCTTGGGCTGACTGACCGGAATCTCGTGTCCTTGCCTTGATCCGTCGGTCTGTTGGTGACGCCATCAAGGCATATCAAGGCGTCGGCCGCCTCGTGCGAGTGCCCTTCCGGGGCCGCCGCCTCAAGGGGTGGAGACGGCGCCACAACAGCACCCACGCCAAGATCCGCTGCCTCGGCGAGCAGGCCAAGGCCACCCTGAAGGCTGGCGCCTGCTACGGAAACCCCGCTGCGGCACCAACCGGATCACCGACATCGTGAAGGCCGTCCTGGTCCTTCACCACTCCTCAGCCTGAGGTTGGAGAAGACTCTGGCTGGGACCAGGTCAGCCTCTCCGCCGTCGCGGCCCGCGCCGAGGTGTCACGCCCCTCGGTGTACAAGGAGTTCGGCAGCCGGGCCGGCCTGGGGCGCGCTGGTAGTGCGGGAGACCCAGCGATTCCTGGCAGGAGTGGCCGACACCCTCCACCCCGGCGCGCCGGACACCCACGCCTGCCTCGCAGCCGCCATCCTGTACGTGCTCAGGGAAGCTGATCAACGGCCCCTGGTCCGTGCCGTGGTCACAGCCGCCCGCGAAGGCTCCGACAGCCTGCTCCCCTACCTCACCGCCCGAGGGGACCCCATCTTCGACGCCGGCCGAAGCCTGGTCCGGAAGTGGCTGGCCACGCGGCACCCGGAACAGGACACGGAAACGCTCGGCATGGCAGCGGACGTCATCGTCTGTATGACCATCAGCCGCCTCCTCCTGCCCGCCGGTGAGCCATGCCTCACCGCCGGGAGACTGACGACAGCGGCCCTGAAACTCCTGCACCCGAGCTGACGGGAGAAGCAGGGCGACCAGGGCCCACGGTGAGATGCCCGTACCACCCGGGCCGAACCCTTCAACCGGGTCGGGCCCCACCCCGCCGAGCGGCCGCACCGCCTCGGCGAACCGGTGCCGGCCTCGCACCGCCCGTCAGCACGGCTCCCGCGGCGTGGTCCGCCGTCGCCGACGATCAGACGGCACCCATGATCAGCCCCTCGATGGTGTGCTTCTGGGTGATGGGTGTCAGTTCGTCGACGACCGGGCAGTCCAGATGGCGGCGGACGCGCTCCGGCAGGCTCTCCCAGAACCGCCGCGTGACAGCGGCGTCGTGACGGTCGGCGTTGTCCGCGCCTGGTCCGTCGAGGCCGAGCACGAGGACGGGCCGGGCCTTGGCCGACTCGTTCCTGGTTCCGCGGTGGACCGTGAGCGCGGAGCGGGCCGAAATGTCCCCGCGCCGCGGGTACTTGCGCACGGCGAGCTGCTCATACCGGCCGTAACGTTCGCGCGGCGGGAACATCCCGTGCTCAAAATCGGGCGCGTCGTCCCACTGGGTCCCCGGTGCGATCTCGAAGGGCCCCATGTCCGGGTCCGTGTCGACCGCGGTGACATTGAACGCCAGCGATGTGAGGCGCCGCTCCGCCAAGGTCTCCGCGGGGATGGGGAAGTCGCGGTGCCAGGGCTGGTCCACCGCGCCTTCCAGCGGAACGTCGAATCCCAGCTCGACAATGCGGTAGTCGGGCCCCAGCACGGCTGTGGCCAGCGACCGGACCCACGGGTGATCGACGAGTTCGACGAAGCCGCTGAGCTGCTCCGGATGGATTTCGACGTAGTAGCGATGGGGCCCCCGGCCCACCGCACCGTCCGGCCGGGAGCGCGCTTCCTCGAAAGCGGCGTCGATGTCCTCGCGCAGCCGGTCGGCCCACGCCACGGCGAAGGCCCCCTTCAGCGCGGTGATGCCGTCCGCGTACAGGTTGGCCACGTCCTGCGTCACATCGACAGCGGCCTCGGCGGCGGGCCCATCGGGAATTGCGTGCACGGTCGTCCCTCGTCTCCTTGCGACAGAGCTTTCGACGTCAGCTTCACATCGATGCATGCAACGTTGCAATACCTTGGGTCAGGGTACTTGGCGCGGTGCTTCGCGGTGCGTGACAGGATGCCGAGGTGAGCAGTCGTCTGAAGGATGTGGCCGCCCGGGCCGGTGTCTCCGTCCGCACCGTGTCCAACGTGGTCAGCGGTTCCGCCCCGGTAGCGGCCGATACCCGCCGACGCGTCCAGGAAGCGATCGACGAACTCGGCTACCGCCCCAATCTCGCCGCCCGCAGCCTGCGCGCCGGCCGAACCGGCATCATCGGCCTGGCCATCCCCGAACTGCACTCCCCCTACTTCAGCGAACTCGCCGGCCTCCTGGTGGACGGGGCCCAGCGCAGATCGTGGACCGTCGTCATCGACCAGACACGTGGAGAAGCCCATGCCGAACGCCGTCTGCTCACGCCGGGCGGCGGACGCGTGGTGGACGGGCTCATCATCAGCCCCTGGGCGCTCGACCTCGCCGAACTCGCGGCCACCGAACTGACGGTCCCCCTCGTCCTGCTCGGCGAGCGGGGCCCTGGGGGAGCCGCGGACCGGATCGCCGTCGACAACGTCACCGCCGCCGACGAGGCCACCGACCACCTGGTCAGGATGGGCCGCCAACGCATCGCCGCCATTGGCCTGCAGCCCCACCTGCACAACGGCACCGCCCGCCTGCGCACCGAGGGATACCTGCGCGCCCTGGACCGTGCGGGGCTCCCCCGGCATCTGGACGCCCGGCGTCCCGTCAGCGCACTGCACCGCGCGGACGGTGCCCGCGCCATGGCCGAGTTGCTGGACATGCCGGACGCCCCCGACGCCGTGTTCGCCTTCAGTGACGAACTCGCGCTCGGCGCCCTCCACACCGCACGCCAACGAGGCCTGCGCGTGCCCGAGGACATCGCGATCATCGGATTCGACGACATCGAGGACGGCCGCTACAGCAACCCGCCGCTGACCACCGTCTCTCCGGACAAGCGACAGATCGCCGAGCGGGCCCTGCAATGTCTGGCCGACCGCATCTACAGCCCCGGCAACACCGTGCCCCCGCAGGAACTCACGATCTCCCACCGCCTGATCAGACGCGGCACCACCTGAACCGGCGACGCCACAGTCGCCGCGGCCTCGGTTCCGGGCGACTGTGGCGTCGGGCGACATCGAGGGCAGGCGTCAGGGTTCAGGGCGTGCGCCGGTGCTCGCGCGAGAGTGAGGAAACCCCAAGCCGGGCCGGTGCTCTTCGAGTTACGCCGTCAGGCCGCCCTCCCGGGGGGCCGGTGCGCCGGTCCACGCATTCCTCCGGACCGGGGAGTGAGGTTTCTCCGAGGAAAGGAAGGAACCCGACATGAGGGAAATGCCTCTCCCCTGGTGAGCACCCCTGTCCTGGAGGTTTTTACGTTGAGTTCCGCACGCCCGCGCATCCGTCGCTCCACCCCGGCCGGCCGGAGGACCCGGCTCGCCCTGACCGGGCCCGCGACCCTGCTCGCCGCCGCGCTCACCGCGTGCTCGGGCGGCTCCTCGGGCTCCACCGAGGTGGGCGGGGACGCCAAGGCGCCCGGCACCAGCGTCTCGGTGAACCTGAAGGGCAAGGCCGCGGCCCCGGGCGGACCGGTGAAGGTGACACTGGCTCACGGGAAGCTGGAGGCGGTGTCGGTGACCGCCGGCGAGGGCGGCGCGCTGGCCGGGAAGATATCCGCCGACGGCCGGACCTGGACATCCGACCGGGTCGCCGCGCCGGGCACCGCTTACACGGTCGAGGCGAAGGACACGGACGGCGGCAGCGACCGGGCCACGTTCGCCACCGCCGAGGCCGAGAAGGTCAACAAGCTCGCCCTCGCGCCGGGGAAGAACACGACCGTGGGCATCGCGCAGCCGCTGTCCGTCGTCTTCGACCACCCCGTGAAGGACAAGGCGGCCGTCGAGAAGGCCCTGAAGGTCTCGACGTCGAACGACACCGAGGGCTCCTGGGGCTGGCTGCGGGACCACTCGGGCAAGGACCGCGTCGACTGGCGGCCCAAGGAGTACTGGAAGCCCGGCACGAAGGTCACCCTGGACGCACAGCTGAACGGGGTCGACACGGGTACGGACGGCGGCTGGTTCGTCCGCGACTACATGACGACGTTCACGGTCGGCGCGGCCCAGGTGGTCGAGGTCGACCTCGACCGGTCCCGCCTCGCCCTGCACCGGGACGGGAAGCAGGTACTGAACGTCCCGATGTCGGCGGGCACCCCGGGCGGCGAGAAGGCCTCCTGGCGGGGCACGGCGGTCCTGATGTCCAAGGAGGGCACGATCAACATGCGCTCCGAGACGGTGGGCCTCGGCGACGCCTACGACAAGATGGTCGACTACTCGATGCGGCTGACCTGGTCCGGGATGTACGTGCACGCGGCCCCGTGGAACGCGGGCTATTTCGGTCAGGCCAACCGGAGCTCGGGTTGCGTCGGGATGAGCGACGCGGACGCCGCCGCCCTGTACGGACAGGTGCGGGTGGGCGACCCGTTCGAGATGACCGGCACACAGGCCAAGGGCACGGTCGCCGAGGGCAACGGATACGGCGCGTGGAACCTCTCGTGGGAGGACTGGGCGGCCAAGAGCGCACTGTAGTGACCCGGTAGCGCCCGGTCCGGGGCCGGAGCACTACTGACGCGACGTCCAACAATCGTTACCCTCACGCAACGCACCCGGTAGTTACCAGCGGTAAACAATCAGGGTTACCGTCGGGTCACTTTGCACTGACACGCGTGAGGAGTGACCCCGTGGCACGTCCGAAACCGGCACCGCGCACCACCGCTTCGATCACCACCGCTGTCGTCCTGCTCGCCGGGGCCGCGCTCGGCGCCGCCCCGGCCGCGACGGCGGCCCCCGGCACCGCACCCGCGGGCACGACCGCACAGGGCCTGACGTTCCACGACATCCCCGGCTCCGGGGGCATCACCCTGAAGGGCAACGTCTTCACGCCCGCCGGGGCGGCGGCCGGGGCAAAGCATCCGCTGATCGTCTTCCCGACGAGCTGGGCCATGCCGCAGATCGAGTATCTGGCCCAGGCCCAGAAGCTCGCCGACTCCGGTTACGTCGTGGTGAGTTACACCTCACGCGGCTTCTGGCTCTCGGGCGGGGAGATCGAGGTCGCGGGGCCGCCGGACATCGCGGACGCCTCCGCCGTCATCGACTGGGCGCTGCAGCGCACCTCCGCCGACCCGGACCGCATCGGCATGGGCGGCGTCTCCTACGGGGCGGGCATCAGCCTGCTGGCGGCCGGGCACGACCCGCGCATCAAGGCGGTGGCCGCGCTCAGCGGCTGGGCCGACCTGATCGACTCGATCTACAGCGGTCGCACCCAGCACCTCCAGGCCGCCGCCCTGCTCGGCGGCACGGGCCTGGTCACCGGCCGCCCCGGCGACGAACTGACGCGGACGCTCAAGGACTTCCTCGGGTCCAACCTGGAGAAGGAGCCGGAGATGATCGCCTGGGGGAAGAAGCGCTCCCCCGCGACGTATCTGGACCGGATCAACGCCAACGGCGCGGCGATCATGATGGGCAACGCCTGGGGCGACACCGTCTTCCCGCCCAACCAGTACGCCTCGTTCTACGACAAGCTCACCGGCCCCAAGCGGCTGGAGTTCCGCCCCGGCGACCACGCCACAGCCGAGGCCAGCGGCCTGCTCGGGCTGCCGAACGACACCTGGACGAGTACCCGCCGCTGGTTCGACCGCTATCTCAAGGGCGAGCGCAACGGCATCGACACCGAGCTGCCCGTCCAGCTCAAGTCCCGCACCGACCAGGGGTACGAGGGCTACCCGGACTGGAAGTCCGTGGGCGCGGTGAAGAACCGGATCCCGCTGGACGGCACCAAGAAGGTGTGGGCGAACGTCGACTCGGGAGCCAACGGCGGCATCGCGATCCTGTCCAACGCGCTGGACCAGTTCCTGAAGCTGCCGCCGACGGTCTCCGTGCCCCTGCTGCCACGCACCTTCGCGAGCGTGTGGCAGTCGGAGCGGTACGCCACCCAGCAGCGGATCCGGGGCACGTCCGCGCTGCACACCACGGTCACCGCCACGAAGCCGAGCGGCACCCTCGTCGCGTATCTCTACGACGTGGGGCCGCTCGGCATCGGCAAACTGGTCAGCAATGCTCCGTACACCTTCCACGGGCAGACACCGGGCCGGCCGTTCCCCGTCGACCTGGAGCTGTACTCCACGGCCTACGACGTCCCGGCCGGTCACCGGCTCGCCCTGGTGATCGACACCGTCGATCCGCTGTACATCGAGCACAACCCGACCGGCGCGCAGCTGACCTTCTCCTCGCCCGGCACGGACCCGAGTCATCTCTCGGTCCCGCTGCGCGAGAAGTGATCACCGACTGCTGCCGGGCGGGCAGGGCCCGGCTACTGGCCTCCCGGCAGCAGCGTCCCCGGTTCGGCCGGGGCCACCCCCACCGCCTTCGTCCTCGGATTGCGCCGCTGACGACGGGCCACCCAGGTGGCGAACCACGAGAGCAGCATGCACATCCCGATGTAGATCGGAGAGATCACCATCACGACGGGGATGAAGGGAAGATCGTAGTCGAGATTCGACGCGATCAGCTTTCCGGCGTGGAGGAATTCCTCGTAGGTGATCAGATAGCCCAGTGAGGTGTCCTTGAGCGCGACCACCAGTTGACTGATGATGGTCGGCAGCATCGCGCGTACGGCCTGGGGAGCCAGGACGAACGTGGTGACCTGTGTCTTGCGCATGCCGAGCGCGTACGCCGCCTCGCGCTGGCCCCGGTCCACGGAGTTGATCCCGGTGCGGAACACCTCCGCGAGGACGGAGCCGTTGTAGAGCGTCAGACCGGCGACCAGGGCGGGCAGCGGGTGGACCTGCAGCGCCACGAAGATGAAGAAGATCATCACCAGCACCGGCATGGCCCGGAAGAACTCGACCAGCAGGGTGGAGATCCAGCGCAGCACCCGGTGTTCGGAGAGCCGGCCGACCGCGAGGACCGCGCCCAGGGCGAGCGAGAGGACCGCGGCGTACGCGAACGCCTTGAGGGTGTTGCCGAGTCCGCGCAGCAGCAGTTCCTGGATGCCCTTGTAGGCGAAGGGCGACCACTTCTCGGCGGTGAACTGGTCGGTGTCGAAGAGCAGATGGACGATCCAGCCGAACAGCGCCAGGATCACCACCGTCGAGGCGATCCCGTACATCAGGTGCCGTTTACGGGTCACCGGGCCGGGGATGTCGTAGAGCGCGGTGGCCGCCGGCAGCGTGGGCCTGCGGGTGAGGGTCTTGGTCATCGTGCCACTCCCCAGCGCTTCTCCATCACGTTGAACACCGCGCTGATGGTCAGGGTGATGATCAGGTAGCCGACGGCGATCCAGATGAACGACCAGATGATGCTGTAGCCCAGCTCGTTGAGCGTCTTGTAGGTGCCGAGGAGTTCGGTGACGCTGAACGCCCCGGCGATCGCGGAGTTCTTCGCCAGCGCGATCAGCGTCGAGCCGACCGGCGGGATCACCGACCGGAACGCCTGCGGCAGCACCACCGCTCCCAGGGTCTGGCCGAAGTTCATGCCCAGGCTGCGGGCGGCCTCGCCCTGCCCCTTGGGCACGGTGTTGATGCCGGAGCGCAGCACCTCGCAGATGAAGGCCGAGGTGTAGCAGCCGAGCGCCAGCACCGCGAAGAACTGGAACGGCAGGACGAGCCCGAAGCGGGGCAGGCCGAGCAGGACCGCGAAGAACAGCAGTGTCAGCGGGGTGTTGCGGAGCACGGTGACCCAGACCGTGCCCAGCACCCGGAGGGAGCCGACGGGCGCGACCCGGAAGGACGCCATCAGGAAGCCGAGGACGAGCGCCAGCGCGGAGGCGTAGACGGTCAGCTCGACGGTGCCGAGGAAGCCCTTGCCGTAGAGGGAGAAGTTCTCTGTCAGTACATCCATGGGTGGGGCCGTCCCCTCAGGTCGCCGGGTAGCGGTCGATGGGCGGCGGGGTCGGCGCAGGAGATCCGGAGAGCCCCAGCGTCGCTTCGTACGCCTTCTTCCAGTTGCCGTCCTTCTCGTTGGCCTCCAGAGCGTCGTTGAGCGCGTCGCGCAGCGCGTTGTCCTCGCGCGGTACGCCGATGCCGTACGGCTCCTCGGAGAAGGGCTTGCCCACGACCTTCATCTCCTCGGGCGCCTTCGCCGCGAAGCCCAGCAGGATCGCGTCGTCGGTGGTGACGGCGTCGACCTGGAAGGTGAGGAGGTTGTCGACGCAGATCGAGTACGTGTCGTACGCGACGAGCGTCGCGCTGGGGTAGTCGGCGGCGATGCGCTGGTAGGGCGTGGAGCCGGCCGCCGAGCAGACGGTCTTGCCCGCCAGGTCCTGGGGCCCGTTGATGTCGTTCTCGTCGGTGCGCACCAGCAGGCCCTGGCCCGCCATGTAGTACGGGCCGGCGAAGCCGACGAGTTTCTTGCGCATGTCGTTGATGGTGTAGGTGCCGACGTAGTAGTCGATCTGGCCGTTCTGCAGGGCCGTCTCGCGGTTCGCGGAGGCGATCGTGCGGAAGCGGATCGTCTTCGGGTCGAAGCCGAGCGAGGCCGACATCATGCGGGCGATCTCGATGTCGAACCCGGAGTAGACCCCGCTGGCCGGGTCCTTCTCCCCCAGGTACGGCTGGTCCTCCTTGGCGCCGACCACCAGGTGGCCGCGCTTCTTCGCCCTGGTCCAGGTGCGGGAATCGGGCAGTTCGAAGCCGGTGTCGACCTGGTACACCGGCAGGGCCTCGGCCTTGGGGCCCTTGACCGGCGGGCTGCCGTCCTTGCCGCAGCCCGCGGCGAGTGCGGCGAGCAGGAGACCGGCCACGAGGGCGGCGGCCCTGCCCGTACGCGTGTTCCTCGTGCGCAACATGGAAGCCTCCCCTCAGTGCTTGAGGATCTTGGACAGGAAGTCCTTGGCGCGGTCGCTCGACGGGGACGTGAAGAAGTCCTCCGGGGTGCGGTCCTCGACGACGCAGCCGTCGGACATGAACACCACGCGGTTCGCGGCGGAGCGGGCGAAGCCCATCTCGTGGGTGACCACGACCATGGTCATGCCGTCCCGGGCCAGCTGCTGCATGACCTCCAGTACCTCGTTGATCATCTCCGGGTCGAGCGCCGAGGTGGGCTCGTCGAAGAGGAGCGCCTTGGGGTCCATGGCCAGGGCGCGGGCGATGGCCACGCGCTGCTGCTGGCCACCGGAGAGCTGGGCGGGGAACTTGTCCGCGTGGGCGGCCAGGCCGACGCGCTCCAGCAGTTCGCGGGAGCGCCGGTCGGCCTCCTCCTTCTTGCGCTTGCGGACCTTGAGTTGTGCCAGCGAGACGTTGTCCAGCACGGTCTTGTGGGCGAAGAGGTTGAACGACTGGAAGACCATGCCGACTTCGGCACGGAGCTGGGCCAGGCCCTTGCCCTCCTCGGGAAGGGGTCTGCCGTCGATCGTGATGCTGCCGGACTCGATCGTCTCCAGCCGGTTGATCGCCCGGCACAGGGTGGATTTCCCTGAGCCGGAGGGGCCGATGACCACCACCACCTCCCCGCGGCCGACGGTGAGATTGATGTCCTGAAGTACGTGCAACTCTCCGAAGTGTTTGTTGACGTCCCTCAGTTCGATCAACGGATCGACGGCCATGCGCTGCCCTACCCACTTGTCGCTGTGTCGAGGTCAGCGCAAACTATCCATCCCGAAAAGGGACTTCGCACCCGACACGCGTAAATGGCGCAAAAGGCTTTTTAACTGGATTAGGAGGGGAGGGCGGGCCACCGGCCCGCTCCCGGCTCAGTTCTCGGCGGACTCCGCGTACACCTGGGAGAGCTCGGGGCTGCCCGCCATCGCCCAGTCGAGACCGGCCGCGACGACGTCGATCTCCCGCCCGGACTCCAGCCGCACCACGGGCTGACCGCTCGGCCAGACGTCCCACGCGGCGCCCGGGACGGTCCGCACGATCACGGTCCCGAGGTAGAGACCGGCGTCGTTGCCGAGCCAGGGAAGCTCCTCGGGATCGTCGCGCCAGCGGGGCGGCAGCTGGTCGAGCGCGGCCAACGAGGCGGGAGTGTCGTCGAGTTCGAGTCCGTGCTGCCCCGCCCGGACGCGTAGCAGTTCGCATTCGGCGAGCAGTTCGGCCACACCGTCGGGGTCTGTCTCGACGGCGGCGGCGAGTGCGCCTGAATGCGTACCACCCTGACGCTTACGCCAGTTGTCCAAGAAAGGGATGTTCATACCACTAGGGTCCCATCCCGGCCAGGTTCCGCACCACAGGGCGCGCGGCGTTCACCGATCCCCCACCCCGCCCCGGCCGGGGATCCGATCAGTTATCTAAAGTACGCACATGAGTGCACACGCTTACGTTTCGGAACTGTTCTCGCTGGAAGGCCGGGTGGCTGTGGTCACCGGCGGCAGCTCCGGCATCGGCCGGGGGATCACCGGCGCCCTGGCCCGGGCCGGCGCGGGCGTCGTCGTGGTGGCCCGCCGGGAGGCGGAGCTGAGGGCGACCGTGGACGAGCTGACCGCCGAGGGCTGCCGGGCCGCCTGGGTGAGCGCGGACCTGAGCACCGCCGAGGGGGTGCACGCCGGGGCGGAGGAGGCCGCGGCGGCGTTCGGGGAGCCGGACATCCTGGTGAACTGCGCCGGGATCAATCTGCGCCCGCCGATGACCGAGCTCGCCGAGGACGTCTGGGACACCACGATGGCGGTGAACCTGAAGGCGCCGTTCCTGCTGGGGCAGCGGTTCGGTCCGGGCATGGCCGAGCGGGGGTACGGGCGGATCATCCACGTCACGTCGCAGCAGGCGCACCGGGCCTTCGTGAGCAGCGGCGCCTACGGGGTGTCCAAGGGCGGCCTGGAGTCGCTGACCCGTTCGCAGGCCGAGGCGTGGTCGCCGCACGGCGTCACCGTGAACAGCCTGGTGCCCGGGTTCGTGCTGACCCCGCTGAACGCACGCCTCCAGTCGGACCCGGAGAAGGTGGCCTCACTGGCCGCCCGGACGATGGTCGGCCGCAACGGGCTCGCGGAGGACTTCGCGGGGGCAGCGGTGTTCCTGGCGGGGCGCTCCTCGGCGTACGTCACCGGGCAGTCGGTGTTCGTGGACGGCGGGTTCTCGGTGCACTGAGGACCCGCCGCCCGCACCCGGGGCCGTCCGGTCAGGAGTTCTGCTGCCAGAGGGCGGCCGCCGCCTCGGTCACCGCGGCGTCCACGGCCGCCGAGGCGGCTTCCTTCTCCACGCCGAGGCCGGTCAGCACGCCGGAGCCGCCCTCGAACTCCAGCAGGGCCAGCAGGATGTGCTCGGTGCCGACGTAGTTGTGCCCGAGCCGGAGCGCCTCACGGAAGGTCAGCTCCAGCACCTTGCGGGAGTCCGCGTCGTACGGAATCAGCTCGGGTTCCTCGTCGGAGGCCGCCGGCAGTACGGCGGTCGCCGCCGCACGGAGGGTGTCCGGGGTGATTTCCTGGCCGACGAGGACCCCGACCGCGATGGATTCGGGCTCGGCGAGCAGGCCGAGCACCAGGTGGGCCGGGAGGATCTCGGCGTGCCGGGCGGCCCGGGCCTCGTTGTGGGCGGCCATGACGACGTTGCGGGCGCGCTGGGTGAAGCGGCCGAAGCCCTGGCTCGGGTCCAGGTCGGAGGCCCCGTCACCCTTCTTGGGCACGAAGCGCTTCTGGGCCGCCTGGCGGGTGACCCCCATGCTCCGGCCGATGTCCGTCCAGGAGGCGCCGGAGCGGCGCGCCTGGTCCACGAAGTGGCCGATCAGGTGGTCGGCCACGTCGCCGAGATGGTCGGCGGCGATGACCGCGCCGGAGAGCTGCTCCAGGGCATCGGTGTTGGACTTCTTGATGGCCTCGATGAGGTCGTCGAGGCGCACGGACGGGGTGGCGGGAAGAGGCTGCGTCATGCGTCAACCGTAGGTTGACACCTATCTGGTGTCAACCTTGGGTTGTCAGACCGACGCGCCTCCGCTCCGCGGATCCTGTCTCAGAGATCGAGGTCGACGACCACCGGAGCGTGGTCCGACGCGCCCTTGCCCTTGCGCTCCTCGCGGTCGACGTAGCTGTCCTTGACCGCGGCGGTGAACGGGGCGTTGCCGAAGGTGAGGTCGATCCGCATGCCCTTGTTCTTGGGGAACCTCAGCTCGCGGTAGTCCCAGAAGGTGTAGGCGCGGTCGTACTTGAGGGGGCGGGGCAGAACCTCGCTCAGCCCCTCAGCCTCCAGGGCCGCGAGGGCGGCGCGCTCGGCGGGCGTCACATGCGTGGCGCCGACGAACAGCGCCGGGTCCCACACGTCCTCGTCGGTCGGGGCCACGTTGAAGTCGCCCAGGACCGCGAACGGCAGGGCTCCCGCCGCGTCCGCCGCCGCGGCCTTCCGCAGGGCCTCCAGCCAGCGCAGCTTGTACGCGTAGTGCTCGTGCTCGACCTCGCGGCCGTTGGGCACGTACACCGACCAGAGGCGCAACGGACCGCAGGTCGCCGAGATCGCGCGGGGCTCCTGCACGCCTTCGTAGTCCGGGCCGTCGGGCAGCCCGGTGACGACGTCGGCGAGGCCGACGCGGGAGAGCAGCGCGACCCCGTTCCACCGGCCGGTGGCGTTGACCGCGGACTCGTAACCCAGCTCGGCGAGCGCGGCGGTGGGGAACTGCTCCGCCGTGCACTTGGTCTCCTGGATGCACAGCACATCGGTGCCGCTGCTCTCCAGCCAGGCCAGAAGCCTCGGCAGCCGGGCGGTGATCGAATTGACGTTATAGGTGGCGATGCGCATGGCAGCCAACCTAGCGGCTCCCACTGACAGTCGCCGGAGAGCTCACAGCTCGGTGACGCCGCCCGGGGCCAGCCGGCCGTGCTCGGCGCCGCCCAGGGCCCCGATCTGGTGGTCGTAGATCGGCCGTGCCAGATCGGTCAGCAGGGCGTCGTGGACATCGATGGCCCGTCGCGGCTTGACCTCGCGCACGTAGTCGATGACCTCGGAGATCTTGCTCCAGGGGGCCATCACCGGCAGCAGCAGCGTGTCCACGGGACGTTCGGGAACGGTGAGCGCGTCGCCGGGGTGGAAGACCGAACCGTCGACGAGGAAACCGACGTTGGTGATCCTCGGGAGGTCCGGGTGGATCACCGCGTGCAGCTCGCCGTGCACGGTGACGTCGAATCCGGCGGCCGCGAACGCGTCCCCGTCGCCCACGGTGTGCACCCGCCCGGGGAAGGCGGCCGAGAGCTGCTCGGCCACGCTGCGCAGCGTCCAGATCTCGGCCGCCGGATTCGCCTCCAGGCCCGCCCGCAGCCGCGCCTCGTCGAAGTGGTCCGGGTGCTCGTGCGTCACCAGGACGACGTCCGCGCCGAGCGCCGCGTCGTCCTCGGAGAAGCCTCCGGGGTCGATGACCAGGACCCGCCCCTCCTTCTCGATCCGGACGCAGGAGTGGGTCTTCTTGGTGAGGGTGAGTGCCCCGGGCGATGCGTTCATGGCTCCATCCTGCTACGCGGGCGGCGTGGTTTCCTCCTGGATCACGGCCTGCGCGACGGCGAAGGCGGCTCCGGCGGCCGGGAGCCCGCAGTAGACGGCCGTCTGGAGCAGAACTTCCTTGATCTCGGCGGGTGTCAGGCCGTTGCGCAGGGCGGCGCGGGTGTGCGCGGCCAGGCCCTCCAGGTGGCCGGAGGCGACGAGCGCGGTGAGCGTGATGCAGCTGCGGGTACGGCGGTCGAGGCCGTCCCGGCTCCAGACCTCGCCCCAGGCATACCGGGTGACCAGCTCCTGGAAGTCCTCGGTGAACCCGTCGGCCGAGGCGTTCACCGCGTCGACATGGGCGTCCCCGAGCACCTCGCGGCGTACCTTCGTGCCCTGCTCGTACCGGTCGTCCGGCGTCGGAGCGGAGGTCTCGGGTGTCGCGGCGGCCGGGGCGATCTCGGCCACCGGGGCGAACGGGGCGGCGGGCGTCGCGGGGCCGAGGACGAGCGGCAGCACCGGGATCGCGGCCGAGGTGTCCTGCTGCCAGGCGGTGGAGAAGTGCATCAGCAGCAGGTCGCTGACGGCGGCGGGCTGCTCGACCGGCGCGAGGTGCGAGGCGCCGGGGACGAGCGCCAGGCGGGCGTCCGGTATCCCGGCGACCAGCGTGCGGGCCTCGGCGGGCCCGGTGACCTGGTCCTCCGCCCCGACCAGCACCAGGGTGGGCACGCCGATCCGGCCCAGGGCGCCGCGGATGTCGAACGCCGCGAGCGCCTCGCAGGCGGCGATGTAGCACCCGGGATCGGTGGTGCGGACCATCTGCACGGCCCATTCGACGATGGCGGGCTGCGCGGCGGCGAAGCCGGGGGTGAACCAGCGCTCCGGCGCGGTGCGGGCCATCGGCTCCAGGCCGTTGGTGCGGACGATCACGCCACGCTGGCGGAACTCGTCGGCCGTGCCGAACCGGGGCGAGGAGGCGACGAGCGCCAGCGAGGCGACCCGGTGCGGGTGGCGCAGGGCCAGATCGGCGCCGACGGCCCCGCCGATCGAGCAGCCCGCGTAGCCGAAGCGCTGGACGCCCAGCCCGTCCAGCGTCGCGAGCAGCCGGTCGGCCAGATCGGCGACGGAGGCGGCGGCGTGCGCGGGCGCGCCGCCATGGCCGGGCAGGTCGTAGCGGAAGACCCGCCAGTGCTGGGACAGTTCGGGTATCTGGCGGTCCCACATGTGCCACGTCGTCCCGAGGGAGGGCCCGATGACCAGGACCGGGGCGTCCTCGGGCCCGTCGAAGCGGTACTGAAGCGTCCGGGGGGCGTCGCCCGGCCCCTGCGCTCCCCGCGCCTCCTGCGGACCAGGGGCCACCGGGCCCGGGACGGCCTGCGGGCCCGGGACGGCCTGCGGGCCGGGCGTGGACGGCGACCCGAAGGCGGCCTGCGGTGCGGAAGCAGCCTGCGGGGCCGGTGCGGCCTGCGAGGCCGGTGCGCCCCCCGGTACGGGGGCGGCCTGCGGGGCGAGCGGGTTCGGGGCCGGCTGTGCGGTCACCGGGGCCTGCGGGAATCCGGGCGTCCCGCTGCCGCCGGGGGCCGGGTAGGGCGCCGGGGCCGCCGACAGAGGCACGGCGTCCGGCCCCTGATGCGGGGCCGGAACCGCCTGATGAGGCGCTCCGGGGTGCGGGGCTGGCCCACCGGCGTGGGGGGCCGGCACGGACTGCGGGGTCGTCTCGCTCACTTCGCTCACTCGCTCCAGGTTACTGAGCGCCCCTCCGGCCCCCGGGTCAGGGGGTCGCTGCCGATACGACATACACGACAGGACTGGCCGGGTCGGTCATATTGACCGTGATGTTCTGGGTGGGGCGCGGCTTCTTGTTGCTGTGCGTGGTGCTGGCCCAGTGCTCACCCGGGCCGAAGGACCAACCGGCGATCCTGATGTCCCGGGGGCTGATGTCGATCGTGTCGGGCTCCAGCGCCGCGCGTCCGGTGCCCACCCCGGTCAGGAAGCGGTCGAGACCGGCGGAGGTCGTCCGGAACTTCGCGTACATCCGGCTGGCTTTCCAGTTGTTCGTCTCGTAGTACTGGACGCCCTGCCCGTTGCCGGGGATCGGGATCTCGAAGATCCGGCGCTGCATCTTGGAGGGCCAGCCCTCGCGGAGCCCCTGGGCGGCCGCCTCGGCCTCCTTGTCCTGGCCCGAGCGGCGGCTCTGACCGGCCGAGATCAGCAGATAGCCGGCCGGGATGCCGATCAGCAGCACGATGATCGTCGCAGTGATGAAACGCCGCTTGAACACATGCCGCCGGTCCTCGGGCGGCTTGCCCTCGCCGTCGCCCGCAGA
This sequence comes from Streptomyces sp. rh34, assembly GCF_002551245.1. Lineage (GTDB taxonomy): Bacteria > Actinomycetota > Actinomycetes > Streptomycetales > Streptomycetaceae > Streptomyces. The sequence continues at coordinate 48,990 of NZ_NTGZ01000021.1, forward strand.
CTCCGACTGGTGCGGCACCACGGGGTGCTCGGCTGCGATCATGATCAGGTCGTCCTCAAGGTGCTGCGGTGACGGCGTTCTGAAGAGTGGACGCCGGAACGGGCGGCTGCGGTTCAGTCAGCGGTACGGGTGGACCGCGTGTTGCGGATGGTGCTCGCCGCCTGGTCGTAGATCTGGGCGTACCGCTCGTACCGTTCGACGCGACGCCGGTTGGCCCGGCGGAATCGGCGGGCGACCAGCCGGGCCAGGTCCGCGGCGCCGACCATACCCGCCTCGGGGCCGAGCTGCGCCTTCGCGATCCGGGCCTCGGGGCGGTAGCCGCGACCGGTGAGGTGACGCTTGAAGGCGTCCCTGGCGGGGCCGATCAGGAGGTCGTCGGCGGCGCTGACACCGCCTCCGATGACGAAGCAGGAGGGGTCGAGGGCGGCGGCCAGGTTGGCGATGCCGATGCCGAGCCACTGGCCGATGTCCTGGAGCAGCTCGATGCACATCGCATCGCCCTCGCGGGCCAGTTCGGTGATGAGCGGGCCGGTGATGTCGGGGATGTGGCCCTTCACCCGGTCCAGCAGGTAGTGCGCGACCGGGGAGTCGGCGGCGGCCAGTTCCCTGGCCTCGCGGACCAGGGCGTTGCCGGAGCTGTACTGCTCCCAGCAGCCCCGGTTGCCGCAGGGACAGCGGTGGCCCGAGGGCACGACCTGCATGTGGCCGAACTCACCGGCCACGCCGTACTTGCCGCGCTTGACCTGGCCGTCCTCCAGGATCGCGCCGCCGATGCCCGTACCGAGGGTGATCATGACGAGGTGGTCCTCGCCCCGGCCCGCGCCGAAGCGCCATTCCGCCCAGGCGGCGGTGTTGGCGTCGTTGTCGACCATGACGGGGACGACGAGGCGCGACGCGATCGCGTCGCGCAGCGGCTCGTCGCGCCAGGCGAGGTGCGGGGCGAACAGGACCTTGGAGCGGTCGGCGTCCACCCAGCCCGCCGCGCCGATGCCCACCGCGTGGACGTCGTGGCGGTCGGAGAGGTCCAGGACCAGCTCGACGATGGTGTCCTCGACGACCTTGGGGCTCTTGGACTTGTCGGGCGTCTCGGTGCGGAGCTGTTCCAGGATGTTGCCGTCGGCGTCGACGACGCCCGCCATCACCTTGGTGCCGCCGATGTCGATCCCGACCGTGGGGACCCGGGGGGCGGTGAGGTGCGAGCGGCGTTCCTTGGTGCCGACGGTCTTGAGGACGGTGGCGCGGGCGGAGCCGCGGTGTGCGAAGTCGCGGTACGTGCTCATCGTCCCTGCGGGGTCTGGGGGGGCCGGGCCGCTGTCGCGGCCGGCGGCGGACGGCGCCCGCCGGGCTCGATTCTGCCACTGCCCGGCACCGGCGGGCCGGTGGGCGGGGTCGGCCGCGCCGGGGCGGTCGCCGCTCAGGGGGTCTCGCCCTTCGTGCCGTGGGCGCCCGG
>NZ_NTGZ01000210.1 GCF_002551245.1 Streptomyces sp. rh34
CGCTCTACCGGGTGGAGCGCACCCTGATGGTGCGGAAGGCCGGTGAACCGGCGTCCGCGGCCCGCCCGGTCCGGGTGGTCAGCCTGGACTGGATATCCACCCAGGACGCGCGCCGGCTCGCGGGCTGGGACAGCCGTACGCCCGGCGCGACGGGCCCGAACCCGGATGCCGAGCCGCCGGTGCCGTGGTACCTCACCCGTGAGGATCCGGTGCACCTGGGCGGCCAGGTCCGCGCCGAAGGCTTCCGGCCGGACCAGCGACCTCCCGCCCCGCCCGACCAGAACGTGCAGGCCCCCGCCCAGCAGGACCAGCAGAGCCAGCAGGATCAGCAGGACCGGAACGGGCAGCCGCTCCCGGCTCCCGCCCCTGCCCCTGCTCCCCAGGACCCCCTGCGGGCCTTCGCCGACACGGTGGTGGACACGCTCTACCGCTCCTACCCGTCCCTCTTCGTCCCGCCGCTGATGCTGCGGCACCCCCGACTGGCCCGACTCTGGTACGGCGACGGGCGCATCCGGACCGCGCAGTTCAACGACCGCCAGGTGCGCGAGGCGCTCAACCAGCCCAGCCTGGCGCAGAGCCTGGACGACCTGACGACCACCGGGGTGCCGGTGATCCTCACCGAGGACGGCAAGGTGCGACGCGGCCACCACACCCTGATCCTGCGGGCGCGCCTCACCGACCGGCGGTTCGAGACCACCATGAGCGAGCGGTCACTGCGCAACGCGGTGATCGGCACCGAGGTCTCCGGTCAGGGGCAGCAGGCGTCCACCACGCTCTCCGCCGGCGTCGAGCTGGGCATCTCGCCGCGCGACCACGACAAGGCGCCCGGGGCCGGGCTGCCGCGCCGGATGGGTAACGTCTCCCTCGGCGGCCGTTACGCGAAGAGCGACACGAAGGCCACCCGGAGCACCGTCGCGGTCGCCCACGACCAGCTGACGTTCCAGAACGGTGCCGACCTCTACAGCTACCAGGTGGAGCTGGCCGCCACCTTCGAGGGCCACCGCCGCCCGCGCGGCTGGGCCCGGCTCGCCTCGGCCGGTCTGCTGGGCGCGGGCGTCTTCGTCAGCAAGGTCGAGGAACGCCCGCTGTTCAGCCGGGGGAGGGAGACCGTGGGCCGGGTGGAGCTGGCCGTGCCCGCAGCGCACGGCTCCGACCGCTACGCCCCCACCGACCCTCCTGCCGTGGGCACCGCAACAGGCCCCGCGACAGAAGCAGGAACAACCACGGCGACCACAGCGGCGACGGCGACGGCGGCGTCACCCGCGCCCACCCCCGCACCGCGCCACCTCTCCTCCACCGAGGCGGACCAACTCCTCGACGGAACCCGTCCCACGCCCCGGGGCGAGCCGTCCGACCGGAGTCTCGTCCGCAGGCTCCTGAGCGCCCCGCACGTGGTCCTCAGCACCGAGGGAGGCCGGCAGCGCCAGCAGCTCGTGCAGGACACCGCCGACCGCGCCTCCGGAACCTCCTGGCACGTCAGCGCCCCCGGTGCCCCGATCCGCACCGCCCTGCGCCGGGCGATGGCTAACCTGAGCATCGCGGGACAACTCGGCCAGTACCTGGGCCCGTTCGGGTCCCGCGTCACCGGGCTCAACGGTGCGGGCCCTTTTTCCACCCACTACCTGAAGGCGACGATCCGCGGCGAACTGGGCAACGTACGGGTCGCGAGCGACCCGAAGCCCGGCAGCCTCGAAGCCACGCTCGGCAACGAGCGCCGCGTCGTCGGCAGCTCCAGCACCGGGTCACGCACCACCCTCGGCCTTCAGGGCGCCGCCATGCCGTTGCAGCAGGCGCCCGGCGAGCAGGCGGTGCTCGGCTCGTACGCGACGGCTCTCCAGTACGCCTGGGGCAAGGGCCGCAGCGCCTCGGGGACCCTCACCCGGGGCCGTAACACCACCCTCACCTACGCCGGGCGGATGTACCTGGTGGTGGCCGACGCCGCCGAGACCGTCGCGGTACGGGACCGCTGGACGGCGGCGATGGGGGCGGTCGGCACCCGCGCCGGGACCGGGATCAGCGCCGCAGCAGGGCGGTTCTCCGAACGGCTCGGGCGCGGGCTGGCGCCGCGCCGGGCCGCCGCCGCGCTCCAGCACATCCGCGACGCGGTGATGTTCCACCTGCCGTTGCAGGACGCCATCGAGACCGGACTCGCACCGGACGGCCTCGGCACCACCACACCGGGCAACCTCGGCGGCGGCTACCGGCTGCCACCCTTCCTGCGCCGCCGCCGCTTCCCCTCCCACCCCAGCGGCCAGCTCGACGCGAGCCGGGCGGCGCAGCAGTTGATGGGGCAACTGGAGAAGATCGGCGTGCCCTCGCACGACCGCGAGCAGGTCCTCCAGCGCCTCTCGCCGGACTTCCTCCGTTCCCATCTGCACGAGCTGACGACCGACGGGATGACCCTGCCGGTCCGCTACCGTGCGTGGACCCGCCCGCACCACCTGCCGGTCGGCGGCAGCCCGGGGCAGCTCCGGTTCACGCTGACGCCGGTCACGACCACCGTGGAACGGCTGCGCACCGGCTACGAACTGGAGGACTACCGCACCACGGCCCGGGACGACGCCAAGGGCACGTCGCAGTCCCGCGGGGCCGATGTGACGCTCAGTGCGAGCCAACGCGCGGCGGGCAGTGGCGTGCTGGTCGCCAATCCGGCGCTCCAGGGCACCGCGGCCAAGCAGCGGTCGAGCGCCCGGACCGAGACCACCGGCAGCACCGCGATGCCGAACATCGCCACCACCCAGACGCACGCCGAGATCGTCACCTCCTACACCCTGACCGTCACCATGACGGACGTGTCCGGCGAGCTGCTGAGCCCCACCGCCACCGCCCCGGTCGGCAGCCTCAACGAGATCCTCCCGACGAGCCTGCTCACCCCGGACGGCGACGGTGCCGACGGCGCGCTCTCGGAGCAGGACATTCCGGAACCGGAGCGTGCCGTCCGGCTGCTGACGGCAGCTCAGGCCCAGCCCGAGGCCGTCGCGAAGTGGCGTCGCTCCACGGACGGGGACACCGGCGCCCCCGACCCGGACATCCTGCCCTTCGACGACCGGATAGGCTCCGGCATCCTCGCTGTGGACATGCTCGGTGCTTCCCAGGTGCGGGACGCCCTGACCCTCGCCACCGCGCGCGCCGACGGCTTCCCCGGTGACAGCGACCTCGGTCGGCGGCACGCCGGAAGGGAGCTCGCCGAGCGCGTACGGATGGCCCGTCACACTCCGCTCTCCGGCCTCGGTACCGCCCCCGCCCAGGCCCAGCAGGACGCCACCACCCAGGTCGGCCTGACCGCCGGATTCCGCGAGGCGCTCGGCGCGCACGGTTCTCCGCTGCCCACCCAGGCCTCCGCCCACCTGATCGGCCAGTTCCACACGGCCGACTCCCGTCTCTACGCGAGGATGCACCGCCGAGGCGCCCGCCTGCTCGCCGTGGAGAACAAGCCGCGGATGGAGGCGATGCAGCGACACAAGACCTCCGACGCGCTGGAGGCGGGCATCGTCGACAACATCGAGGGCGCGGTGAGTTCGTCGCCGATGGCGGGCAACAGCAACGCGGGTGTGACCAATCCCGGCGTCACGGTCCCGATCGGCGGGGCGAACGACGGCACCACGTCGAAGGACGCCACGGACACCACTCTCGGCACCCACCTCAAGGTCGTCACCGACCGCAGCATGCTCTTCGCGGTACCGGTGAGCTGGCTGTCGGTGGCCGAGGTCGACCGCCGGTTCACCGACAGCCGCCCGATGCGGGCGCTCGGCCACGCGAGGCGTGGACCGCGTGCCGCGGAGGCGGAGACCACCGCCCTGATCTGGCTGCGCGAGGACATCGCCCGCGACTACGGACTCCTGGACGACACCACGTTCCCCGACGAGGCCCGCACGGCCTGGGACGATCAGGCCAGAGCGGCGGCCGACCTCGCCGCCGCCGAGAAGAACTACTACGACGCCCGTGCGAAGGCCCGGGAGGCCTGGCTCGACCTGAGCGCGGACGAGCAGACCGCGCTGGGCGACGGCCACCCCGACCGGGCGACCGTCCTGCCCCGCTCCGTGGCCCAGGCCCCCGCCGTCGCCGCCTGGCAGACAGCCCGCGAAGAGGTACGCCGGTGGGAGCGGCACACCGACGCCGCCGCCGCGGATCACCACCGCCTGCATCTCGCCGCGGCCCGCCTCACCGCCCACCACCAGGGCTCGGCGGCAGCCGCGGTGAAGGGCCTGCCGCAGGAGTACACCGCCCCCGAATGGCGCTCCGAGGCGCCGGAGCCGTACACGATCACCGACGCCACCGACTCGGCCCCCCGCACCCTCACCTCGCCGGACGGCACCACGGTGCGCGAGGTGCACACCGTGCCGCACGACGGTGCCTCGTTCTTCCACGCACTGCTCGCCGTGTCCCAGGACCGCGGACGCCTGCCCTACCTCCTCCGCACCGACCTCGCCGACCGGTTCGCGGCCGGCGCAGGGGATCCGGCGGTCACGGCCGAGGCCGTCGCCGCCGCGCGCGACCGCCTCGCCTGGGCGTTGGCCGACAACGGCAACGAGGATCTGCTCGACGCTCTGGCACTGGACGCCGCGGACACCTTCACACAGGACGAACTCGACCTCGCGGGGGTGGAGTTGTCTGCCGCGCAGCAGGCGGAGTTCGACGCGCTCGGCCGTCTCCCGCAGACGTTCTGGCCGACGCCCGAACAACGGGTCGCGCTGGCCATCGCGGCCCTGTCCCGCCCATTCGCGGCCGAGCCCCCGGCAGCGGACACGACGGACCGGGACGCCGGGGAGGCGGCTCCACCCGAGCGCCGCGCGGGCGACCACGGCGGTGCCGACCTGCTGCCCGCTCTCGCCGCCCGGGTCCTGGGCACCCCGCTGACGGTGGTGACGGGGGAGGGGCGGCAGCAGCTCTTCGTCCCGCACGGAGCGGATCCGGCCGCGGTCGACGCGGCCACCGATCCGGTGCTCCTGTCCGAGGGGGGCTTCTTCCACGCCACGCTCCCGGCCGGTACCGCGCCCCCGGTCGCGACACCGCTGCCGACGGCCACGACGACCACGTCCACGACGACCACGTCCACGGCGACGGCGCCCGCGAAGCCACCCACCCACCGCAGCCACGCCACCGCCCCCTGGCTGCCGCCGGCCGACGTCACCGGCCCGCGCTACCGCCTGGACCGGGACGGCGTACTCACCGCCCCCGACGGCGCGACCTACACCCAAGGCACCCCCGCCGGCCGGGGCAACGGCTTCTTCGCCGCGCTCTCCACGGCCCTGCGCCAGGCCGCCGCGCAGCCCGGCCCCGACCGCCAGGAGGCCGCGCGGCTCCGCCACCGTGCCGGGGCGTCGCCCGCCCAGCTGATGCGACTGAACGGCCTGCCCGGCGACCCGGCTGAACGCGACGCGCTCTTCACGCCCCCGGCCCCCCGTCCCCTCCCGGGCGCACCCGCGCCGGGCAAGGACGCCCGCGAAGGCCACCTGCGCCGCCACTTGGCCGATGCCCCGTGGGGCCCGGAAGCCGACCGCGCGGTGGCCGAGTGGGCCGCCGCCGCGACCGGGACGACCGTCACGCTGATCGAGGAGAACGGCACCGCCCACACCTACCCCGGCCCGTCCGCCGACGCCCCCGTCCTCCGGCTCCGCCGCCGTGGTGGCGACTTCGTCCCGCTGCTCCCGCGCACCCCGGCGCCCGCGCCGAAGGACGGGAACCCGGTGCGGAAGAAGCCCGCCGGCCCGGACACCCCCCCGGCCCCGCCGGTCACCGGCACCGAGGTCATCGACCCGACGGTCACGACCGACACCGGGATCATCACCCCTCCGGACGCCGACCCCGAGGTCATCGACCCGCCCGTCACCACCGACACCCCCGTACCCGGTCTGCCGGGGGTGGAGGAGGCGTACGAACTGAACACGCTCTCCGGCGCCCGGCCCCAGCCGGACGAGGACACGGACTCCGAGACCGAGGACGGCCCTCCGGCCTGGGCCGACCCACGGTGGCTGAGCACGGTGTTCGGCCCGCAGTGGAGCAGGGCCCCGCGCCCCCGGCTCCAGGAGACCTCCGAGGCGCTGTACGCGCTGGTCGAGCAGGCGGCGGGTGGCCGTCCGCCGCGGGCCGGGCTGGCCGACCTCACCCGCGGGGTCCTGCACCTTCCCCGCCGGGCCCGGGTGAGCTCCCAGGACGTGCTCGATCTCGGGGCACTGGCGCTGGAGGCGTCCTCGGACGACCTGGAGAGCGCCGAGGGCCTCGCCGGGTACTTCATCGACCGCCAGATCGAGACCCGGCGGGACGCACTGGCCGAGGAGACCCTGCTGCGCACCGCGGACCGGAGCCCGGCCGGACGGGACTTCACCGGGACGGGCCGACGCCTTCCGGAGCTGGACTCCTACCTCACCGAGCGCTCCGGCGACTTCGCCCGGCAGCCCGCGCCATGGCGCAGCCCGTACGTGATCGTGGCCGAGGAATCCGACGGCGGGGGCATCGAGATCGTCACGCCGTGGCGGACCTTCGTGGTCCGCGACGCCGTGGAGATGGCCCGGATCGTCTCCTACGACGCCCGGCGACCGCGCGGCGCGGACATCGTCCTGGCGCTCCCCCCGGCGTTCGCCGCACCGGTCGCCAACATGGTCGCCGGTACGACGGCTCGCCCCGTCTGGTACCCGCTGGGCCCGGCCGAGGCTGCCACCCACCCCACCACCGGAGACCGCCGCCTGGTGGTGCACCGGAATCCGGGGGACGACGCTCCGGGCTGGGCCACACCGCCACCACCGCAGGACCGCGGCCTGACCGGCGCCCGCGACCTCAGCAGCGACAACGACAGCGACAGTGACACCGAGAGCGACAGCGGCTCCACCAGCGACGGGGACGCGGAGTTCGACCGGCTCGCCGACCGGGCCCAGTGGGAGCGCCGGATCGACGCCCTGCGCCCCCGGCCCCTGGTCACCCGCGACTACCGGGTCGTCGACGAGAGCGGCACCGGGGTGCTGTTCACCGAGGCGCGGCCCCGGGCCGTCGGCGAGGTACGGGCCGAGGACGGGTCCGACGCGCCCGCCCTGGTCCTGCCGCACCAGGACCAGGGTGCCGTCCACGCCGCCGACCGGCCGCCGCTGCACATCTCCGCGGACCGGACGCTCGCCCTGCACTCGGCCGGCGACGACACCACCGGCCGGAGCAGGCAGGTGTACGCGACCCGGGCGGCGATCGAGCGTTCCTCCGCGCGACTGGCCGCCACCGGCGCCGGGGTGAGGCTGGTGGCCGACCCCTCGATGAGCGTGCTCCTGACCCGGGAGGACGGCTCGACGGGCGAGCCGCTGTTCCGGGTGGAGCCACGGTTCCTGACCGCGTCCGGCGCCTCCGAGCACGCCTTCACCCGGGACTTCGCCCGGATGGTCGCCGGAGCCGAGGCCGCGCCGCTCTCCCACATCGCCTTCCGCGGTCCGGACGGCACCGTCGCCACGGCCCCGGTCAACGCACTGCACGGCCGGGAGGTCACCGGCACCCACCACGTGGCCCAGGCACTGACGGAGGTCGCCCACGGCACCCGCCCCGCCACCGGCGTCACCCCCGACTGGGCGGCCCGTCAGGCGGGCTCGGACCCGCGCTTCACCGGCGGCGTGGTGGGCGCGCCCACCCCGGGCGAGACGTACGGCAGGGCCCTGAGCCACACGCCGGACAACACGCTGCGCGGGCCGCTGAGCACAGCCGCGGCCCGCACCGGTGTCAACCAGTTCGCCTGGGCGGAGGTCGGCGAGGGCTATCTGATCCAGTCGGTCAGCACCACGAACGACGGCGGCGCCCAACTGTTCACCCACAACCATGCCAAGCCCGGCGACCGGGTCGGTCCGCACGCCCCCTACCACTTCGCCCAGGTGGTGCTGGCCAGCGAGGACGGCACTCATCAGATCACCCTGGAGAACGAGACCCACTCCCGCACCGAGATCCCGGCGGACCGGCTCGACGCCATCGTCGACGACAACCTCGACCGCTACGACGCGGACGAACTCGGCCGACTGGCCCAGGAGACCGACCGGCGCGCCGAGTCGGCGCGGCGCGGTGGCGCGGAGGCGGCGGACGTCGCCCGGCTGGAGGGCTTCGCGCGCGCCGCACGGGCACTGGCCGGCGTCCACGAGGCGGAGCAGGTCCGCTGGTATTTCGCCGAGGGAGACCCCGAGCACGCGCTGGCACAGCGCGAGGTGGACCAGGCCCGCACCCGCGCCCGGGACGCGGTCCGGGCCGCGGCGCCGGGCACGGACGACAAGGACCTGTGGTTCTTCCGCGCCTACAGCAAGCGCCCGGGAGAGTCGGCGCACGAGGTCAACGCCGCACTGCTGTCGGAGGGTTCGCCCGCGGTCTCCAACCCGCTGACCACGGTGGCCCTGCACGGGCACACGCCCCGCCCGCACCAGCGGACCCTACGGTTCGCGGAGCAGCAGCACACCTTGTCCGACGCGGACGAGAACCTGAACGCCCTGGCGCTGTCGCTGGCCCGCGCGGGCCTGTGGAACAGGGCCAACGGGCTGCCCCTGCCGACGGTCACCGTCACCGGGCACGGCAACCGTTCGCGGACCAGCGGCCGCAAGCGGGCCGAGGCGGTCGCCAACGCGCTGGGCGACCGGCTCGGCCGACTGCTCAGGACGTTCCAGGAAGGCACCCCGGGACCGCACGTCACACTCTCCGACTTCCAGCTCACCCAGGACGCGAAGCGGGTCCGTCGCGCCACCGACCCCGACCGGGGACGGGTGGTGACGGTCGACATCGACGACCGCCGCCACACCCCGGCACCGCACCCCGACCGCCACGGGCCCCTCGGAGAACCGCCCCGGCCCGAGACGCCCACGCTGCCCCGCCCCACCTCCGTCCGCGCCCCGGCCGCCGGCCCCGGTGCCGAGGAAGCCGGGAGCGCCGAGCCGGCCACCTCTCCCGCCCGGGACGGGTCCCGGACACCTCGTCGGTCCGTGGCGACGAGCCCCGACCGTGGTGTCGAGGTGCCCGCCTGGGTCCGGGCCCGCATCCGCTACGCCGAGGAGTCCGTCGCCTTCGAGCGGCGCCTGGCCGGGCACCTCGCCGAGAACGAGAGGGTGACCGAGGAGTTCCGGAAGATGGCGCGCGCCGCGTGGGAGCGGGCGCGCCAGCAGTTCCCCAGGCAGCTGGCCGCGTTCGGCAGTGAGAACCCGAGCATGGCGGGCTCCGTCGGAACCGGCAGGCCCGCACTCCAGCAGGTGCTGCGGAGCGGGAACCTGCGGGAACTCGTGACCTTCCTGTTCCAGGGCCTCTCCAGCGACCTGGTGCCGGATATGCTCGGCGGGCGCGAGGACCAGCACCCGGAGATCGAGGCGGAGAGGCCCAGCCGCCGGCAGGCGGAAGCCCGCGCAGAGCTGGAGCGGCTCGCCGAGGAGCTCAACCTGGACGACAGCCTCTCCCCGCAGGAGAAGCAGGCGGCGCTCGCCCGGGCCACGAGGGCCCATGTGGTCCGGACCCACCCGGACGACGTGCGTCCTCCGTTGAGCCTGGCGGAACGTCGGCTGGCGGTCGACGACCAGGGCCTCACCTGGTTGCCGGCGACCTCGGTGTACGACCTCGCGATGAGTTCCGGCATCCAGGGACAGTCCGAGGACTCCGGCGGTCTCGTCGCGACCGGCACCGCGGGCTCGACCTACCGCTTCCTGGTGCACGCCGCCCGGATGCGGGACCAGTGGGGGATCGACCTGGACCTCGGCCTGATCCGGGCCGGCATGATCGCCACCTCGCTGTCGGCGGGCCACCACTCGTTCCACGAGGTGATGCGCGGCGCCCAGCTGGCGCTGGACGGCATTCCCGACCACGACCCGGCACTGGACTACCAGGACAACTGGGGCCGGTACTGGAACGTCCACCCGCTCACCGAGCGGGAACTGCGCGACCGCGTAGCCCGGGACGGGCTCTTCCCCGACGAGCACGCCCAGGCCCTGCTCGACACCCCTGCCCCTGCCCCGGCGCACCCCCCGCTCCCGGCGACCAACTCCGCAGTGCCCTTCACCGGCCCGGCGGCCGGGGAAGCGGCGTCCGGACGGCCGGCGCTGCAGTCACAACCCGGCGGGAACCCGCCCGACCTCGATCTGCCCGACCTCGACCTGCCCGACCTCGACCTGCCCGACCTCGACCTGCCCGACCTCGACCTGTCTGATCTGGACCTGCCCGAAGCCGCCTTCCCGTCGGCCCCGGACCGCCTCGACCCGGACGCCTTCGGAGCCCTCGCAGACTTCGACCTCACCTTCGGCCTGTCCGGGGAGGTCCTCCCCGGATTCGCCCCGGAGGACCTGGACATGCCGGACGCGGACACGGTCACCGCGGCCCCCGTCGCCCTGGACACGGGCGGCGGACAGCCGGTGTACGCCGTGCCCGTCGCCCCGCCCGCCCGGTCCCTCACCACGCTGCCACCGCTCAGCCTCGTACCGTTCGCCCCGCAGGGCGCCCACCCGGCCGACGAGGCCGGACGCGGTGTCGAACAACTGGCGCACCGGGTGGCGGAGGCCGCTCTGCGCAACCGGCGCAACCGGGTTCCGCTGCCCAGGATCGACATCGCCGGCTACGGAGCGGACGCGCGCGGGGCGGGCAGCGCACGCGACCGGGACCAGGCCGCGCAGGCACAGGGAGACCAGCGGGCGCAGTCCGCGCGCGACCTGTTCGTCCGCCACCTCGACCACGCGCTGCGCACCCTGCAGGCCCGCCTTCCGGCCGGGTGGACGCCGCTGGGCGTGCGGGACTTCACCATCACCGCACGCGGCAGGAGCCGGGTCCCGAGCCGGGGCGTCACCGTGCCTCCGGCCGGGCGGATCGGCCCGGCCGACCTGGGGCGCCAGGCCACCATCGCCGTCACGTCCCCGCGCCACGCCGCCGCCGTGGACGCCCTGGACGCGCTGCGCCGCACCGACCGGGCCCTGCGCCCCGGGCGCCTGGACATCGATGCCGTCGCCCGCCGGATCTGGCATCTGGCTCCGTCCGTGCTCGTCGACCCGGACATGCGCCGCGACCTGTACACGATGACCGGCCGCGCCCTCGCCGCCGGGCGGGCCACGAGCCTGGCCGCGCTCACCGCCTTCCACCTGGAGGAGCAGGGCCTGCTCGCGGCCGACCGCGCCCGGTACGTCTCCGCGGGGGGCACCCGGGTGCCGGGCCTGAACTGGACCGGTACCGGCACCGCCGACATCGACGCACTGTTCGTGGACCGGCTCACGGCCGGTCCGACGGGCGCCACCACCACCGGGACCCCGGACATCGCGCCGTGGCCGTGGGACGTGACCCCGTACGCGGTACTGGCCGAAGGCGGCCACGACAGGGTGGTGGCGCCGCTGCCGGACGGGACCACACAGGAGCTGGACGCCGACGAGTTCGCCGAGCTGGTCGCGGCCGACCTGGCGCGCCACCCGCTGCCAGCAGGGGCCCCGATCGTGCTGGCCGTGCCGTCCGCCGGAGACCGCTACCTGGAGCTGCCGCGCAAGCTCGCCGACCGGACCGGCCGCACCGTGTGGGTGCACAGCGGCCTGGCGCACCGCAACCCCGACCCGGCCTCCCCGAACACGATCGCCGTACTCCACCGGGACGGACTGCCGGACGGCTCCTGGCTCCCGGTCCTGCCCGGCCTGGCGCCCGACCCGGACGACGACGCCCCGGCCTGGCACCACGACGTGGTGACCCAGCCCATCGTCAGCTCGCGGACCGGCCGGCAGATGGGACGCAGCTTCCACCAGCCCGCCGAACTCGTGGGGGAGCGGGAGAGTTACCGCGAACTCGACCGGATGTCCTTCTACGTGCACTGGGACGCCGCTACGAACACCTTCTCCGACAGGGCGCCGATGCCGGACCCCGGGGCGCCGGAGAAGGCCTACCGCCTGGCCGGCCACGGGCTGCCCGGCGCGCTGTCACTGCCGTTGGCGAGCGGCGGCAGCCGTGCGGCCGGCCGGGACGAGGCGGCCGGGTGGCTGCGGCGGCGCAAGAGTCTGGTGAACCTGCCGAAGGATCACTGGCTGGACATGGTGATCTGTCACTCCGGGGCCCCGCAGGAGGGATCCGCGCGGGACGTCTCGCAGTTCGACGGCACCTTCCCGGTGCCGTTCGCCGCCGATCCGCTCGGCGACGACGCCCTCTCGCTCGGACAGCACCTGGCGAACCAGCTGCGGCGCACGACGCGGCTCTCCTACTCCTCGCAGGGAGTGGTCCGGTTCGACGACGGTCCGGTCCGGGTGCTGGCCACCGACGCCCAGGGCCGCACCTGGTGGTGGGAGACCAGCCGCCCGGAACCGGACGGGGCGGACCTCGACCGGCTGGCGGAACAGGCCGGATTCGGCGCCGAGCCGTCACCGCGCGTCCGCTCCGAGCTGCTGCGGGTGGTGCGCGCCCTGAAGCTGGTGGCAGGCCCGGACGTGGTGGTGGCCGACGACTTCCCGGCCCTGGTCGCCGGGGCCGCCGCGGTGGTCGACATGTGGTTCGCCGATCCGGACCTCCAGCAGGCGGGGCCGTTCTGGCCGCAGCTGCTGAGCCGGGTGATCGCGGCGCACCCCCTGGCCGTCGGCGGAGTGGACGAGCACGTCACCCGCCAGGTCCTGACCGAGGCCGCCCGCGCGAGGCGGGCCTCCGGGCCCGCCCTGCCGGTGAGCCGGTTCGTCCCCCTGCCGCAGCTGCGCACGGCGGCGGCGTGGCTGCGGGACACGGCGGAGGTGGACCGGGCGGCCGTCGCC
>NZ_NTGZ01000211.1 GCF_002551245.1 Streptomyces sp. rh34
CCCCCGGCCTTCGGTGCGCCGCCCCCGGCCCCGGCCCCGCAGCCCGCGCCGTCCTTCGGAGCCCCGTCCGCGCCCACGCCGCCGCCCGCACCGCAGCAGCCGATGCACGCGGCGCCGACGATCGCGGCCCCCCTGGCCCCCCAGATGCCCCAGGCACCCGTGGCTCCCCAGGCACCCGTGGCTCCACAGGCGCCCCAGGCCCCGTCCCCGTACGGCCAGCCGCAGCAGCCCCAGCCGCACCAGCCCCAGTTCGGCCAGGTCCCGGGCCAGGGCGCCCCACCCGCCGCTCCCTTCGGCCAGCAGGCCCCCGCTCCCTACGGTCAGCCCGCGCCGGCCCCGTACGGTCAGCAGCCCCCCGTCGGTATGCCGCCGGGTGTCCCGCAGGGCGTGCCCCACGGAGCGCCGGCCGCGGGCGCGGGGCTCCAGGCGGCCCTGCAGCCGTACAAGGAGACCGCCACCGGGCAGCGCTGGACCCCGCAGAACCAGCAGCTCATGCGGGTCGACCTGACCATGGGGGGAGGCGGGGTCCTGGCCCGCCAGGGCAGCATGGTGATGTACCAGGGCAAGGTGGACTTCGGCTACAAGAGCGCCGGGTTCGTCGGCCGCGCCGTGGGCAACGCCACCGGCCAGGAAATGCAGCTGATGCGGTGTACCGGACGCGGCCAGGTCTTCCTCGCCGAGGAGGGCTCGTACCTGCATCCGATCGAGCTGCAGGGCGATGCCATCTGCGTCTCCGCCGAGAACGTCCTCGCCTTCGACGAGTCCCTCCAGTACGAGGTCCGCAGGGTCGAAGGGCACGGCATTCCCGGCGGCGCCCTGTTCACCATGCAGTTCCAGGGCACCGGCACCGTGATCGTGAAGACGCACGGCACCCCGGTCGTCCTGCCGGTCACGCCCACCACGTTCGCCGACTGCAACGCCGTCGTCGCCTGGTCGGCCGCCTCCCAGGTGATCGTCTCCAGCCAGGTCCGGCTGCGCCGCAACGCGTACCCCGGACACAGCGGGGAGACCGTGAACCTCCAGTTCCGGGGAGCCCCCGGCAACTTCATCGTCGTCCAGCCCTACGAGGTCTGAGGGAGCCCGTCATGAATCAGCAACTCGCGGGCTTCGCCCCGACCCCGGTCACGGCCCGTATGGAGAACCACGGCAAGACCATGCTCAAGGTCGCCATGGCCTCCGGGCAGGACCTCTTCGCGCGCACCGGCTCGATGGTGGCGTACGAGGGCTTCATCCAGTACGAGCCCAACCCGCCCGCCGCCCGGCAGATCGCCTCCCAGTGGATCACCGGCGAGGGCGCACCCGTCATGAAGTGCTCCGGCGACGGACTGCTCTACCTCGCCGACTACGGCGCCGACGTGGTCGTCGTCAACCTCAACAACGACTCGATCTCCGTCAACGGCACCAACCTCCTCGCCTTCGACGCCCACCTCACCTGGGGCGTCGAGAAGGTCAAGGGGCTCGCCAAGTTCGCCGGACAGGGACTGTGGAACGTCGTCGTCCAGGGCACCGGATGGGTCGCCATCACCTCGCGCGGCACCCCGATCGTCGTCGACTGCGGACGCGGCGAGGACGAGACGTACGTCGACCCGGACGCACTCGTCGCCTGGTCCCCGAACCTCAAGGTGAAGGGCAAGCGGAGCTTCAAGGCCGGCTCGCTGATCGGCCGCGGCAGCGGCGAGGCGTACCAGATGGGCTTCTCCGGCCAGGGCATCGTCGTCGTCCAGCCGAGCGAGGACAGCACGGACCGTCTGCGGATCCGGAACTGACGGGGAGGGAGAACACATCATGCAGAGTCCGCTTTTCAGCCACACCGAGCAGCAGACCCAGGACCGCTACGCGATCCAGAACCCGCAGCTCCTGCGGGTCTCGCTGACCGGCCACGACGACGTCCTCGCCCGTAAGGGCGCGATGGTCGCCTACCAGGGCCTGATGGACTTCGACGGGGAATACCAGTCTCAGGGCCAGCGCCGCGCCCGCGCGAACACCGGCGAGGGCCTCGACCTGATGCGCGTGTCCGGCCAGGGCACCGTCTACCTCGCCAACCTCGCGCAGTACATCCACGTCGTGGACGTCGACCGAGAGGGGATGACCGTGGACAGCTCCTACGTCCTCGCGCTCGACTCCTCGCTGCACACCGAGGTCATCGCGGTGGACAGCCAGTACGGGATCTCCGGCAGCGGCAAGTACCAGCTCAACATCTCCGGCTCGGGCAAGGTCGCCCTCATGACCTCGGGCCGGCCCCTGATGATGCAGGTCACGCCCGAGAAGTACGTCAACGCCGATGCCGACGCGATCGTCGCCTGGTCCAGCTCCCTGCGCGTGCAGATGCAGGCCCAGACACACTCCGCCGGTGTCTTCCGGCGTCGCGGCAACACCGGGGAGGGCTGGGAGCTGAGCTTCCTCGGCCAGGGCTTCGCCCTGGTCCAGCCGAGCGAGGTCATGCCTCCGCAGAGCGCCCAGATCGGTCAGGGCGCCCGCGCCCAGTTCGGTATGGGCCAGCAGGGCTCCCACGGCCAGAACCAGAACAACGCCTGGAACTGACCAGCGCCCGCAGAGCACAGCGGTAAGGGGCGGCCTCCAGGAGGCCGCCCCTTACGCAATTCCGTGCGGTCTCTGCCGCTACAGCCGGGACCGCGTCGCCTTCAGCAGGCGCCCGACGGAGGCGTCGGCCACACCGGGCACGTCCTCGTAGTCGAACCAGCGCAGCTCCAGGGACTCCTCGCTGATCCGCTCCGCCGCTCCGGCCGGGGCCAGCGCCGCGTACTGCACGTCGAGGTGCCAGGTGCAGGGAGACGGAATCGGGTGCCGGTCCAGCCGGACCGGTCCGCCGAGCAGCAGGGTGAGCCCCGTGATGCCGGACTCCTCCGTGGCCTCACGGAGCGCCGCCGCCTCCAGGCCGACGTCCTGCGGTTCGCAGTGACCGCCCATCTGGAGCCACATCCGGAGCTTGCGGTGCAGGGTCAGCAGAACCTTCTCCCGCACCGGATCGATCACCAGGGCGCTGGCGGTCAGATGCCCGGCACCGCACGCCTTCCACATGCCGTCGTCGTGTTGTGCCAGGTGGTCCAGATAGGCCTGACGCAGCTCCGCCTGGTCACCGTGCTCGTCCCCGGGGGCATACCCCTTCAGGACGAGAACGGCGTCGTCGTGCAGGGTCACTGGTCGTGGCCACCCTTGCCCTCGTCCTTGCTGTCGCCCTCGTCCCCGCCGCCACCCTTGCCGTCGTCCTTGCCCTCGACGGGCTCAGGCTTCGGCTCGTCCTCCGCCGCGGGCTTCCGCGAGCCCTTCGCCGCCTCGCCGAGCATCTTGTCCAGCTCGGAGAAGTCGGCCTGCTCGTGATGGACGAAGCCGTCCGGGTCGTCCAGGTCGTGGGCCGTCGGCAGCATGTCCGGGTGGGACCAGAGCGCGTCCCGGCCCTCCAGACCCCGGGCGTCCGTGAGCGAGGCCCACAGGCGCGAGGCGTCCCGGAGCCGGCGCGGGCGCAGCTGGAGTCCGATGAGCGTGGCGAACGTCTGCTCGGCCGGTCCACCGGAGGCACGGCGCCTGCGCATCGTCTCGCGCAGCGCGTCGGACGAGGTCAGCCGGGACTTCGCGGCCTCGTGGACCACCGCGTCCACCCAGCCCTCCACCAGGGCGAGAGCCGTCTCCAGACGGGCCAGGGACGCCTTCTGCTCGGGCGTGTCCTCCGGCTGGAACATGCCCTGCTGAAGGGCGTCCTGCAACTGCTCCGGCTGTGAGGGATCGAACTGGCCGACGACGTCCTCCAGCTTGCTGGTGTCGACCTTGATGCCGCGGGCGTACGCCTCGACGGCGCCGAACAGATGTGACCGCAGCCACGGCACATGGGCGAAGAGCCGCTGGTGAGCGGCCTCGCGCAGGGCCAGATACAGCCGGACCTCGTCCTGCGGGACGCTGAGGTCCTTGCCGAACCTCTCCACGTTCAGCGGAAGCAGCGCGGCCTTGCCCGCAGGCCCCAGCGGCAGCCCGATGTCGGTGGAACCGACCACCTCGCCGGCCAGCACGCCCACGGCCTGGCCGATCTGCTGGCCGAACATGGCACCGCCCATCGACCGCATCATGCCGATCAGCGGGCCCGCCATGGCCTGCATCTCCTCGGGCAGCACATCGCCCATCGCCAGGCCCACCCGCTCGGCCACCGGGTCGACCAGCTGCTGCCAGGCCGGCAGCGAGGCCTCGACCCACTCCGCGCGGCTCCACGCCACGGTGGAGACCGAACCGGACGGCATCGACGTCACGCCGTCCAGCCACAGGTCCGCCAGCCGCAGCGCCTCATCGACCGCCGTGCGCTCGGAGGGGCCGACACTGGCGTCCTTGGAACCGTCCGGGGCGCCCTGCGAGACCGTCTGGCGGGCGATCTGCTTGGCCATGTCCCAGTTCACGGGACCGCCCTCGTAGCTCAGCATCTGACCGAGCTGCTGGAAGGCGGCGCCGAGATCGTTCGGATTCATCGAGCCGAACATCGCGGCGAACGGGTTGTCCCCGCCCGCTCCCGGCCCGAATCCGAACGGGCCCCCGGGCCCGCCCGCGCTCTGCCCACCATCGGTGGGGTCCTTCTTCTTGCCCTCGTCGCCGTTCTCCGGCTCCTCCGGCGGAAGGCCGAATCCGAATGGGGTGTCACTCACGGGTTTCCTCGGCTCCTAGGGCCGCCGGCTCGAACCGACGGCGACTGCCCGACATCACCATCCAGCGTAGACACCACGCCCGCTTCGGGCCTCAGTGCTCCGCCGACTCCCGGCCTGCGGCAGGATGGACGCCACCTGGTACGTACGCGTCATTCGGGTACGTACTGAAGACAACCGCTGGAGACGCCCGGTGAGTTCCCCAGATCCGCAGGTTCGCGCAGCGCGAAACCTGACCGCCCCCTCGCCCGAGAGCACACCCGAAACGAAACGCCCCAGGACCCCCAGAAACCGGGGCCCCGTCGTCGCGGTCACCGGCGCCGCCACCGGCATCGGCGAACTGCTGACCGCCCACCTCGCCGCATCCGACGCGATCAAGCAGGTCATCGCGATCGACGAACGCCGGGGAGAGGTCTCCGAGGCGACCTGGCACATCCTGGACGTACGGGATCCGGCGATCGCCGAGAAGCTGCGCGGCGCGGACGTCGTCGTCCACCTGGCCCTCGATCTCGACCTGGAGACCGACCCCGCCGCCCGCACCGCGTACAACGTACGCGGCACCCAGACCGTGCTCACCGCCGCGGCGGCCGTCGGGGTCCACCGGGTGGTGCTCTGCACCTCGGCGATGGTCTACGGGGCGCTCGCCGACAACGATGTGCCGCTCTCCGAGGACGCCGAGCTGCGCGCCACCGCCGAGGCCACCGGCGTCGGCGACCTCCTGGAGATCGAGCGGCTCGGCCGCCGGGCCCCGCGCGCCCACCCCGGGCTCAACGTCACCGTCGTGCGCCCCACCGTCCTGGTCGGCGGCACCGACACCGCCCTGACCCGCTACTTCGAGTCCCCGCGCCTCCTGGTCGTCGCCGGATCGCGCCCCACCTGGCAGTTCTGTCACGTGGAGGACCTGGTGACGGCGCTGGAGTACGCCGCCCTGGAGAAGATCGACGGGGAGTTCGCGGTCGGCTGCGACGGTTGGCTGGAGCAGGAGGAGATCGAGGAACTCAGCGGCGTACGCCGGATGGAGCTGCCCTCCGCCGTCGCGCTCGGGGCCGCCGCCCGGCTGCACCGGATCGGCCTCACCCCGTCCCCGGCCGGTGACCTGGCGTACACGATGCACCCCTGGGTGGTCAGCGTCAGCAGGCTGCACGACGTGGGCTGGCGGCCGAAGTGGACGAACGAGGAGGTGCTCGGAGCCCTCCTCGAAGAGGTCGAGGGCCGCCACACGCTCGCCGGACGCCGCCTCGGCCGCAAGGACGCCACCGCCGCCGGAGCCGCCGGAGCGACGGTCGCCCTCCTCGGCGCCGCCGCCGTGGTGCGCCGGGCACGCAAGGCCCGCCGCCGCATCTGACCGCCCACCGCGTCCGAGGCCCTGTAGGAGACTCCAAACCGGCCGGCCGGCCGCCGGAAGATCAGGCAATTCCGGGATGTCGGAGCCGTACGGCACGATGGGAGCATGGCACCCACCCACGACCATCCCGGCGAGCACGCGGCGGCCGACCCCGTCCGGCTGCTGGCGATCCGGGACTCCCCGCTCTCCGTCGACGAGGTCTTCCGCGCCGTCGGCGACGACGCGGCGGGCGGTATCGCGCTCTTCGTCGGCACCGTGCGCAACCACGACGCGGGACAGGACGTCGGCGCGCTCGGCTATTCCTGTCACCCCTCGGCCGAGGACGAGCTGCGCCGAGTGGCGGAGAAGGTCGTCGCCGACTTCCCGGTCCGCGCACTGGCGGCCGTCCACCGAGTGGGTGAACTGGAGGTGGGCGACCTGGCCGTGGTCGTCGCCGTCGCCTGCCCGCACCGCGCCGAGGCGTTCGAGGCCTGCCGCAAGCTCATCGACGACCTCAAGCACGAGGTTCCGATCTGGAAGCACCAGCGTTTCTCGGACGGCACGGAGGAGTGGGTCGGAGCCTGCTGAGCGCAAACCGGACCGGGGCGCATCAGCCCCGATTTGCGTAACCGCACCCCCGCCATGAGCGTTGGTCTTCCGGATCGTTAATCTGCTGATCGGGCATCCGGTCGCTCATGGGGTAGGGAGGTCGTGATGGCGGCACTCGCTTGGCTGTTGATTCCACTTTTCGCTGCTGTCGGTGGTGCGATATGGGCGAGTTGGGCTGCCCGCAATCGCACGACCGGCGATGTCACCGAACTCGCCGGCTACGCCAG
Source organism: Streptomyces sp. rh34 (assembly GCF_002551245.1). GTDB lineage: Bacteria > Actinomycetota > Actinomycetes > Streptomycetales > Streptomycetaceae > Streptomyces. Next base: position 6,801 of record NZ_NTGZ01000211.1, read on the forward strand.
GTTCCGTGACGCGATGGAGAAATCGCACTCCGGTTCCGGGGCTCTCTGACGACCGACGCACGCCGCGTGACCACCTTCCGCCGCGTTCCGGTCTCCTCGTACGGACCGGCCCCGGCGGTGCACTGACAGGCCCTTCCCGTACTGTCGTTCCATGCCACGCCGCACCGCGACGATGCTCGCCTCCGCCTTCGTCCTCATCGCGCTGCTCTGCGCAGGCGTGCTGATCAAAGTGCCGTATTCGGAGATGTCCCCCGGACCGACGGTGAACACGCTGGGCGAGGCTCGTGGCGAGCCCGTCCTGCAGATCTCCGGTCGCAAGACGTACCCGGCATCCGGGCACCTCAACATGACGACGGTCCGCGTCACCGGGGCGGACTACCGGATGAACGTCTTCGGGGCCGTCTACGGCTGGCTCGCCCACGACAGCGTCGTGGTGCCGCACGAGACGCTCTACCCGGACGGCAAGACCGAGGAGCAGTCCACCCAGGAGAACGCCGAGGAGTTCAGCCAGTCCCAGGAGAGCGCCAAGGTGGCCGCCCTGAAGGAGCTGGACATCCCGGTCGCCACACAGGTCGTGGTCTCCACGGTGGTCAAGGGCAGCCCCTCCGAGGACAAGCTGCACGCGGGCGACGTGATCAAGGCCGTCGACGGCACCGTGGTCAAGGAGCCCGGCGACGTGGCGAAGCTCGTCACCGAGCACCGCCCCGGCGAGGACGTCACCTTCACCATCGTTCCGGCGAAGACCGCCGCCGCGGCCGAGAAGGCCGGGCGCGCCCCCGAGGGCGACGAGAAGATCACCATCACGACCGCGAAGGCTCCCGCCGCCGAGGGCGACGGCGAGGAGGGCGCGAAGGACCGGGCGATCGTCGGGATCAGGGCCGGGACGGACCACACGTTCCCGTTCGAGATCGACATCAAGCTCGCGGACGTCGGCGGGCCGAGCGCCGGGCTGATGTTCTCCCTCGGCATCATCGACAAGCTCACCCCGGGAGACCTGACCGGCGGCAAGTTCGTGGCGGGCACCGGCACCATCGACGAGGCGGGCAAGGTCGGCCCGATCGGCGGCATCAACATGAAGCTGGTCGGCGCCCGGAACGCCGGCGCCCGCTACTTCCTCACGCCCGACGACAACTGCGCGTCGGCCGCGGCGGACACCCCCAGCGGCCTCACCCTGGTGCGGGTCAAGACCATCGAGGACGCCGCGAAGTCGCTGGAGCGGATCCGCGCGGGGAAGACCGCCGGCCTGCCGAGCTGCTCGACCGGCTGACGGCCGCGCCGCCCGGGAACCGTACGACGGCCCCGGGCAGCGGCCGGATCAGGACTCGAACGTCGCCGCGAGCGCCTCGGCGAGGCCGGGCACCAGACCGGCTCCGGTCAGCACCTCGGTGGGGGAGTCCTTCTCGCGCAGCCGTACGGCGGACTCGCGGGCCCCGTCCCGCAGGACGGCCACGGTCATCCGCACCTCCTGCCGGTCGGCGTGCTTGGCGACCCACTGGGCCAGCTGCTTGTCGTTCAGACCGTCCGGCACGGAGGCCTCGGCGGACGGCGGCAGCATCAGCCGCTCCACCGTCATGGCGCAGCCGACCACGGCGTCGGGCCAGGCGATCGTGCCGAGGAAGTCGTCGAGCGCGGTGCCCGGGGGCAGTTCGTCCTGCTCGATCGGGGTGAGCGCGGCGACGGAGGAGCTGGGGTCCTCAAGGCCCAGCTGAGCGGCGAGACCGGGCTCCTGGACCCGCAGCTGTGCGGTGTCGACCAGGGCGAACAGCCGGGCGGGCTGGTCCCAGCCGAGGTTGGAGGCATAGGCGTCGATTTCGAGGACGGCGACGGTGAGCGGACTCGCGGCCATCGGGGGTCCTGCGGGGGAAACGTTGGGCATGGGCAATATCCTGCCTCCTTCCACCCCGGGAACGGGAACTAGGTAAAGCCTCAGTAAGTTGCATAGGTGGGCTCTAGGATCGCTGGGCCTGTTCACACAACCGCGAACTACGAGGTGCGCACGTTGGCTTTCCAGATGCCGGACCGCGGCGGAGGCCCGACCGGGCCACGGATCAGAGTCGGCCGCCCGTCCCGGCGCGCCCGTACCCTGCTCATGACTTTGGGTGTCCTGGCGGTTCTCGCCATGGCCTTCGTCATGTTCGCCGGGTTCTGGACGGACTGGCTCTGGTACAGGTCGGTCGCGTATTCATCCGTCTTCACCACCACCCTGTGGACCAAGATCGGGCTGTTCCTCGTCTTCGGACTGCTGATGGCGATCGCCATCGGTGTGAACATCTGGCTCGCACACCGGCTCAGGCCGCCGCTGAGCGCGATGTCGCTGGAGCAGCAGAGCCTGGACCGCTACCGGATGAGCATCGCCCCCTACAAGAAGTGGGTGCTGCTCGCCGTCACGGCGCTCGTCGCGCTGATCGGCGGAGCCTCCGCCTCCGGCCAGTGGCGCACGTGGCTGCTGTACGTCAACGGCGTGCCGTTCAACCAGAAGGACCCCCAGTTCGGACTGGACGTCGCCTTCTTCGCCTTCGACCTGCCGTTCTACCGCTTCCTGCTGGGCTTCGGCTTCGCGGCGACCGTGCTCTCGCTGATCGCCGCCGCGCTGACCCACTACCTGTACGGCGGGCTGCGCATCACGAGCCCCGGCGCCCGTGCCACCGGGGCGGCCACCGGCCACCTCTCGGTGCTGCTCGGCATCTTCGTCTCCCTGAAGGCCGTGGCGTACTGGCTCGACCGGTACGGGCTGGCGGTGAAGTCCAGTGACTTCAAGGCCGCGGACAACTGGACGGGCCTGCGGTACGTCGACGCCAACGCCTACCTCCCGGCGAAGACCATCCTGTTCTGCATCGCGGCCATCTGCGCCGTGCTGTTCTTCGCGACGCTGTGGCGCCGCACCTGGCAGCTCCCGGTCATCGGCTTCGGCCTGATGGTGCTCTCGGCGATCCTGATCGGCGGGCTCTACCCGGCGATCGTGCAGAAGTTCCAGGTCCAGCCGAACGAGCAGGCCAAGGAAGCGGAGTTCATCCAGAAGAACATCAATGCCACGCGCGACGCGTATGACATCGATGACGCTCGGGTGGACGACTACGAGGGCCAGGCGACGACGGAGGACGACACCAAGCTGCGGGCGGCGGCCAGCACGGCCGCCAGCTACCGGGTGATGGACCCCAATGTCGTCTCCCCGGCCTTCCAGCAGCTGCAGCAGCGGAGGAACTACTACCAGTTCCCCAAGACGCTGGACGTCGACCGCTACAAGGACAAGGACGGCAAGGAGCAGGACACCGTCATCGGTCTGCGTGAGCTGAACATCCAGGGTCTGCCCAAGCGGAACTGGATCAACGACCACTTCACGTACACCCACGGCTACGGCGCCATCGCGGCCCGGGGCACGACCACCGGGACGAATCCGACGGGGTCTCCGGACTTCAGCGAGTCGGGGCTGCCCACCACCGGTGAGTTCGGCAAGTACGAGCAGCGGGTCTACTACGGCGAGAACACCCAGCAGTACTCCATCGTCGGCGGGCCCCAGAAGGAGCTCGACTACGAGGAGGACGGCGAGAAGACCACCAGCTACAAGGGCGACAGCGGGGTCAGCCTCTCCAACACCTTCAACCGTGCCGCGTACGCGGTCTCCTTCAGCGAGCCGCAGATCATGTACTCGGGAGCCATCGGTGAGGGCTCGCGGATCCTGTACAACCGCACGCCCAAGGAGCGCGTCGAGGCGGTCGCCCCCTGGCTGACCATCGACGGCGACGCCTACCCGGCGGTGGTCGACGGCCGGATCCAGTGGATCGTCGACGCCTACACCACGAGCAACGGCTATCCGTACGCGTCCCGGACCACGCTCGGCGACACCACGGCCGACTCGCTGACCACCAACCAGCGCGCGGTCGTCGCCCAGCAGAACCAGGTCAACTACATCCGCAACTCGGTGAAGGCCACCGTCGACGCCTATGACGGCAAGGTCAAGCTCTACGAGTGGGACACCAAGGACCCGGTCCTCAAGACCTGGCGCAAGGCGTTCCCGGGGACGGTCGAGGCCCGCGGTGAGATCCCGCAGGAGCTCATGGAGCACCTGCGGTATCCGCAGGACCTCTTCAAGGTCCAGCGCGAGCTGCTCACCCGCTATCACGTCGAGGACCCCGCGCAGTTCTACAGCGGCAGTGACGCCTGGCAGGTGCCGGACGACCCGACCAACAAGGAGCCGGGCTCCGTTCCGCCGTACTACCTGAGCATGAAGATGCCGGGCCAGGCCGAGCAGCAGTTCTCGCTGACCACCACGTTCACTCCCCGAGGGCGCCCCAACCTGGGTGCTTTCATGGCGGTGAACGCGGACGCGGCCAGCAAGGACTACGGCGAGAAGCGGCTGCTGCGGGTCACGTCCACGGTGAAGGGCCCGGGCCAGGTACAGAGTGAGCTCAACGGCAACGACGACGTCGCCGAGTTCGTGAGGAACCTCAAGGGCACCGACTCGGACATCGAGTACGGCAACCTGCTGACGGTTCCGCTGGAGGGCGGGTTCCTCTACATCGAGCCGGTCTACACGCGCGGTGGCAACCAGAACTACCCGCTGCTGCGCAAGGTGGCCGCCTCGTACGGTTCGAAGATCGTCTTCGAGAACAGCCTCGGAGAGGCGCTCAACGCCGTCTTCGGGGTCGAGGATGACGGGGCCACGACACCGCCCGACACCAGTGAGCCGCCGGGCGAGACCGAGGAGCCCCCGGCCACCGGCAGCGCAGCGCTGAAGCAGGCCATCGCGGACGCCCAGAAGGCGTACTCCGACGGCGAGAAGGCGCTGCAGGAGCAGGACTGGCCGGCCTACGGCAAGGCCCAGGAGGCTCTTCAGGACGCTCTGGAGCGAGCCGCCGCCGCGCAGCCCAAGGCGGGCAGCGAGGGGGACAAGGCCGACAGCGCCGACAAGCCGGCGGGCGACGCCAAGCCGGACAGCTCGGCGGAGCCCGCGAGCGCCGGGAAGCCGGCGGACGCGGACAAGGCGGATCCGGCGAGGAAGCCGGACACCGCCGAAGGAGCCGAGAAGGGCTCCGACCAGGGCAGCTGAGAAAAGTCCACCCCGCGTCGTGGTACGGTTTGAACACAACGACGCGGGGTGGAGCAGCTCGGTAGCTCGCTGGGCTCATAACCCAGAGGTCGCAGGTTCAAATCCTGTCCCCGCTACGGAAAAGACGAAGGCCCGGATCCCTTGGGATCCGGGCCTTCGTCGTGCCTGTTGTGTGTGCAGGCCGTGTCGGTCCCAAGCTGTGGGCGTGAAGTGCGGTTCGCTGGGCAGCAGTTGCTTCCGGACGTGTTTGACTTGTCTCTCTGTGGGCAAGTCGACAAAACGCTGTAGTGACCTCACTGTCCGCGATATACCAGGTGTACGCGGGTTACAGGTGGTGCGACGATGGTATTTATGGGGGACAGGGCAACTCTGTTGGAGACAGGGCGGTTTGTGCAGCAGCGCGGCCAAGATGTTGAAAGCGCGGTAGACGCGGCTTTCGCCGCTGCCATCGTCGGGACGGGCGCACCGGTCCAGCGGACCGGCGCCGTCGACGCGAGCGCCGCCACGAGCACGGCCGACGAGGACACCACGGACGCGGTCGACGCCGCGGACAGCGCCGAGAGCGAGGCGCGCCACCGGCGCGCCGCCGACGCGGGGGACACCGCGTCCATGAGCGTCCTGGGCGCGCTGCTGCTGCGCCGGGGGGAGCTGGACGGCGCCGAGCGGTATCTGCGCGCCGCCACCGCCGACGGGGACCGGGCCGCCGCCAACAACCTGGGCGTCCTGCTGCACCAGCGCGGCTACCCGGACGAGGCCGCCGGCTGGTGG
>NZ_NTGZ01000212.1 GCF_002551245.1 Streptomyces sp. rh34
GGTACGGGTCGCGGCCAGGTGGTGCCCGGCCAGCGCCGCGCCCAGCGGTCCGGGCAGCGGGGCGCCCGCCCCGGCGATCTGGCGGCCCGTGGGGGAGAGGACCCAGGCGCGCAGGTCCAGGTCGGAGGTGAGGAGGTCCAGCACCACCTCGGGGCCGCCGCCCGCCGGGCCCGAGGTCATCAGCCGCCGGTGCCGGTCCACCACGGCCGCCAGATCGCCCGCCCGCTCGCCGGAGACCTGACGTACGACGTACTCGGTGATCGTTGCGAATGCCACGGTCACATCCACGGCGAAGAGGGGGAGGCGGTGGTGCAGGCACGCCTCGACCAGATCGGCGGGGATGTCGCCGAGCTCCGCCTCGCCGACCGCGAGTCCGGCCACCCCGGCGCCCGCCAGAATCCGGACGAACGGCTCGGAGTCCGCCGCGCCCCGGCGCCAGGCGAGGCCCGTGAGCACCAGCTCTCCGCCGGAGAGGTAGCGGCTGGGATCGCGCAGGTCGGTCGTCATGACGCCCCGGACCGCGCGGTCCAGCTCGTCCTCGCCGCCGAGCAGCCGCAGGCCCAGCGCGTCGGTCTCCAGCAGTGCGCGCAGCCGCATCTCGTCGCCGCCGATCTTTCCGTAGGGGGAGCAGGTGAAGTTCGTGAAGGAGCAGGTGAAGGTGGAAGTGGGTGAAGGAGGTCGCGGGGTGGGGGAGCCATGGGGGATACGGGTATCTGTGAATTGCGGAGAGGTTACTGGTTCCCGCCATTCGTTCGAATCTACAAGACGCGGACGGACACCAGCCAACTCCTTCAGTGTTTCGGTGACTGCACCGGTAGGAGCGGGGCTTGTGTACTGGGCCACACACCACGTGAACACCATATGAACGAGCCAGTCGAGGGCCGGCCGTCCCCCAGCCCCAGCGAACGACCCGATTGAGAAGAAGAGAGCCACTCATGGACTTCCTTCGCCCCGCCAGCTGGGAGGAGGCGCTCGCCGCCAAGGCCGAGCACCCCACGGCTGTGCCCATCGCGGGCGGCACCGATGTGATGGTCGAGATCAACTTCGACCACCGGCGGCCCGAGTACCTCCTGGACCTGAACCGCATCGGTGAGCTGTCCGAGTGGGAGGTGGGTCAGGAGAGCGTGCGGCTCGGCGCCTCCGTGCCGTACAGCGCCATCATGGAGCACCTGCGCACCGAGCTGCCCGGTCTGGCGCTCGCCTCGCACACCGTCGCCTCCCCGCAGATCCGCAACCGCGGCGGCGTCGGCGGCAACCTCGGCACCGCCTCGCCGGCCGGTGACGCCCACCCGGCCCTGCTCGCGGCGGACTGCGAGGTCGAGGCCGAATCCGTACGCGGAACGCGGCTGATTCCCATCGACGCTTTCTATACAGGGGTCAAGCGCAACGCCCTGGAGCCGGACGAGCTGATCCGCGCCGTGCACATCAGGAAGGCCGACGGACCCCAGCAGTACTCCAAGGTCGGCACCCGCAACGCCATGGTCATCGCCGTCTGCGCCTTCGGCATCGCGCTGCACCCCGAGACCCGCACCGTGCGCACCGGCATCGGCTCCGCCGCCCCGACGCCCGTCCGGGCCAAGGAGGCCGAGGAGTTCCTGAACGCCGCGCTCGAAGAGGGCGGGTTCTGGGAGAACGGAAAGATCATCACCCCCGCGATCGCCAAGCAGTTCGCCGCTCTCGCGTCCGGCGCCTGCAACCCGATCGACGACGTACGCGGCACGGCGAAGTACCGCAGGCACGCGGTCGGCATCATGGCCCGCCGCACGCTCGGCTGGACCTGGGAGCAGTACCGCGGCGCGGGCCGCACGCTGGAAGGAGCTGCGTAACCATGCGAGTCAATTTCACGGTCAACGGCCGTCCGCAGGAAGCCGACGACGTGTGGGAGGGCGAGTCCCTCCTGTACGTCCTGCGTGAGCGCATGGGCCTGCCCGGCTCCAAGAACGCCTGCGAGCAGGGCGAGTGCGGATCCTGCACCGTCCGGCTGGACGGCGTCCCGGTCTGCGCGTGCCTCGTCGCCGCCGGCCAGGTCCAGGACCGCGAGGTCGTCACCGTCGAGGGCCTGGCCGACTACGCCAAGCACCGCGAGGACGCCCACCCGGGCGGCGGCTGCGCCTCCGGTGCCTGCGGCACCACCCTGGACGCCGCCAAGCGCCGGCAGTCCGGGCCCACCGACGGCCAGACCGGCGAGGCCGTCGAACTCTCCCCGATCCAGCAGGCGTTCATCGACGCCGGAGCCGTCCAGTGCGGCTTCTGCACCCCCGGCCTGCTGGTGGCCGCCGACGAGCTGCTGGAGCACACCCCCTCGCCGTCCGACCAGGACATCCGTGAGGCGCTCTCCGGCAACCTGTGCCGCTGCACGGGTTACGAGAAGATCCTCGACGCGGTCCGCCTCGCGGCCGCCCGTCAGGAAGAGGCGGTCCAGTCATGACGACGCCCCCGAAGGCCCAGACCGTACCGGCCGGCACCCCCACCAAGATCACCCAGGGTTCGCCCACCAAGGGCGGCATCGGCGAGTCCACGCTCCGCCCCGACGGCACCCTCAAGGTCACCGGTGAGTTCGCGTACTCCTCCGACATGTGGCACGAGGACATGCTGTGGGGCCAGACGCTGCGCTCCACCGTCGCGCACGCCGAGATCGTCTCCATCGACACCTCCGAGGCGCTCGCCACGCCCGGCGTCTACGCCGTGATGACCTACGACGACCTCCCCGCCGAGATGAAGAACTACGGCCTGGAGATCCAGGACACCCCGGTTCTCGCCCACGGCAAGGTCCGCCACCACGGTGAGCCGGTCGCCATCGTGGCCGCCGACCATCCGGAGACCGCGCGCCGCGCCGCCGCCAAGATCAGAATCGAGTACCGCGAGCTGCCGATCGTCACCGACGAGGCCTCGGCGACCGCTCCCGACGCCGTGCTCGTGCACGAGGGCCGCGACGACCACCACATCGGTCACGTCCCGCACCCCAACATCGTGCACCGCCAGCCGATCATCCGCGGCGACGCCGACGAGGCCGCGAAGCGGGCCGACGTCATCGTCACCGGCGACTACACCTTCGGCATGCAGGACCAGGCCTTCCTCGGCCCCGAGTCGGGCCTCGCGGTGCCCTCCGAGGACGGCGGCGTCGAGCTGTACGTCGCCACCCAGTGGCTGCACTCGGACCTCGGCCAGATCGCCCCCGTCCTCGGCCTGCCCGAGGAGAAGGTCCGCATGACGCTCTCCGGCGTCGGCGGGGCCTTCGGCGGCCGCGAGGACATCTCGATGCAGATCCACGCCTGCCTGCTGGCGCTCCGCACCGGCAAGCCGGTCAAGATCGTCTACAACCGCTTCGAGTCCTTCTTCGGACACGTCCACCGGCACCCGGCGAAGCTCCACTACGAGCACGGCGCCACCAAGGACGGCAAGCTCACGCACATGAAGTGCCGCATCGTCCTGGACGGCGGGGCCTACGCCTCCGCCTCCCCGGCGGTCGTCGGCAACGCCTCCTCGCTCTCGGTCGGCCCGTACGCCATCGAGGACGTCGACATCGAGGCGATCGCGCTCTACACCAACAACCCGCCCTGCGGCGCGATGCGCGGCTTCGGCGCGGTCCAGGCGTGCTTCGCCTACGAGGCGCAGATGGACAAGCTCGCCGCGAAGCTGGACATGGACCCGGTGGAGTTCCGGCAGCTCAACGCCATGGAACAGGGCACCCTGCTGCCCACCGGACAGCCCTGCGACTCGCCGGCCCCGGTCGCCGAACTGCTGCGCCGGGTCAAGTCCCGGCCGCTGCCGCCCGAGCAGCAGTGGCTGGCGGCGGGCAGCGAGGGCACCTCCGTCGACGTCCGCGCGCTGCCCGGCGGGCTCTCCAACACCACCCACGGCGAAGGCGTCGTGCGCGGTGTCGGCTACGCGGTCGGCCTGAAGAACGTCGGCTTCTCCGAAGGCTTCGACGACTACTCCACCGCCCGGGTCCGGATGGAGGTCATCAACGGCGAACCGGTCGCGACCGTGCACACCGCGATGGCCGAGGTCGGCCAGGGCGGCGTCACAGTCCACGCCCAGATCGCCCGTACCGAACTCGGCGTCAACCAGGTCACCATCCACCCCGCCGACACCCGGGTCGGCTCCGCCGGATCCACCTCCGCCTCCCGCCAGACGTACGTCACCGGCGGCGCGGTCAAGAACTCCTGCGAAGCCGTACGGGAGAAGGTCCTGGAGCTGGGCCGCACCAAGTTCGGGACGTACCACCCGGCCTGGGCCACCGCCGAACTCCTCCTGGAGGGCGGCAAGGTCGTCACCGACGGCGGCGAGGTGCTGGCCGACCTCGCCGACGTCCTGGAGGACGAGGCGATCGACATCGAGCTGGAGTGGCGCCACCGGCCCACCGAGGCGTTCGACCTGCGCACCGGACAGGGCAACGGCCACGTCCAGTACTCCTTCGCCGCACACCGCGCGGTCGTCGAGGTCGACACCGAGCTCGGCCTGGTCAAGGTCATCGAACTGGCCTGCGCCCAGGACGTCGGCAAGGCGCTCAACCCGCTCTCCGTCCTCGGCCAGATCCAGGGCGGCACCCTCCAGGGCATGGGCGTCGCGGTGATGGAGGAGATCATCGTCGACCCGCAGACCGCGCAGGTGCGCAACCCCTCCTTCACGGACTACCTGCTCCCCACCATCCTCGACACGCCGACGATCCCGGTCGACGTGCTCGAACTCGCCGACGAGCACGCCCCGTACGGTCTGCGCGGCGTCGGCGAGGCCCCCACCCTGTCGTCGACCCCGGCCGTCCTCGCGGCGATCAGGAACGCGACGGGCCTTGAGCTCAACAGGACACCGGTGCGGCCCGAACACCTCACCAGCACCTGAGAGACCCGCCGGGCGACCTCCCACCGGAGCTCGCCCGGCCCAGTCTCCGAGCGGTCCCCCCGAACTCTCCGGGCGGTGCGCAGCGCCGAGAACGTCACACTTTTCCGCTCCCCGCACCGCCCGGAGACACCAAGTACCGCACCGCTCGCGGTTCTTCACCGCCGTGCCGAGAGCACGGCATCGCCTCACGGATCATCCGTGCCGCCGGCACATCCGTTCTGCTTCACCGTCCGTCCCGGCCGTCCCCGGGTCGTGCAGCCGACGCAGCCATCCCAAATCCCGCATTCAGGAATCTCCAAGCGGGTGCCCCTGTGAACCTTGGGAGTCAGGCATCATGACCCAGCAGTCAGTGGAACCGAGAACCAGCCCGGAAAGTGCGGGCCCCGGCTCGCGCGTCCCCGCCGGAAGATCATGGCTCGACCGGTACTTCCACATATCCGAACGAGGATCCACCGTCGCGCGCGAGCTGCGCGGCGGCGTCACGACCTTCATGGCCATGGCGTACATCCTCCTGCTCAACCCGCTGATCCTGGGCGGGGAGGACGTCAACGGCAACCTCCTCAGCCAGCCCGGCCTGATCACCGCGACCGCCTTCGCGGCGGCCGCCACGACCCTGCTCATGGGCTTCGTCGGCAAGGTGCCCCTGGCGCTCGCCGCCGGGCTCAGCGTCTCCGGCGTGCTCGCCTCGCAGGTCGCGCCCAACATGACCTGGCCGCAGGCCATGGGCATGTGTGTGATCTACGGTGTGGTGATCTGCCTCCTGGTGGTCACCGGCCTCCGCGAGATGATCATGAACGCGATCCCGCTCGCGCTCAAGCACGGCATCACCATGGGCATCGGGCTCTTCATCGCCCTCATCGGCCTCTACAAGGCCGGATTCGTCCACCAGGGCCAGGCGACCCCCGTCTCCCTCGGCCCGGCCGGTGAACTCGCCGGCTGGCCCGTGCTGATCTTCTGCGTGACCCTGCTGCTCATCTTCATGCTCCAGGCGCGCGACATCCCCGGCGCGATCCTCATCGGCATCGCCGTCGGCACCGTCATCGCGATCGTCATCAACGCGATCGTCGACATCGACCCCAAGAAGTGGAGCAGCGGCCCGCCGGAGCTGGAGGGCAGCGCGGTCTCCACCCCCGACTTCTCGCTCTTCGGGAACGTCGAGTTCGGCGGCTGGGGAGACGTCGGGGTGATGACGGTCGGCATGATCGTCTTCACCCTGGTGCTGGCCGGCTTCTTCGACGCGATGGCCACGATCATCGGCGTCGGTACCGAGGCCAAGCTCGCCGACGACAAGGGCCGCATGCCGGGCCTGTCCAAGGCGCTGTTCATCGACGGCGCCGGCGGCGTCATCGGCGGTGTCGCCTCGGGCTCCGGCCAGACGGTCTTCGTGGAATCGGCGACCGGCGTCGGGGAAGGGGCCCGGACCGGGCTCGCCTCCGCCGTCACCGGCCTCTTCTTCGCCGCCTGTCTCTTCTTCACCCCGCTCACCGCGATCGTGCCGACCGAGGTGGCCTCCGCCGCCCTCGTCGTCATCGGCGCGATGATGATGCAGAACGCCCGGCACGTGGACTGGAGCGACCGCTCGGTCGCCATCCCGGTCTTCCTGACCGTGGTCCTGATGCCCTTCACGTACACCATCACCACCGGTGTCGCCGCGGGTGTCATCGCGTACAGCGCCATCAAGCTCGCCCAGGGCCGGGCCCGCGAGGTCGGGGCCTTCATGTGGGGACTGACGGTGATCTTCATCGTCTTCTTCGCCCTCAATCCGATCGAGAGCTGGCTCGGCGTCCACTGACGCCCGGGGCCGGTCCTGCGATCATGGCCGGACCCGCCCCGCGCCCCTTCACACCTGAGGAGATACGCCATGCTGGACATCGCCGAAGAGCTGCACCGGTGGGTCTCGCAGGGACGCGAGTTCGCCGTCGCCACCGTCGTGGCGGTCGGCGGCAGCGCGCCCCGGCAGCCAGGGGCCGCCCTCGCGGTCGACCGCGAGGGCTCGGCCATCGGTTCGGTGTCCGGCGGATGCGTGGAGGGGGCCGTCTACGAACTGTGCCAACAGGCCCTGGACGACGGGAAATCCGTCCGCGAGCGCTTCGGCTACAGCGACGAGGACGCCTTCGCGGTCGGTCTGACCTGCGGAGGCGTCATCGACATCCTGGTGACACCGGTACGGACGGACGACCCCGCCCGCCCGGTGTTCGCCGCCGCGCTCGCGGCCGCCGCCGAGGGGACGGCGGCCGCGCTGGCACGCGTCACGGACGGACCCGACGAGCTGCTCGGACTCCCGCTCCTGGTCCGCGCCGACGGCAGCCACGAGGGCGGGCTCGGCGGCCACCCGGCGCTCGACCGGACCGCCGCCGCCGAGACCCGCGCCCTGCTGGACGCGGGCCGCACCGGCCCGCTCGCCATCGGCGCGGAGGGCTCCCGCTGCGGCCGGCCCATCGAGCTGCTGGTCGAGTCCAGCGTCCCGCCGCCCCGCATGATCGTGTTCGGCGCCATCGACTTCGCCGCCGCTCTGGTCCGCGCCGGGAAGTTCCTCGGCTACCGCGTCACCGTCTGCGACGCCCGACCGGTCTTCGCCACCGCCGCACGCTTCCCCGAAGCCGACGAGATCGTCGTCGACTGGCCCCACCGCTACCTCGCCGGGACCGCGACCGACGCACGTACGGTGCTCTGCGTCCTCACCCACGACGCCAAGTTCGACATTCCGCTGCTGGAGACCGCCCTGCGCCTCCCGGTCGCCTACGTCGGCGCGATGGGCTCCCGCCGCACCCACCTGGAGCGCGACGACCGGCTGCGCGAGATCGGCCTCACCGACCGTGAACGGGCCCGGCTCCACTCGCCGATCGGCCTCGACCTCGGTGCCCGTACGCCGGAGGAGACGGCCCTGTCCATCGCCGCCGAGATCGTCGCGGTCCGGCGGGGCGGCAGCGGCGTACCGCTCACCGGAGCCCATACCCCCATCCATCACGACAGCAGCGGACAGCCCCTGGCCTCGGTGGCCTGAAACGCCCGTCAACACCGCGTCCACCTCGGGCGGGTTGCCGCCACGGCGGTTTCCCGCCCGTCGGATACGCAGCGGTCGCCCGGGATTTACCGGTAGATCAGCTGCATGACTTCTTCCCCCTCCTCCGTTCCCGGCCGGGCGAGATCCGCTCGCCCAGGACGCAGAGCCCTGCTCCTGGCGACCTCGGCCGCCCTGCTGGGCGGCACGCTGGTCCCCTTCGCGGGCACCGCCGGCGCCGCCCCCGCACCGCGAGCCGAGGCCACGAGCCCCGACACCCGCACCGACAGCCACACCGTCACCCTGATCACCGGTGACGTCGTGCGCTACGTGGACGGCCCCGGCGACCGGGACACCGTCACCGTGGACCGCCCCGACGGCGCGAGCGGAGGCGTCCGCATCCAGCAGGCGGGTGAGGACGTGTACGTCCTGCCCGACGAGGCCACCACGCTGATCGCGTCCGGCGCCCTGGACCGACGCCTGTTCAACGTCTCGGCGCTGGTGCGGATGGGATACGACGACGAGGGCACCGGCTCCGTCCCGCTCATCGCCACCTACCCGCCCGCGCGTGCCAAGGCCCTGCCCACCGCGCCGCGCGGCGCGAAGAAGGTCCGCACCCTCGAATCCGTCCACGGGGCCGCCCTCACGGCCGACAAGGGCGGCGCGCGGACGTTCTGGAGCGCCATCACCCGTCACGACAAGGCCCGTTCACTCGACGGCGGGATCGCGAAGCTGTGGCTGGACGGCCGCTCCGAGGCGCTGCTGACCGAGTCGGTGCCGCAGGTGGGCGCCCCGCAGGCGTGGGCGGACGGTTTTGACGGCAAGGGCGCCAAGGTCGCCGTCCTGGACACCGGCATCGACGCCGACCATCCGGACGTCAAGGACCGTGTCGTCGGCGCCCGCAGCTTCGTCCCGGGCGAGGAGGTCGACGACAAGAACGGTCACGGTACGCACGTCGCCTCCACCATCGCCGGATCCGGCGCCGCCTCGGAGGGCGCCAACAAGGGCGTCGCCCCGGCGGCCGACCTGCTCGTCGGCAAGGTCCTCGGCGACGGGGGATCCGGCGCGGACTCCGGGATCATCGAGGCCATGGAGTGGGCCAAGGCGGAAGGCGCCGACGTCGTCTCGATGAGCCTCGGCTCCCCGGTGCCCGACGACGGCACCGACCCGATGTCCCAGGCGGTGAACTCCCTCTCGGCCAACGGCGGCCCGCTCTTCGTGATCGCCGCCGGCAACGCGTACGGGGCGGGCACCATCGGCTCGCCCGGCTCCGCGGAGCAGGCGCTCACCATCGCCGCCGTCGACAAGCAGGACGGCCGCGCCGACTTCTCCTCGATGGGCCCCCTGGTCCGCTCGCACGGCCTGAAGCCCGACCTGTCGGCCCCCGGCGTCGGCATCAACGCCGCCGCCTCGCAGTCGATCCCCGGTATCGAGGGCATGTACCAGCCGCTGTCCGGCACCTCGATGGCCACGCCCCATGTCGCGGGCGCGGCCGCCATCCTGAAGCAGCGTCACCCCGACTGGTCCGGTCAGCGCATCAAGGACGCGCTGATGACCTCGTCCGAGAAGCTCGACGCGTACACCCCGTACGAGCAGGGCACCGGCCGGCTCGACGTGAAGGCGGCGATCGACACGACGATCGAGGCCACCGGCTCGGTCCGGGTCGCCTCCTACGACTGGCCGCACAGCCCGTCCGACCAGGTAGCCGAGCGCACCATCACCTACCGCAACGCGGGTGACACGGACGTCACACTGAACCTGGCCACCGACACGGACGAGCCGGCCTACACGCTCTCCGCCGACACGCTGACCGTCCCGGCCGGCGGCACCGCGGAGGCGGTCCTGTCACTCGACCCGGCGAAGGTCGACAACGACACCACCTTCTCCGGCCAGGTCGTCGCGAGCGACGCGGCGGGCGCGACCGTAGCGCACACCGGCTTCGCGCTCACCAAGGAGAAGGAGCTGCACGACCTGACGGTGAAGCTCCGTGACCGGGCGGGCAAGCCGATGGACGGCCTCGTCGTCCTCGCCGAACTGGGCGACCCGCAGCTCGGCCTCGTCCAGGTCGGCGGCGGTGAGACCACCCTGCGCCTGCCGCCCGGCAACTACACCGCATGGGCCACCGTGGACATCGACGGCGACCGCCCCGACTCCAGGGCCGTCGCGTTCCTCGCGGCCCCCGAGACGATCCTGACCGGCTCCACCACCGTCACCCTCGACGCCTCCAAGGCCCGCAGGATCGACGTGCGCACCCCGAAGGAGACCGAGACCCGCCAGCTCCGCTACGACATGGCGCGCACCGCCCCGGACGGCACCGTCCAGCGCGACGCGTTCCAGATACCGCTGACGTACGACCAGTTGTGGGCGAGCCCCACCAAGAAGGTCACACAGGGCAGCTTCAGCTTCCTGACCCGCTGGCGACAGGGCGAGAAGCTGATCGACGTCGAGGCCGACGGCCGTGACGTGCCGGTCTTCGTCCAGGGCGGCGCGGCGGTCGCCGAGGACCGCAGGCAGAAGCTGAAGGCGGTGTACGCGGGCAAGGGCACGCAGGAGGACTACCGGGGTGTGAACGCGCGCGGCAAGGCCGTTGTCATCACCCGCAGCGCCGACGTCGCTCCCGCCGAACGCCTCGCGGCGGCGCTGGCCGCCGGGGCCGAGGCCCTGTTCGTCGTCAACGACGAGCGCGGCGTGGCGATGGAGAGCTACACCCCGTACGGCGAGGAGACCACCATCCCGGTCGCCTCCGTCCAGTCCTCCGCGGGCGAAAGCCTGATCAGGGCGGCGCAGCGCGGCCAGAAGGTCCAGGTCGGCCAGAAGAAGTTCGCCGACTACGTGTACGACCTGGTGGACCGCCACGACGGCACGATCCCGGACCGCTCGCTGGCCTTCGCCCCCTCGACCCGCCAGCTCGCGAAGGTGGAGAACACCTTCTACGGCCACAAGAAGACGCTCGGCGGCGGCTACCGCTACGACATCCCGGACTACGGGCCCGGCCTGGGCTTCGAGGAGTACGAGCAGTTCCCGGACGTCCGCACCGAATGGGTCAACCCGCTCCCGGGCGACTCCTTCTGGTACGAGAACCACGCGGTCCTCAACGCGGAGAAGTCGGACCGGGCGCACGAGATGCGCAGCGCCGAGCTGGACTACCGGGCGGGCAAGGACTACCGCGCCGAGTGGTTCGCCCCGGTGGTCCGCCCCCGTCTCGGCACCGGCTACTGGGGTCCGTTCCGCACGGTGTCCAACGACGTCCAGTTCAACATCACCCCGTGGACGGACGCGGGCGCGGGCCACTCCGGCTCGATGCCCGAGAACGAGTACGACACCACCTCGTACGCCTTCTACCAGGGAGACACGGAGCTGAAGAAGGGTGCGGGCAGGGCCGGTTACGTCGGTGACCTCGCCGCCGAGAGGCTCCCGTACCGCCTGGTGATCGACTCGGAGCGGGACGCGGAGACCTGGAAGACGTCGACCCGCACCCACTCCGAGTGGGGCTTCGTCTCCGGCGCGCTGGACGAGGGCGGCGCGTACCGGGCCGACATCCCGATGCTTCAGCTGGACTACGCCGTCGACACCGACCTGGCGGGCGACGTCCGGGCCGGCCGTCCGACGGAGATCGGCCTCTCCTCCGGCACCCAGGAATGGCTGCCGGGCGCGGTGAAGGCGGACAAGGCCTCGTTGTCGGTCAGTTAC
Organism: Streptomyces sp. rh34; assembly: GCF_002551245.1. GTDB lineage: Bacteria > Actinomycetota > Actinomycetes > Streptomycetales > Streptomycetaceae > Streptomyces. The sequence goes on from NZ_NTGZ01000212.1 coordinate 11,534, forward strand.
GACGACGGCAAGCACTGGTCGAAGGTGGACCTCCGCAAGGAGGAGGCCGGCGAGTGGACCGCCTCGTTCCGCACCCCGCCGAAGGGCGCGACGTCGGTCTCGCTCAAGGCGCACGCGGAGGGCCCCGGCGGGCTCGTCGTCGACCAGGAGATCATCCGGGCCTTCGGCCTGAAGTGACCTGCTGACGTGGTCCCGCACCCCCTCGGGGGCGCGGGGCCGCGGACCACCTTCTGCCGGCGGGCGTTCGGGGGAGCGCGTGAACGATCCCGCCGGGCCGGTGCGGTTGGATAGCACCATGAGCGTTCACGACGTGGCCCGCAGGCTGCCGGGTATATCCGCCCTCACCGACCTCTGCCGTTCCCTGGCGATGCTCGACGCGATCCTGTGTCCCGAGTGGGACCACCGCTGGCACAGCTACGACGCGCGGTGGTCGCCTACGGAGGCGATGGCCTCGATGCGGGACGGTTCGGGCGGGGAGTACAGCGTGGTCTTCTCCGCCGACGGGGCGTACGCGCGCGGCTTCGACCACGAGTCGCCGATGAGCCCGTACGTGGACGACGGCCCCTGGCCCGGGGTGCTCGACGAGGTGCCCACCGTGTTCCGCCGTTACGTCGACGAGCCCTCGTTCACCGACGAGTTCGGCATGCCCGTCGTCACCGCCTGCCTCTGGCGCGCGAGCGACGACGACCGCTGGCGGGCGGGGTCCATCGAGTTCCCGGAGGAAGGTGAGGACTCCGACGGGGCCGACTGGCTCTTCCAGCTCCTGGTCACGGGCACCCCCGAGTCCTACCGGGAGTGGGCCGAGGACCATTTCGAGGTCTCCATCGACCTCGAAGCCGTACGCCACGTCTATGCGCTGCGGCCGCTGACCGACGAGGTGATCGCCGCCCTCGCCCCCGAGCGGGCCCCCGCCGAACTGGCCGAGGACATCAAGGAGATCGGGTACCCGGTCGGCACGGGGGAGTAGGCCGCGCCCCGGAGGCCGGGCGCCCGCCCGCCGGTGGCGCCGCGGTCAGTCCGCCTCCGGGGCTGTCTCT
>NZ_NTGZ01000213.1 GCF_002551245.1 Streptomyces sp. rh34
CCACGGCCCGGCGCGCGCGGAGCGCGGTGAGACCCACCACCGGCCGCAGGCCCCCGGGCAGCGGGCGCCGGGCCGGCCGGGAGGGAGAACCTCCGGCCGGCCCGGTCGCGGGCTGCTTCGCCGTACCGCTCAGCGTGCCAGCCATGCCCGCTCGAGCTGCACGCGACCGTAACCGGGCAGGGTGGGCAGGCCGTGTACCGGGGCTGCGGCGAGGTCGATGCCGTCGGCCATGCCCCACAGCAGGTAGCCGGACTCCTCGTGCTCGATGCGCTGGACGTCGTGGAGCAGCCCGGCGCGGGCGGCCGGGTCCTTGGTTGCCATGGCCTTGCGGTAGGCGGCGTCGAACTGCGCGTTCTTCCAGCCCGCTTCGTTGGTCCCGGAGTCGGAAACCATGGTCTTGCTGGCGAAGAAGACCACAGAGTCGTTGGTCCCCCAGTAGCTGGTGTAAAGGTCGCCCTTGAGCCAGGTCTTGTCCCAGAAGGTGCCGGACTCCTGCTTCACCACCTTGACCTTGACCCCGGCCTCGCGCACCTGGGTGGCGAACAGCGTCGCGGACTCGGCGAGCCCCGAGACGTCCTCGGTGGTCATCAGCTCGTACGTCTTGGAGGTGTCGAAGCCCGCTTCCCTCAACAGCGCCTTCGCCTTGGTGAGGTCGCGGGCGCGCTGCGGGATGTCCTGGGCGTACGCCGGGTCGCCGGTGCCCAGGATGTCGTTGGCGACGGTCCCGTACCCGGACAGCACCTGCTTCACCATGGCGTCCCGGTCAACGGCCAGCCGCAGCGCCTCGCGGACCTTGGCGTCCGCGAACGGGCTGCCGGCCGCCGTACGCATGACGATGGGCGTCGCCATGTCGTTGGGTCGGCGGACGATCCGGATGTCCTTGCGCTTCTCGGCCGTACGGGCGGCGACCGCGCCGACGTTGGAGGCGACGTCGATCTGTCCGGCGAGCAGGGCGTTGGACATCGCCTGCGGTGATTCGAAGATCTTGACCTCGACGGCGTCGAGGAGGACCTCGCCGCCGTACCAGTCCTCGTTGCGGACGAGACGGGCGTTGCCGGAGCGGAACCACTCCAGCTTGAACGGGCCGGCGCCGGGCGCCTTCTCGATCTCCTTGTCCTTCGTGTCCTTCTTGAGCACGAAGGTCGTCAGGCGCAGCAGGAGCGGCAGTTCCGCGTTGGCGTAGTCGGAGACCAGGACCACGGTGCCGGCGCCCTCTGCCTTGATGTTCTCGGCCCTGATGCCCGGCAGGCGGGAGGCGCCGGACGGCGTGCCCCGCAGGCGCCGCAGCGACCAGACGACGTCCTCGGCGGTGACAGGGCTGCCGTCGTGGAACGTGGCGCCCTCGGCGATGGTGAACCGCCACGTCTTCAGGTCGTCCGACGCCTTCCACCCGGAGGTCAGACGCGGAACGGTGTTGGTCTTGGCGCCGGGCGCGGTGAGCGTGTCGTGGACGAGCGCGATGATCAAGTAGTCGCACTCGTTGGCCTGACTGCCGTGCGGGTCACGGGTGATGGCCGAGGCGCGGCCCAGCGCGCCGACCCGCAGCGTGCCGCCCTTCTTGGGCTTCGTGCCCGCGGCGGCGGACTTGGCGGAGGTGTCGCCGTCCCCCGAGCAGGCGGTCAGCAGGGCCGCCGTGCCTATCGCTCCACCGGCCCACAGCAGTTGGCGCCTGTTCATGTTCACGTACGTCCTCGATCCACTTCGGGGCAACGGGGGATGGGTGTTTAGGTTTGCCTATCCTAATGACAATCGCGACCGCAAGGTCCGAGCCCCGATGGGGTGGGCGGCCGAGTGGTGAGGTGTGCTGCCGCGCGCCGGTCCGTGTGCCGCGCGCCCCTCCTTGGGAGATCGCCGAACGTGACGGAGATTCGACAGTAAGGTGTGCCTTACCTAAGTTCCCTGCTAGCGTGCGGGGCGTTCGTCAGGGCCGGTCTTCCGTGGCCGTGTACGCGGCTGCTCCGGCCTGCCCGTGACGGATGCGCGGCCACCGGCGCGCGTGCCGGCTCCCGCGTCCCGGCGCGCGCCACGATGCCTCTTTGTCGCTCGACGGAAACGGATCTTTGCCATGAACACGGCAATCGCACCTGTCCGCCAGCTCGACGCTCCTACGGTGGGCGAACTGCGCCAAGCCGCAGAGAAGATACTCGGCGAGTTCGGCACATCGGCCACATCTCCCCAGCTGCTGCGACGAGTTGCTGAGGTTGCCGCCCAGTTCGGCGACACCCTGCGCCACGCTTGCCGGCCCGTCGACACCGCCGACGGCCTGTTCGTGCTCCGCGGCCTGGACGCCGCCGACGACGACGCGCTCGGCGCGACCCCCGCCGGCTGGGCCACCGCCGGGGACAGCGGCGCCCTCCACGACATCACGCTGCTGCTGCTCGCCACCGTGATGGGCGACCCGATCGCGTGGGAAGGCCAGCAGAACGGCCGCTTCGTCCACAACATCGTCCCCTCGCCCGGACACGAGACCGAACAGACCGGCGCCAGCAGCACGGTCCTGCTCAGCCCGCACACCGAGGACGCCTTCCACCCGGGCCGTGCGCACCTGTTGATGCTCGGCTGCATGCGCAACCACGACCACATCGCCACCACCGCCGCCAGCATCCGCAAGGTACGTCTGTCGGACGAGGACATCGCGACCCTGTCGCGACCCGCGCTCCCGATCCTCCCCGACGACGCCTATGCCGAAGCACAGGGCTATGCCGACCAATCGCCTCCGGCCGTCCCCACGCTGTTCGCCACCGAGGACGGCCTGACGCTGCGCTTCGACCCGGCGTACACGCCGCTGGAGGACGCGGACGAGACCTACCGGGCGGCCTACCGGCGCTTGGAGGCCGAACTGACCCGCGTATCCGTGGCGGTGAGCCTCGAACCGGGCGAGGTCCTCGTCGTCGACAACGACCTGGTCGTCCATGGCCGGGTGCCGTTCCAGGCCCGCTACGACGGCACCGACCGATGGCTCAAGCGCGCCTCCGTCCGCGTCCCCGGACGACGGACACGCCCCTCGGCCGAAGCCGCTGAGCACGGCTACGGCCAGGCCGCCCTCGAAGCCCACGCCGCCTGAACACCCCGTCCACGGACCGGAGGAACACCATGACCGAGACGTCGAGCACCCCCGCCGCCAACCCGACCGCATCCGGCGACGACAAACACCTGCGGATCCTGTCCAGGAGGGACCTGGCCGGACTGGAGATATCCCTGTCCGACGTGGTCGCCACGGTGGAAGGCGCCTACCGCACCCTCCACGCGGGCCGGTCGGACAACCCGCGCAAGCTGTCGGTCAAGCCGCAGGACGGGCACTCCGTCTCCTACGCGATGCTGGGCCGTGACGGCTCCCGCGATGTCGTCGCGATCAAGACCTCGTACAAGCACGGCCTGGACAAGGGCCGCGACAAGCAGCACTACTACACGACGCTGACCATCTACGACGACGTCACCGGCCTTCCGGTGGCGATGATGGACTGCGCCCGCATCGGCTCCCTGCGCACCCCGGCCGTCTCCGCGCTGCTGGCCCGGGAATGCGCGGTCCCCGACGCCCGCAGCGCCCTGGTCATCGGCACCGGAACCCAGGGCCGGCTCGCCCTGCCGTTCCTGCTCACCACCCTCCCGGACCTCGACCGGCTGATGCTCTTCGGCACCCACTCCGAAGGCATCACCGCCGTACGCGAGCAGCTGCGCGACCACTACCCCGACCGCGACGTCGAGCTGGTCACCGATCTGCGGGAAGCGGCCTCGGACGCCGACGTCATCGTCGCCACCGCCGGCGCCCACACCCCTGCCGCCGTCGAGGCGGGCTGGCTCAAGCCCGGTGCGCTGTCCATCCTCGTCGGCCACGGTCTCGCCCCCTCGACCCTGCACCAGGCCGACCGCGTCCTCGCCACGAGCGAGGCGCAGATGAACGTCACCGGAACCGACATGGCCGACGCCGACGGTCGACTCCCGGCCGTCGACGTGGAGTTCCCGCCCGTGGTCGCGGGCGTCGCCGCCGCCCGCCGCTCGGACGAGGAGCGCGTCTTCGCGTACAACAGCGGCCTCGTCGTCACCGACATCGCCCTCGGCCACCGCTTCGCCCAGCTCGCCCTCGCCCAGGGCCTGGGGACCGAGGTGTCGCTGTGGCAGTGAACCGTCCCACCTGGCCCACTCTGCCCGTCCCGCGTGACCCTGCCACGGACGCGGTCCTGGGCAGCGGACTGGTCGAGGAACTGTCGTACGCCTTCGGCGGACCCTTCCACTTCCTGCTGCCGGACGCCTTCGACGCCAACCTGCGCGCGATGCGGGCGGCTCTGGCCGAGGCACGCGTGGACGGCTTCGTGTACTACGCGAAGAAGGCCAACAAGGCCGCCGTATGGATCGAACGCTGCGCCGCACGCGGCGCGGGCGTCGATGTCGCGTCGGTCGGCGAACTGCGCGAAGCCCTCGGGCACGGCGTGCGCGGCGAGAATATCGTGGTCACCGGACCGGCCAAGGGCATGGAGCTGCTGCGGCTCGCCGTGCGGCACGGCGCGCTGATCGCCGTGGACGCGCTCGACGAACTCGACGCACTCATCACGACGGTGCCGACCGCGACGGCGCGCCCCGGCCGGCTGCTGCTGCGCTGCCTGCCACCGTCCCAGCCGCACAGCCGCTTCGGCATGAACGACGCCGAGTTGAGCACGGCCATGGACCGCTGCGTGCGTGCGGGCGACGCGGTACGCATGGAGGGCTTCAGCTTCCACCTGTCCGGCTACGCCATCCAGCCGCGCTCCGACCTCGCCGGCCGCCTGGTCGACCTGTGCCTCCAGGCCCGCGCCCTGGGCCTGGAGGCCGGCCGGATCAGCATCGGCGGCGGCCTGGCGGTCAGCTACACCGACGCCGACAGCTGGCACACCTTCCTCGGCGAGCAGAACAGCGGCCACTACCACGCGGCCAAGTCGTTCGACGCCGGTGACTTCTACCCGTACCACTCCCCGGCCGCCGGCTCCGACGCGCTCCGGGCCCTGCTCGCAGCCCACCCCGAGGGCCACGACCGGAACCTCGCCGAATTGCTGAAGGAAGCGGGCGTCGCCCTGCTGATGGAGCCCGGGCGCGCGCTGCTGGACCGGGCCGGCGCGACCGTGTTCCGGATCCAGGGCGTCAAGGACCGCGACGGCTACCAGCTCCTGACCGTCGACGGAACCAGCCTGAGCCTCTCCGAGCAGTGGTTCAACAGCGAGTACCTGCCCGACCCGCACCTGCTCTCGCGGAGCGTGGACGCACCGGTCGGTACGTGGCCCGCGAGTATCGGCGCCGCGACCTGTCTGGAGTCGGACATGCTCACCTGGCGGAAGATCCCCTTCCCCCGCCGGCCCCGCACCGGGGACCTGCTCGTCTACCCCAACACGGCCGGTTACCAGATGGACTCCAACGAGTCGCCCTTCCACGACCTGACCCTGCCGCCGAAGGTCGTCATCGACCACACCGAACGCGCGCGCCCCCGCTGGCGGCTGGACCGCCACTTCACCTGAGCCGCCGCCCCGTACGCGTAGGGGCTCGGCCACCCCACCCGTACCGTCCCCCAAGAGGAGCTTTCGATGCCCGGCGCACTTCAGCGTCCCCCCGTGGTCTCCCGTGTGTCCGACCTCATCGGCTACACCCCCCTGCTCGAACTGGCCACCACCGACACCGGCAGTCGCCTGCTGCTGAAGCTGGAGATGTTCAACCCGACCGGCACCGCGAAGATCCGCATGGCGCGCGCCATGGTCACCGCCGCGGAGGAGGCCGGCGAGCTGCGGGCCGGCGGCCGGATCATCGAGTCGACCTCCGGCAACACCGGCCTCGGGCTCGCCGTCATCGCCGCCGAACGCGGCTACACCTTCACCGCCGTCGTCGACAACCACGCCTGCACCGACAAGCTGCGCGGCATGAAGGCCCTGGGCACCGAGCTCGTGTACGTCGTCGACGACGGCACCGAGGAGCTCGCCACAGCCGCCCGCGAGGAGCTCGCCGAGGACATGGCCCGTGGCCAGGACAACACCATCTTCACCGAGCAGCACAACAACCCCGCCAACGGCGTCGGCTACTTCCCCGTCGCCCATGAACTCCACGAGGCCCTCGACGGCGACATCGACGTCCTCATCGGCGCCGTCGGCACCGGCGGATGCCTCTGCGGCACCACCCGTGAGCTGCGCGCACTCATACCCGGCTTCACCACCATCGGCGTCGAGCCCAAGGGCTCCATCGCCTTCGGCGGCCCGGCCCACGACTACTACCAGTCCGGCACCGGCACCCCGGAAGGCGCCGAGATCGGCGCGCTGGTCGACTTCGACCTCATCGACGAAGGCGTCAAGGTCGGCGACATCGAAGCGTTCGCCACCTGCCGCGCGGTAGCCCGCACCGGGTTGCTCATCGGTGGCTCCGCGGGTGGCGTCGTGTACGAAGCCCTGACCCGGCTGTCCTCCCTGCCTCCGGGCACGACTATGGTCGCGCTCATCAACGACGGCGGGGAGAAGTACATGGACACCGTCTTCAACGACGACTGGATGCGGGACCGCGACCTCCTCGACCCCGCAGCGGAACGGGAAGTCGACGAACTCCTCACCAAACTCCGCAGGAACCGGTAACTCCCATGCTGACGACCCTCCTCCGCGACAGCCGCGCCCTGGCCACCCTCGCCGTCCCGCTCGTCCTCACCCAGCTCGCCCAGGTGGCCCTGACCACCACCGACACGGTGATGATGGGCATGCTCGGCACCCAGGAACTGGCCGCCGGCGGCCTGGCCATCGTCATCTTCAACCAGCTGCGCACCATGGGCGTCGGCCTGGTCACCTCCGTCGGCAACCAGATCGCCTCGGCCGCCGCCCGCGTCGAGCGGGCCGCGGCCGACACCGGCACGGAGAAGAGGGAAGGAGAAGGACACGCGGAAGTCCGCGGCATCGTCCGCGCGAGCATGGCCGTGGCCACGCTCGCCGCCATCGCCGGGGCCATCCTCATGATCCTCATCGGCCAGGCCCTGACCTGGCTCGGCCAGGACGCCGCCGTCGTCGAACGCACCCGGACCATGCTGTTGGCCCTGGCCCCCGGTCTGCTGCCCTGCCTGTGGTTCCAGGCGATACGCCAGTTCACCGTCGGCATGCGACGCCCCCAGGCGCTCCTGCAGATCACCATCGTGTCCATAGCCGTCAACGTCGGCCTGAACTGGGTCCTCATCCACGGCACATGGGGACTGCCCCGACTGGGCCTCACCGGGATCGGCGTCGCGACCTCCACCGTCTACCTGCTGTCCTTCCTCGCCCTCTACATGGCGGCGAGAAGGGACAGCGAGCTCTCGCCCCTCCTCTCCCTGAACGTGGCCAAGGCGGACCCGGCCACCGTCAAGCGGCTCATCGGCCTCGGGGCGCCGATCGCGGCCACCTACGGTTCGGAAGCCGGCTTCTTCTCCATCACCGCGCTCATGGCCGGCTCCTTCGGCCCGGCCGCCCTCGCCGCGCACACCGCGGTCAACCAGCTCGTCTACATAGCCTTCCAGGTCGCCGTCGGCCTCTCCCACGCCGCGTCCATCAACGTCAGCCGCGAACTCGCCCTCGGCCGCCCCGACGACGCACGCCGGATCAAGAACACGGCCCTCGCCTGCGCGGCAGCCGTCATGACCGTCGTCGGCATCGTCTACCTCGCCCTGCCGCAGCTCGTCCTGGCCCCCTTCCTCGACTCCGGCTCCGACCAGGCACTCACCATCGCCACACACCTGCTGATGGTCACCGCCTTCCTCCAGTTCTTCGACTGCGCACAGAACATCGGAGTCGGACTCCTGCGCGGCCTCGACGACACCAGGAGCGGCTTCCGCATCACGCTCATCGGCTACTGGGCCGTCGGCCTCCCCGCCGCGTGGCTCCTCGCCCACCCGCTCGGCCTCGACACCCTCGGCATCTGGCTCGGCCTCCTCACGGGCCTGGCCGCCACCGCCGTACTCCTCCTGCGTCAATACAGCCGAGGACTGGCGCGTCACGTGGCCGAGGTCCCGGCCTGACCGCGCGTTGCCCCGGGCCACCCGCACCGGACACCCCTGACCGATCAGGCCGACGGCCCCGGGTCGACCGGGTGATCGGCCAGGGCGTGCACCATGACGTGCATCCAGGGCCACACCGGCAGCGACGCGATGATGGCGTGGAGTTCGGTGGGGTCCGGGGCACGCCACAGACCCCCGTTCTCGGTCCGGCCGGGCACCCGCCACATACGGACCAGGGATCCGGACGCGACGAGTTCGGCGGCGCGGCGGGGGAGGGGTGGGTGGTGAACATCATCTCGAAGACGCGCATCAGGGTGCTGCCGAGCCAGCCGCCGACGCAGCCGGAGAGAAGTCCGAGGCAGCCGCCGATGACGAGCGCCACCAGGGTCGGCGCCACGGCGACCAGCAGGGCGAGCCGGGTGCCGTACATCAGCCGGCTGAGGATGTCGCGGCCGACCTCGTCGGTGCCGAGGAGGTGGCCGCTGCTGAAGGGGTTGAGCCCGATGGACGAGGGTTGGTGGCGAGCGGGTCGTCCGCGGCGATCAGGGGCGCGAGGAGCGCGACGATGATCGTGGCGGCGACGATGGTGCCGCCGATGAGGGCGGTGACGTTGCCGGAGCCCAGCAGGGCGCGGAGGCGGGTGCGCCGACGAGGGGGCGCGGCCCGCGCGTCGGCGGGGCGGGGTGGTGCCGCAGTGCCCCCAGCCGGACACCGGGCCGGGACGAGGCCCGCGCGGGTCAGGCCCACTGAGGCAGGGCCGGGGCGCGAGCCACCCGAGATCAACGGGCGCCCGAACGGGTCGGCCCGGACCGAGCACGGTCCGGGCCGACCCGTTCAGAATCGTCGAGGCATGACTGGCCTTCTCCTTCGTCTCTGTCAGTTGCCGTCGAGTGACGCGATCGCTTCGACGACGGCGTCCCGCGGAACGCGTTCCAGCATCACCAGCTCGCCCTAGGATTCCCGCACCGCTGCCGCCAGCCGTGCGGCCCACGTGTTCTCCCAGGCCACGACGAGTGCGGAGGACCCGTCACCCAGGGAGTCGGACACCGTCCGCAGGTCCTCGTCGCTGACCAGGTCGAACTGGGCGTCCGCGACCTGCGGCAGCGTCTCGGCCACTCGACGTCCACCGGGCCGACGGTGTCGGCTTGGAGGCCGCTGGGCACGATCAGCCTGCCTTTCGTGCAGCGGCATAACGGATCAACCATGAGATCTTCCCGCGTCGGGGGCGAGGAAGAGGCAGCCGGCCGTGGACGTCAGGCAGAAGCCGTGACCGTGCACTGGCTCTGGGTGGAGAGGCGTCGCAGCGCCGCTTCCGCGAGCAGGGCGACGGACGCGACGGCGATCAGCGGCTGCAGGGGCGCCCAGTAGCTCAGCGCGCCGGACGACCCGAGGAGGACGAGCACGAGCTTGTTGCACACGGGGCAGCCCACGGCGAAGAACGACAGCACGCCGCCGAGAGCTCCCATCCGGCTGTCCCGGACGGCGTCGCGAGGCTGCGTGGACGGGGATGAGGCCGGGGGCGCGATCGGGGTGGCGGCCGGCGGGCGGACGTACGTGCTCAGCACGAGGCCGGCCAGGACGGCGGTGAGGGCGAGGGCGGGATAGTTCCACCACTGCACGGAGACCGAGCGGCCGAACAGGGGGGTGGGCAGCACATCGGTGGGCACGCCGACGGCGACGGCCGTGGCCAGGGCGCCGAGCCCCGCCACCAGCCACTGCCTGGCCTGCCACACACGCAGCGCCTTACCCGCCAGGCTCAAGGAGCGCTGGGAAGAGGACATGCGGAAATCTCCGTTTCCGGATGGAAGAGATCAAGGACGCGACCGAGAGGGCCGGCCTACATCCGCAGAACGGACAAGGTGGTGACGGGATGAGGTGGTGCGGGGCCACCGCGGCAGAACGAGGAGCCCGAACAGGTCGTCGGCGCGGGGCCGTCCGTCCACTGGGGCGAACCGGACGCCTGATCGGCGCCCGGAGCGGCGTCGGAGCGCGGCACGACGTCCTCGGCGGCCACCGGATTCTTGCCGCACGGAGCGGAGCCGTCGTCCGCCGAGGGCTGCACGGCGGTAGCCGCCTGCGCTACGGACACCGGGCCGGAAGGGTCGATGTCCTGCGGCGCGGGCCGGCCGAGCAGACACAGCAGACCGACCGCGGCCACCAGGAGCACGAGCAGACCACGCAGTGCGGCGGTGGCCGCCGCGGGGGGCGTCGCTCGCCTCATGTACGCCTGCTCCTTCCGGAAGGTCACCCCACGATAGAACACGCGAGCCCGGCTCCGGCCCTCGGTCTCGGGTGAGGTCCGGAGCCCGAGGTCCGAGAGCCGGAGCCGTGCCTCAGGCGAGCAGTTTCGCCTTCGCGCGCTCGTACTCCTCGGGGTTGAGCGCGCCCTTGTCCTTGAGATCGGCGAGCTTCGCCAGATCGTTCACATGGTCGCTGCCACCGGATCCGCCCTGGCTCGCCGCGGCTTCGCGCACGTAGGCGCGGAAGGCCGCCTCCGAGTCCTTGGCCAGCTTCTCGTCGCGTTCGTGCATGCTGCGCCCGCGGGCGATCAGGTAGACCAGTACGCCCAGGTACGGCAGCAGGATGACGAAGATCAGCCAGCCCGCCTTGGCCCAGCCGTTCAGCGAGTGATCCCGGAAGAGGTCGGTGACCACCTTGAACAGCAGGAAGAACCACATGACCCAGAGGAACAGGTACAGCATGGTCAGAAAGACGTCCAGGAGCGGGTAGTCGTCCATGGTCCTACTCCCTGTCGCGCGAATGGTCCCTTATTCATACATTGGGCCCGAATAGTCCGCACCTGAAGGTCTGCGGGTCTGTACGCCTGTAGGGGCGGGGGAGGTGCGTGAGCGCGGGAGCGGTGCGTCAGGCGCGGTTCTCGTCCGGGGCGATCCGCAGGACATGCGCGGGCGGGTGGGTGATGCCCAGCTCCGGCCGCCAGGCCGCGAGGATCTGTGCCGACGGGTCGAACAGCGGGGCCGGCAGCTCCTCGGGGGCGGTCCACCGCCAGGCGCTGATCAGGTGCGGCTCGGTCACCTCCGGGACGCCGGAGGCGAGCCGCACGACGGCCGCCATGCTGACGCGGTTGATGCCGCCGATCACGTCGTGGACCATCGCGATGACGTCCACGGCCGCCTCGTCGACCACCAGGCCCGTCTCCTCGCGCAGCTCCCGGGCGCCCGCCGCGGCGATCGACTCGCGCGTCGCGTCGACCTTCCCGCCCGGCAGCTCCCACGTACCGCTGTGGTGCCGGCCCAGGAGTACGCGTCCCCGGCCGTCCTCGACGATCACGCCGACTCCGAGGGCCGCCTGGGCCGTGGGCGGGCGGGTGTTGCGGGCGGGCTCGGTGACAGGGTCGGCTGACATGGTGCTGGTTCTCCGCTCTGCGGTGCCGGGTCCGGACCACCGTAGCGAAGCGGCCCGGGGCGGCCGTGGGCCGGTGCGGCGGTGGCGGGCGCGCTCAGGTCACCAGGCGCAGCGACCTCTCGGCGATGCCGAGCCGTACGCTCTGACCCCAGGTCAGCTCCAGGGCGTCGGACTCCATCCCGTCCCCGAAGACCACGACCCGGTCCGACTCCACGGTCAGCCGCAGCCCCTGCCCCCGCTCCAGTTCGCCCGCCACTCTCGACGTCCCGGTCGCCGGGGAGGGCCAGGCCTCGCGCACGAACCACAGGAGCCGCGCGTCGCACGGCGCGGGCAGCGGCAGGGTGCCGCCGCGCTCCAGCCACAGCGACCGGAGCCAGCCGGTGGCGCCCGTGCCGGTGCCGACCAGCACCCCGGAGGAGGCCTGGGCTTCGCCGGGGGCGCTCTCGCCGTCGGGGCCCAGGCGGTAGCGGGCCGTCTGGTGGCCGGCCGGCCCGAGGTAGATCTCGTTCAGGGCGAGGAGGCGCTGCGTGTCGTCGGCGACGGCCTCGACCATGGTCAGCTCCTCGGCACTCCCTCCGGCGGTGGACGCGGCGCGCAGCAGGGCGGCCGCGTCGGCGTGACGGTGGCGGACCAGGACCCCGGGGTTGCGCCCCGGGTCGGTGTCGATGCCCACCACCGGCTGCCCGGACAGGTACTTCGCGGTGTTGGCGACCAGTCCGTCCTGGCCGACCACGACCACCACGTCCTCCGGGGCGAACAGGAAGCGGTCCAGGTCCGCCCGCTCCACCCGGGAGCTGCGCCAGGTGAGCGGCACCGCCGCCGCCACCTCGCGCAGGGCCTGCCGGGTGTCCTCGTGGCGGCGGGCCACCTCGTCGATCGAGCGCCCCCGGCTGGACAGGAAGAACGCGGCCTGCCCGTGCGTCCCGTGCCGGGCGAGCAGCTCCTCGTACTCCGTCCGCCGGTGGACGAGCACCGCCCGGGGCGCCAGGCTCACGCGCCCGCACCGCCTTCCGGACGGCCGAGCCTGGCGAGCAGCCCGGTGAGAACGTCGGGGGAGAGGGTGATGCTCTCGACGCGCGGCAGGTTCTCCGCGAGCCGGGTCGCAGCCAAGGCGTGCAGCGTGGCCGGATCGGCCTCGCCGTGCACCCGCAGCCAGGCGGCCTGGGCCTCGGCCCGCGCCGTGCCCGGCGCACGCGCCGCCTCGGC
>NZ_NTGZ01000214.1 GCF_002551245.1 Streptomyces sp. rh34
ATCAGAGATGTGTATAAGAGACAGCCCCCGCCCCCCGGGCCCCCCGCGAAGGCCGGAGCCACCACCGGGTCCGCCTCCCGCACCGGCGGATCCTCCAACCGCGTGCGGGCCCGCCTCGCCCGACTGGGTGTACAGCGCTCCAGCCCGTACAACCCGGTCCTGGAACCCCTCCTGCGTACGGTCCGGGGCAACGACCCCAAGATCGAGACGGCCACGCTCCGCCAGATCGAGAAGGCCTACCAGGTCGCCGAGCGCTGGCACCGGGGGCAGAAGCGCAAGAGCGGCGATCCCTACATCACCCACCCGCTGGCCGTCACCACGATCCTCGCCGAGCTGGGCATGGACCCGGCGACGCTGATGGCGGGCCTGCTGCACGACACCGTCGAGGACACCGAGTACGGCCTGGACACCCTGCGGCGCGACTTCGGCGACCAGGTCGCCCTGCTCGTCGACGGCGTCACCAAGCTCGACAAGGTCAAGTTCGGCGAGGCCGCGCAGGCCGAGACCGTACGCAAGATGGTCGTCGCCATGGCCAAGGACCCCCGGGTCCTGGTCATCAAGCTCGCCGACCGCCTGCACAACATGCGCACCATGCGCTACCTCAAGCGGGAGAAGCAGGAGAAGAAGGCCCGCGAGACGCTGGAGATCTACGCCCCGCTGGCGCACCGGCTGGGCATGAACACCATCAAGTGGGAGCTGGAGGACCTCGCCTTCGCGATCCTCTACCCCAAGATGTACGACGAGATCGTCCGGCTCGTCGCCGAGCGCGCCCCCAAGCGCGACGAATACCTCGCCATAGTGACCGACGAGGTCCAGGCCGACCTGCGCGCCGCCCGCATCAAGGCCACCGTCACCGGCCGCCCCAAGCACTACTACAGCGTCTACCAGAAGATGATCGTGCGAGGCCGCGACTTCGCCGAGATCTACGACCTGGTGGGCATCAGGGTCCTCGTCGACACGGTCCGCGACTGCTACGCGGCGCTCGGCACCGTCCACGCACGGTGGAACCCGGTGCCCGGGCGGTTCAAGGACTACATCGCGATGCCCAAGTTCAACATGTACCAGTCACTGCACACCACGGTGATCGGTCCCAGCGGCAAGCCCGTCGAGCTCCAGATCCGCACCTTCGACATGCACCGCCGCGCCGAGTACGGCATCGCCGCCCACTGGAAGTACAAGCAGGAGCCCTCCGCCGGCGCCTCCAAGGTGCGTACCGACGTACCCAAGAGCACCGGGCGCGGGCAGGACACCGTCAACGACATGGCGTGGCTGCGCCAGCTCCTGGACTGGCAGAAGGAGACCGAGGACCCCAGCGAGTTCCTGGAGTCCCTGCGGTTCGACCTCTCGCGCAACGAGGTCTTCGTCTTCACGCCGAAGGGCGACGTGATAGCGCTGCCCGCCGGCGCGACCCCCGTCGACTTCGCGTACGCCGTCCACACCGAGGTCGGCCACCGGACCATAGGGGCACGCGTCAACGGGCGGCTCGTCCCGCTCGAATCGACGCTCGACAACGGCGACCTGGTCGAGGTCTTCACCTCCAAGGCGGCCGGTGCCGGGCCCTCCCGGGACTGGCTCGGCTTCGTCAAGTCACCGCGCGCCCGCAACAAGATCCGCGCATGGTTCTCCAAGGAGCGCCGCGACGAGGCCATCGAGCAGGGCAAGGACTCCATCGCGCGCGCCATGCGCAAGCAGAACCTGCCGATCCAGCGCATCCTGACCGGTGACTCCCTGGTGACCCTCGCCCACGAGATGCGCTACCCGGACATCTCCTCGCTGTACGCGGCGATCGGCGAGGGCCACGTCGCCGCCGCCGGCGTCGTACAGAAGCTGGTGCAGGCACTCGGCGGCCACGACGAGGCCAACGAGGACCTCGCCGAGTCCACCCCGCCCTCGCACGGCGGTCGCGGCAAGCGCCGCGCCAACGCGGATCCCGGCGTCGTCGTCAAGGGCGTCGAGGACGTCTGGGTCAAGCTGGCCCGCTGTTGTACACCCGTCCCCGGCGACCCGATCATCGGCTTCGTCACCCGGGGCAGCGGCGTCTCCGTGCACCGCGCCGACTGCGTCAACGTGGACTCGCTCTCGCAGCAGCCCGAACGGATCCTGGAGGTCGAGTGGGCCCCCACCCAGTCCTCCGTCTTCCTGGTCGCCATCCAGGTCGAGGCGCTGGACCGCTCCCGGCTGCTCTCCGACGTCACCCGGATCCTCTCCGACCAGCACGTCAACATCCTCTCGGCGGCCGTCCAGACCTCCCGCGACCGGGTGGCCACCTCACGCTTCACCTTCGAGATGGGCGACCCCAAACACCTGGGCCACGTCCTGAAGGCCGTACGCGGCGTGGAGGGCGTCTACGACGTCTACCGGGTCACCTCGGCCCGCAGGCCGTAGGAGTAAAAAAGGGGAGGGCCCCGGTACGCGATGCGTACCGGGGCCCTCCCCTTTCCGACGGTGTCAGCCGCCGAACTCCTCCAGGCCCTTGAGCGCCTGGTCCAGCAGCGCCTGACGGCCCTCCAGCTCCTTGGCCAGCTTGTCCGCACGGGCGTTGTTGCCGGCGGCACGCGCGGTGTCGATCTGACCGCGCAGCTTGTCCACGGCGGCCTGGAGCTGACCGGTCAGACCCGCGGCGCGGGCCCGCGCCTCCGGGTTCGTCCGGCGCCACTCCGACTCCTCGGACTGCTGGAGCTCCCGCTCCACCGCCTGCATCCGGCCCTCGACCTTCGGGCGGGCGTCACGCGGTACGTGGCCGATGGCCTCCCAGCGCTCGTTGATGGACCGGAACGCGGCCCGGGCCGCCTTGAGGTCCTTCACCGGCACCAGCTTCTCGGCCTCCGCGGCGAGCTCCTCCTTCAGCTTGAGGTTCTCGCCCTGCTCGGCGTCCCGCTCCGCGAAGACCTCGCTGCGGGCGGCGAAGAAGACGTCCTGGGCGCCGCGGAAGCGGTTCCACAGGTCGTCCTCGGACTCGCGCTGGGCGCGGCCCGCCGCCTTCCACTCGGTCATCAGGTCGCGGTAGCGCGCGGCCGTGGTCACCCAGTCCGTGGAGCCGGACAGCGCCTCGGCCTCGGTGACCAGCTTCTCCTTGGCCTTGCGGGCGTCCTCGCGCTGGGCGTCCAGCGCGGCGAAGTGGGCCTTGCGCCGCTTGGAGAACGCCGAGCGGGCGTGCGAGAAGCGATGCCACAGCTCGTCGTCCGACTTGCGGTCGAGGCGGGGCAGACCCTTCCAGGTGTCCACCAGCGCCCGCAGCCGCTCGCCGGCCGAGCGCCACTGCTCGCTCTGCGCCAGCTCCTCCGCCTCGGCGACCAGCGCCTCCTTGGCGTGCTTGGCCTCGTCGGTCTGCTTGGCCTTGAGGGCCTTGCGCTCCTCGCGCCGCGCCTCGACCGTCGCGACGAGCGCGTCCAGCCGCTTGCGCAGCGCGTCGAGGTCGCCCACCGCATGGTGCTCGTCGACCTGCTGCCGCAGATGGTCGATGGCCGTCGTCGCGTCCTTCGCCGACAGATCGGTGGTCTTCACCCGCCGTTCGAGGAGGCCGATCTCGACCGCCATGCCGTCGTACTTGCGCTCGAAATAGGCCAGAGCCTCCTCGGGGGAACCGGCCTGCCACGATCCGACGACCTGCTCGCCCTCGGCTGTACGCACGTACACGGTGCCCGTCTCATCGACGCGGCCCCACGGGTCGCTGCTCACAGCGCCTCCTCCACCTGATGCCTGCGAGGGGGTTCGCCCCCCGGGCATCGTCCACAGTTTCCTGGGGCGGGCATCGCCCGCCCTGCACAACGCCAATCTAGGCGACCGGCCACCCGGCTGTCCGCACTCAGCACGGCCGAAATTCTTCGCTCCGGCCCGGGGCAGCGCTCCGCTCAGCCCCGGGCCGCCCGGCCGGTCGCCGTCCCGCCGGTTCCGTGCCGCCGGTTCAGCCCTTCTCGACCGAGGCCTTCTCGATCGTCACGGCCTTCTTCGGGGCGCCGTCGCCCGCACCGCCCTCGACACCGGCCTCGCCGACCTTCTGGACGGCCTTCAGCGAGGCGTCGTCCATCGTGCCGAACGGGGTGTAGGTGGGCGGGAGCTTCGTCTCCTTGTAGACCAGGAAGTACTGGCTGCCCCCGGAGTTGGGCTGACCGGTATTGGCCATCGCCACCGTGCCCGGTGGGTAGACGACCGTGCCGTCGGCGCCCGCCTTGCCGAGCGCGTCCAGGTTCTCGTCCGGGATGTTGTAGCCCGGGCCGCCCGTGCCGTCGCCCTTGGGGTCGCCGCACTGGAGCACGAAGATGCCCTGGGTGGTCAGCCGGTGGCACTTGGTGTCGTCGAAGTAGTTCTTGTCGGCGAGCGCCTTGAAGGAGTTCACCGTCTCCGGAGTCTTCGCCGCGTCCATCGAGAACGCGATGTCGCCCTGGCTCGTCTTGAGCGACATCGTGTACGTCGCCTTTTTGTCGATCTTCATCGGCGGCGTGGGAGCTTTGCTCTCGCTCTTCGAGGGCTCCGGAGTGGGGCTCTGGCTCGCCGCGGCCTCGTCTTTCTTGCCCTTGTCGTCGTCCTTGCCCGCCACGACGAACGCGCTCACACCCACGACGGCGACCACGGCCACCGAGGCCGCGACGATCGCGGTGACCCGCCTCGTCCTGCGGCGGGCCTCCTCCCGGCGCTTCTGCTGGCGCTCGAACTTTTCCCGGGCGAGCTGCCGCCGCCGCTGTTCGCTGCTGGACACCGGTTGGGCTCCTTGTTACGTCGTGAGATGAGGGCCTGAGTTGCCCGTACCGTATATGGGTTACCTGTGTCATGAGGAGCGCCGGTAGGCTCTGATCCGCTGCATCCTTCGCCGTTGCCGCATCCTCCGGACGAACATTAAGGACGATCGTGCTCATTGCCGGGTTCCCCGCCGGGGCCTGGGGGACCAATTGCTATCTGGTCGCCCCCGCCGCCGGTGAGGAGTGCGTGATCATCGACCCGGGCCACCAGGCCGCCCAGGGCGTCGAGGAAACGCTGAAGAAGCATCGGCTCAAGCCCGTCGCCGTCGTCCTCACCCACGGCCATATCGACCACGTCGCCTCGGTCGTCCCCGTCTGCGGCGCCCATGACGTCCCCGCCTGGATCCACCCCGAGGACCGCTACATGATGAGCGACCCGGAGAAGGCGCTCGGCCGCTCGATCGGGATGCCGCTCATGGGCGAGCTGACCGTGGGGGAGCCGGACGACGTCAAGGAGCTGACGGACGGCTCGAAGCTGACCCTGGCCGGTCTGGAGTTCGGCGTCTCGCACGCGCCCGGCCATACCAAGGGGTCGGTGACGTTCGGGATGCCCGAGGCCGCGGACGTTCCGCCGGTCTTCTTCTCGGGCGACCTGCTCTTCGCCGGCTCCGTCGGACGCACCGACCTGCCCGGCGGCGACCACGCCGAGCTGCTCGAGTCGCTGGCCCGCGTGTGCCTGCCGCTCGACGACTCGACCGTGGTGCTGTCCGGCCACGGACCCCAGACGACCATCGGCCGCGAGCGCGCCTCCAACCCGTATCTGAACGGTCTGGACGCGGCGCCGCGCCGAGGAATGTAGACGAGAGACGTATTCGTGAGCACCTTTCAGGCCCCCAAGGGCACGTACGACCTGACCCCGCCGGACTCCGCGAAGTTCCTGGCGGTGCGCGAGGCCATCGCGGCCCCGCTGCGCGACTCGGGGTACGGCTACATCGAGACGCCCGGCTTCGAGGACGTAGAACTCTTCGCACGCGGTGTCGGCGAGTCCACCGACATCGTCACCAAGGAGATGTACACCCTCACCACCAAGGGCGGCTCCCAGCTGGCCCTGCGCCCCGAGGGCACCGCATCCGTGCTGCGGGCGGCCCTGGAGGCCAACCTCCACAAGGCGGGCAATCTCCCCGTCAAGCTCTGGTACTCCGGCTCGTACTACCGCTACGAGCGCCCGCAGAAGGGCCGCTACCGCCACTTCTCGCAGGTCGGAGCGGAGGCCATCGGCACCGAGGACCCGGTCCTGGACGCCGAGCTGATCATCCTCGCCGACCAGGCGTACCGCTCGCTGGGCCTGCGCCGGTTCCGGATCCTGCTGAACTCGCTGGGCGACAAGGAGTGCCGCCCGGTCTACCGCGAGGCGCTCCAGACCTTCCTGCGCGACCTCGACCTCGACGACGAGACCCGCCGCCGCATCGAGATCAACCCGCTGCGCGTCCTGGACGACAAGCGGGCCGACGTGCAGAAGCAGCTCACCGACGCCCCGAAGCTCCGCGACTACCTCTGCGACGCCTGCAGGGCGTACCACGAGGAGGTCCGGGCGCTGCTCACGACGGCCGGCGTGGCGTTCGAGGACGACGAGAAGCTGGTCCGCGGCCTCGACTACTACACCCGCACGACCTTCGAGTTCGTCCACGACGGCCTCGGCTCGCAGTCCGCGGTGGGCGGCGGCGGCCGCTACGACGGACTGTCCGAGATGATCGGCGGCCCCGCGCTGCCGTCCGTCGGCTGGGCGCTCGGCGTGGACCGTACGGTCCTCGCGCTGGAGGCCGAGGGCGTCGAGCTCGACCTGCCCGTCACCACCAGCGTGTACGCGGTCCCGCTCGGCGAGGAGGCCCGCCGGGTGCTGTTCGGCGTCGTCACCGAGCTGCGCCGCGCGGGGATCGCCGCCGACTTCGCGTTCGGCGGCCGGGGCCTGAAGGGCGCGATGAAGAGCGCCAACCGCTCGGGCGCGCGCTACACCCTGGTCGCGGGCGAACGCGATCTCGCCGAGGGCGTCGTCCAGCTCAAGGACATGGAGTCCGGCGAGCAGGGCCCGGTGCCGCTGGCCGAGGTCGCGGCGGAGCTGACGAAGCGCCTCGGCTGACCGAGTCGTGAGCGGGGCGCGGGCGGAAGGACGTGAGGTCCTGCCGCCCGCGCCTTTCTCGTCCGCCGTCAACCCGGCGGGCGGGGATTCACCCTGGCCGGTGATCCCGACTTGGGGCCGCCCGCGCGGTCGGCGTCGCCGGACCGGTGTCGGGGACACGTGCATCACCCGTCGTCCCGGCCCCGCCGCCTCCGGAGTCCACCCGGGAGAGTGCTCGCGGGCGCACATCCTTATGTCCATCGAACGGTTGATCCGTGTGGGGGTACGGCACAATGACCCAGGGCGTGTCCGGCGGATCAGGACCGGGTCCGCGACGCCTGGCCCGGCTGACCACTCGGTGATGGAACGGCGATATGACGACTGCAGCGGTAGACCACGATCTCTCCTCCGATCAGGACGAGGGCGGCCGCAAGCGCACCTTCGGGGCCGGACGCGGTCTCGCCCTGCTCCTGGTGATCACCGGCGCGGCCGGACTGCTGGCCGCCTGGGTCATCACCCTCGACAAGTTCAAGCTGCTGGAGGACCCCTCCTTCACCCCCGGGTGCAGCCTCAACCCCGTCGTCGCGTGCGGCAACATCATGAAGAGCGAGCAGGCCTCCGTGTTCGGGTTCCCCAACCCGATGCTGGGCCTCGTCACGTACGGCATGGTCATCGCCATCGGGATGGGGCTGCTCGCCGGGGCGCGCTTCCGTAGCTGGTTCTGGCTCGGGCTGAACGCCGGGACGCTGTTCGGCGTCGGCTTCTGCACCTGGCTCCAGTACCAGTCGCTGTACAACATCAACTCGCTCTGCCTGTGGTGCTGCCTGGCCTGGGTCGCCACCATCGTCATGTTCTGCTACGTGACCACGCACAACGTCAAGCACCGCATCCTCCCGGCCCCGGCCTGGCTGCGCGGCGGGCTCACCGAGTTCCCCTGGGTGCTGCCGGTGATGTGGATCGGGATCATCGGCATGCTGATCCTGACCCGCTGGTGGGACTTCTGGACCAGCTGAGCACCTACGACTCCGGTAGGTGGCCCCGGCGGCGCTGTCAGTGGGGTCGCATAGGCTTCATGACGTGGAGCCCGACCTCTTTACCGCAGCCGCCGAAGACCGCCAGGAGAAGGACCCGTCCAGCAGCCCCCTCGCTGTCCGGATGCGTCCCCGTGTCCTCGACGAGGTCGTCGGCCAGCAGCATCTGCTGAAGCCGGGCTCGCCGCTGCGCCGCCTCGTCGAGGGGAGCGGCGGTCCGGCCGGCGCGTCCTCGGTCATCCTGTGGGGCCCGCCCGGCACGGGCAAGACGACCCTGGCGTACGTGGTCAGCAAGGCGACCAACAAGCGCTTCGTCGAGCTCTCCGCGATCACCGCGGGCGTCAAGGAGGTCCGGGCCGTCATCGAGAGCGCGCGCCGCGCCACCGGCGGCTTCGGCAAGGAGACCGTCCTCTTCCTGGACGAGATCCACCGCTTCTCCAAGGCCCAGCAGGACTCCCTGCTCCCCGCCGTGGAGAACCGCTGGGTGACCCTCATCGCCGCCACCACGGAGAATCCGTACTTCTCGATCATCTCCCCGCTGCTCTCGCGCTCCCTGCTGCTGACCCTGGAGCCGCTGACCGACGACGACCTGCGCTCCCTGCTGCGCCGGGCGCTGACCGAGGAGCGGGGCCTGGGCGGGGCGGTCACCCTGCCCGAGGACGCCGAGGCGCACCTGCTGCGCATCGCGGGCGGCGACGCGCGCCGGGCCCTGACGGCGCTGGAGGCCGCGGCGGGCGCGGCCATCGCCACGGGCGAGGCGGAGATCACCCTGGAGACGGTGGAGGCGACCGTCGACCGTGCCGCCGTGAAGTACGACCGTGACGGCGACCAGCACTACGACGTGGCCAGCGCGCTCATCAAGTCGATCCGCGGCTCCGACGTGGACGCCGCTCTGCACTACCTGGCCCGCATGATCGAGGCGGGGGAGGACCCGCGGTTCATCGCCCGGCGGCTGATGATCTCGGCCAGCGAGGACATCGGCCTGGCCGATCCCACCGCGCTGCCGACGGCCGTGGCCGCCGCCCAGGCGGTGGCCATGATCGGATTCCCGGAGGCGGCGCTCACCCTCAGCCACGCCACCATCGCACTGGCGCTCGCCCCCAAGTCCAACGCGGCGACCCTGGCGATCTCCGCCGCGCGCGAGGACGTGCGCAAGGGGCTCGCGGGACCCGTCCCGGCCCATCTGCGCGACGGCCACTACCAGGGCGCCGCCAAGCTCGGCCATGCCCAGGGGTACGTCTATCCGCACGACGTGCAGGGCGGCATCGCCGCCCAGCAGTACGCCCCGGACGCCGTTCGCGACCGGCGGTACTACACCCCGACCCGCTACGGCGCCGAGGCGCGGTACGCGGACGTCGTCGAGCGCGTTCGTGAGCGCCTGGGCCGTTTCGGCGAGAGCGCGGAGCCGTCCTAGGGCTCCAGCAGCGGATCGTGTCCTGAGGCGCTGAAGGGGCGCCGGCTCCTGGAAGAACTCGGCGACCGGTCCTGAACGGGGCGAGCCCCCTGCTCACCGCACGCGGCAAGCGCGAGGACCGTGCCGAGCACCTGGTGACGGGTGAACCCGGCCGGCCCTCGTGATCACGCGGGCGGAGGGCCGCGTCAGTTGCCGGCCATGGCGAGTCCGGCCTCGCGCGCCTGCTCCTTGGCGGCGGTGTGGTGCTGGTCCGCGAGGTCCCGCAGCTGCTCCATGGCCGGTGTGGTGGCAGCCAGGGTCAGCTCGCGCTTGACCAGGGTGAGGTCGGCCTGCCACACGTCGCGGACGATGCGCTCGAGGTACGAGGTGGAGTGGTCCCATCCTTCGCGCGGCGCGCCGGGGCCGTAGCCGCCGCCGATGGTGGTGATCAGGGTGGTGGGCTTGCCCTTGAGCACCGGGTCGGTGGGGCCGGCTCCGGCGATCACGAGGTCGACCCAGGCCTTGAAGTGCTGGGAGACCCCGAAGTTGTAGAACGGCACCGCGAGGACGACCGCGTCCGCGTCGCGCAGCTCTTCCACGAGCGTGGCCGCGAGAGCCGCGGCGTCGCGCTGGGCCGGGCTCCGGTCCGCCTCGGGGGTGAAGCCGGCCGTGGTCGCCAGGGCCCAGGCATCGGAGGGGAGGGGGTCCGTGGCGATGTGCCGTCGCGTCACGGTGGCGCCGGGGTGCGCGGCAGTCCACTCGGCCTCGGCCAGGGAGGCCAGTTCGGCGCTGGCCGAAGTGGTCGGAAAGATGCTCGCGTCCAGACGGAACAGGTTCATGGTGGAACTCCTCAAGGGCAGTCGTAGAGGGCATCGGCGGGAAGGCCCGGGGCAGCACCTCGCCGCCGCCATAAACGGACTATACCCCGCTTACCGTGGAGGGCGGTAGGTTGGACAGGTGAACGGATCCCTCATCCCCCTGGGGCGGCCCCGCCCCGAACGCGCCGACGCCGTGCGCAACCGCGAGCGGCTCCTCGCGACCGTCCGGGAGATGCTGGCCGACGAGGGCGCCTGCAGCGTCACGATGGACGCCCTCGCCGAACGCGCCGGCCTGGGCAAGGGCACCGTCTTCCGGCGCTTCGGCACCCGTGCCGGCATCTTCCGCGCCCTGCTCGACGCCGACGACCGCGCCTTCCAGGAGCAGGTGCTCTACGGCCCGCCCCCACTGGGTCCGGGAGCCCCGGCGCTCGACCGCATGGTCGCCTACGGGCAGGCCAGGATCGCCTTCCTGCTGGACCATCACAGCGTCGCCCGCGCCGCCCTCGACCGGAACCAACCCGTCCCCGCCGGCGCGGCGTCGATCACGCGTGTGCACCTGCGCGTCCTGCTGGGACAGGCCGAGGCCGATCTCCCCGACCTGGACAGCCTGGCCGTCCAGCTGACCGGCGCCCTCGAAGGCCCGCTGCTGCTGTTCCTGGCCATGCCCGAGACCGACAGGCCCCTCTCCTCGGCCGAAGGCCGCCCACTGGCCGACAGCTGGAGCGTCCTCGTCCACCGCCTGCTGAGCGCCCCGCCCGACCGCGAGAGCGGCTGACCGGAAGCGCCGCCGGATCAGGAGGCGGCCGCTTCGAAGAGTGTGCGCATGGCGCGGCGCAGCTCCGTGACGTCGCGGACCGGCTCCGGGAACTCGAAGCGGGCGTCGAAGCAGGAACCCCGGTCCTCGACGAAGCGGACCCGCAGCCCGAAGCGGTCCAGGGCGACCGGTACGGCCCGGGGCCCACGGGAGGAGCAGGCGCGGGCGGTGCGCTCGCCCAGCAGACCGCACAGGGTGCGCATCTGCTCGTCGTGGGCGGAGTGCAGATGCTGGAGCAGCTCCGGCTCGTGGAGGACCAGCGGGTCCGGGGCGGCGTCCCGGAAGTCCTCCGGCTCGATGTCCTCGGCGCCCCAGAGGTCGTCCACGTACGCCTCGCCGAACTCCAGGCGCAGCATCATCCGGCCGGGCTCGGCCAGGCCGGGCACGGAGGTGAGCCAGCCGGAGACCCACGCGCGGCCGCGGATCCGGTGCGGTACGGAGACCGGAGCGACGTCCGTGATCTCCAGCACGGCGGCCAGCTCGTCGCCCTGCGCGTGCGTCGCGGCCCGAACGGCCGGGGAATCCGCGGGGAATTCGAGGAACAGGTCGCCCTCGGGGCCCATGCTCCTGCTGTCCGGGATCAGGGGTTCGGCGCGGGCCGGATCGAGCCCCGGTACGACGAGCAGCGCGGAGCAGGTACTCTGTACGAGAGTTCGTGTGCGCTCGGCTGCTGACGGCATCCGAGTGTTTTCAAGCCCGCTGGGACGCGGCTGACCACGATCAGATCGGCCTTCCGTCGTAGCAGCACCTTCAGGTGTGTTGCCGCTGTCTGTGCTGTCCGTGACGTGAGTGGTGTTCCCAGGGCTGGACATGCGATCTCCTTGAGTAAGGTAAGCCTAACCTAACCTACAACGGAGGTCTGGAGAACGTGCCTAACCAGTCGCGTCCCAAGGTCAAGAAGTCGCGTGCCCTCGGCATCGCTCTGACGCCCAAGGCTGTCAAGTACTTCGAAGCTCGTCCGTACCCGCCGGGCGAGCACGGCCGTGGCCGCAAGCAGAACTCGGACTACAAGGTCCGTCTGCTGGAGAAGCAGCGCCTGCGTGCGCAGTACGACATCAGCGAGCGCCAGATGGCGCGCGCCTATGACCGTGCCAAGAAGGCCGAAGGCAAGACGGGCGAGGCGCTGGTCGTCGAGCTCGAGCGCCGCCTCGACGCCCTGGTCCTGCGTTCGGGCATCGCCCGCACCATCTACCAGGCCCGTCAGATGGTCGTCCACGGCCACATCGAGGTCAACGGTGGCAAGGTCGACAAGCCGTCGTTCCGCGTCCGTCCCGACGACGTCGTGATGGTCCGCGAGCGCAGCCGCTCCAAGGTCCCCTTCCAGGTGGCCCGCGAGGGTGGTTACGACACCGACGGTGAGACCCCGCGCTACCTGCAGGTGAACCTGAAGGCCCTGGCCTTCCGCCTGGACCGGGACCCGAACCGCAAGGAGATCCCGGTGATCTGCGACGAGCAGCTCGTCGTCGAGTACTACGCCCGCTGATCCAGGCGTAGCCGCTCTCACCAGCGCTCCGGCCCGCCCCTCCCTGTCATCCGGGAGGCGGCGGGCCTTCGCGTTCCCCCGGATCCGCCCGTGGGCGGCGCCCCGCCCGCGCCCGGCC
>NZ_NTGZ01000215.1 GCF_002551245.1 Streptomyces sp. rh34
GGACGGGCGGCGCGGGCACGGGCGGCGTCGCGGACCACAGCCGCCAGGCCGTACGCAGCGGGGCACGGACGAACAGCACCAGGCAGCGGCCCAGCCGGGCGAGGGCGACCTCGCCGCGCCACAGCCACCAGCCGCAGACCAGCCCGGCCACCGCGTGGGCGGCGGCCATGCCGAGGGTGAACGCCGTCCCGTCGAAGGCGGCCAGAAGCCCCATCAGGTCCGACGAGCCGCCGATCGGGACCTCGTGCGCGGAGTGGTTCATCGCGCCCGACGCACGGCGCCCGGCGCCCGAGTGGTGCGCGCCGAAGCCGGCCGGCAACCAGGACCCGGCGAAGGCGAAGAAGGCGTGCAGCCCCAACTGGCCCAGGACATGGGCCGCCACGGTCACCGGAGCGCTCCGCTCCCGCGCGGCGAGCCACCACCCCGCCCCGCACACCGGCAGCAGCGCGGCGGCCTGGACGAACAGAGGCAGGGGCGCGCCGGACATCAACGCGTGGCCGAGTCCGGACACGGCGACGCACACCACCGCGAACAACGCGGTGCGTCCGAGTCGGAGTGCGGTTCCGGCCCCCATGGCAACCATCGTGCCAGTCGCACCCGCCCAGGAGAGAAGAGCACCAGATGCCGAAACAACGGGAGTTCGCCTCGTTTGCCCCATCGACAGCACAGTGTGATCCACGTCACATCCAGATGCCGGGAACTTTTCCCTCGCCACGGCCGACTGCTCCAACAACGCGTCTGCGTATGCCTCGTGGCCCGGGGCCGCCGCATCCGCCCCCCGCCAGCCGATGCCCCCGCCCCGAAGAGGCCGCATGACGAACCCACTCCCCACCCCCGACCCGGCGGCGGCCGCCGAGACGCCCGGAAGCGCCGCGCCGACCACCGGAACCGAACCTGAAGCCGAGGCCACGGCCGCCTGCGGCGCCGCGCCGGACGACGGCCACGTCCCCGCCCCCCGGCGGCAGGGAGAGCCGAGACGGCCGACGCTCCGCTCCGACCTGCGGGCCTCGTGGCCCGACGGCCTGGTGGCGCTCCTCGTCACCGCGGCGATCTTCGTCCTGCTCTACCTACGCATCCGCAACAAGACCTCGTCCACGGTCACCGTGATGCCGTTCATGGCCGACGCGGGCGGCTTCTGGATGTACTTCCTCAGCCAGGCGTTCGGCTGGTCCGCCCTGCTCTGGGCCTGGGGAACCGTCATCCTCGGGCTGATGCTGTCCGGCCCCCGGCCGGGCCGCCTGCCGCTTTCGGGCTCCCGGCTGGAACGCCTGCACCGCACCACGAGCCTCAACACCATCGCCCTGATCGTGGCCCACGCCCTGCTGTTCGGGGCCGAACTGGTCCGCCACGACACCGCGTCCTGGAACTCCGCGGTCGCCACCGCCTTCGTGGAGGCCTTCGTCCCCGGCGGATACGACTCGGGGACCGGCCGGATCGCCATCCCCATCGGCCAGGCGGCCCTGTACCTCGCGCTCCCCCTCGGCCTGCTCTTCTACGTACGCCACCGCATCGGCCCCAAGACCTGGCGGGTACTGCACCGCTGCGTGATCGTCGTCTACGTCCTCAGCGTCTGGCACACCCTGCTGTACGGAACCAACGTCTGGTACGACGGCTGGTTCCGCACGAGTGTCTGGCTGCTCCAGCTCCCGATCGCCGCGCTGCTTCTCCTGCGTCTGACGCGGCCCGCCCGCCGGTCCGAAAAGCTGCCCGGCCGGCCCGGAGCGACCACCGGCGCCCGCACCGGGTGGGCCCTGCGGGTCGGCGGCAGGCTCTCCGTGGTGGCGGTTCTGGCAGCTCTGATCGCCGTCGTGGCCAGTGGCAGCGACGGTGGGCGCAGCACAGCCCCGGAGGACACCTCCTCCACCCACAACCACGACTGAGAGGCTGTCCGCCACCGCGGGTGAGCGTCGCCCGCTGCCACCGGTGAGAGCCGTCCGCCCGGCGACGTACGCTCGGAGGCATGACCACCAACGATCTTCCCGTGATCGCCGCAGTCGACGGCTCCACGCACAGTCGGCAGGCGCTCGACTGGGCCACCCACGAAGCCGTGCGGCGGGGGCTGCCCCTGCTGATCGTCCACGTCCGCCCGCTCACCCGGCAGGTGGACGAGGAGACCGGACGGCGTGAGGCGGAGACCCTCCTGGCCGAGTCCGTGCGCCGGAGCGCGGCCATCGCTCCGGAGCTGCGGCCCTCGACTCTGGCCCCGCTGGACTTCCCGTCGGCGGCCCTGGTCTCGCTCGGCCGGGACGCGTCGATGATCGTGGTCGGATCGCGCGGGCTCGGCGGCTTCCGCTCGCTCATGGTCGGTTCCAACAGCCTCGCCACCGCGTCGATGGCGAGCTGTCCCGTCGTCGTCGTGCAGGAGGACCGCCCGGAGGGGGACGACGACCGGGCCGGGGACGCGGGGGCCTTCACCGACATCGTGGCGGGAGTGGCCGCGGACGAGAGCAGCGAGGCGGTCCTGGAGTTCGCCTTCGCCACCGCGGCTTCCCGGCCGGGCGCCCGGCTGCGGATCGTGCACGGCTGGACGATGTTCTCCTCGATGCTCGCGGGCGGCCCCGTCCTGGACCGGCAGGAGGCGGCGGGCTCGGCCGCGCGGACCCTGGCCGAGCTGACCTCGGGGTGGCACGAGAAGTACCCGCAGGTGGAGATCGTCCGGGAACCGGTCAACGGTTCGGCCTCACGCACCCTGGTGACCGCGTCGGCGACGGCGGCCCTGACGGTGATCGGCCGCCGCAAGGGCGGCGAGTCGCTCGGGCTCGGGCTGTCCCCGGTGGCGCAGACGGCGGTCACGCACGCGCTGGGTCCGGTCGCCGTCGTGCCCTGCTGAGCCGCTCCTCCGTTTCCCGGTGAGCGAGCCGCTCCCCCGCTCCCCGGTGGGCCACCTCCCCCCTGGCTGCTCAGCGGTTCTCCCGTGCTCTGTCGAGTCGCCGCGGGCGTCCGTCGGTGCGGCCCCCTTGGCCCGGCGGGCGGCTTGGCGGAGACTTGACCGATGACACAGCGTGTGGCACTCGCGACCGTGATGGACCGGCTTGCCATCGATGAGGTGATCACCGGGTATGCGGTGGCCGTCGACGACGGGGCCTGGTCGGACTACGGCGCCCTGTTCACCCCGGACGGCCGCGCGGACTACCGGGGCGCGGGAGGCGTGGAGGGCCCGGCCGGCGAGACCGCCCGGTGGCTGGAGGAGTCCCTGCGCCTCTTCCCGGTACGCCAGCACCTGATCGTCAACCGCCGGATCGAGCTGGAGGATCTGGGCGGCTATACGGGCGACCGGGCCGAGGTGCGGGCCGACTACCTCAATCCGATGTGCCTGGCGCGGAAGACGGCGGGCCGCTCGGACGCGGACGCGCCGGACCGGGCGGATTCCGGGCAGGCGGAGGACGCCACGCCCGACTTCGTGACCGGCGGCCGCTACACCTTCGAGCTGCGACGCGCCGAACCGGGCTGGCTCATCCATACGGTCACCGTTCATGAGAAGTGGCGCCGGACGCCGGGCGTGTAGGACCCGTCGTCGCACCGCCCGTCACCGCCCGAAGGGCATCGGTTCCGTCCGCCGTGCCCCGCCCGGCCCGCGTCCTGTGTCCGGCGGGGATCGACTCCCCCACACTGGGTATCCAGGGGTTGACGCGCTGACGGCGACCGCCCGCCCGCGCACGACCGAGGAGGGCACGGCATGCGAATCCGGGGCGGGCGTCTCGCGATCGGCCGGGGCTCCGCCGGCGCGGGAACACTCTCGTCCCCCTGGGGCCGGGGCGCGGCGGCACTGCTCGCCGGGGCGCTGCCCGCGCTCGCCTTTCCCGCGCCCGGACTCTGGTGGTTCGCCTACGTGGCGCTGGTCCCCTGGCTGCTGCTGATCCGCACGGCGCACTCGCCCCGCAGGGCCGCGCTGGACGGCTGGATCGGCGGCATCGGGTTCGTCATCGCGGTGCACCACTGGCTGATGCCGAGCCTCCATGTCTTCATCGTGCTGCTGGCCGCCCTGGTGGGGGTGCTCTGGGCCCCCTGGGGGGTGCTGGTGTCCCGGCTGCTCGGCGGGTCTCCCTCCGCGTCGCGTGCCGTCGCCGCCGTGGTCGTCGTGCCCTGCGGGTGGCTGATGATCGAGCTCGTCCGGTCCTGGGAAGGGCTCGGCGGGCCCTGGGGGCTCCTCGGCGCGAGTCAGTGGGAGGTCGCCCCCGCCCTGCGGGTCGCCTCGGTGGGCGGGGTGTGGCTGGTGAGCCTGGTGGTGCTCGCGGTGAACACCGGCGCGGCGCTGCTGGTCGCCGACCGCGCGGCCCGGACGACGGCCGGCGTCCTGCTGGTGGTGTGCGCCCTGTCCGTCGCGGCGGTGTGGGTCTGGGCGCCCCGGCCCACGAGCACCGGCACGGTCAGGATCGCCGTCGTGCAGCCGGGCGTCGTGGAGGGGCCGGGAAGCGTCGCGCGCCGCTTCGACCGGGGCGAGGAGCTGACCCGTTCGCTGCGGGGCCGGGGCGTGGACCTGGTGGTGTGGGGCGAGAGCAGTATCGGTGCGGGTGCGTGGGAGCGCCCGGAAACCGCGCGGCGGCTGGCGGAGCTGTCCCGCCGGGTCGGCGCGGACCTGCTGGTCAATGTGGACGCCCGGCAGACGGACGGCTCGGGGCGGTCGGGGATCTTCAAGTCGGCGGTGCTCGTGGGCCCCGACGGGCCGACCGGGGACCGCTACGACAAGATGCGTCTGGTCCCGTTCGGCGAGTACGTCCCGGCCCGCTCCGTGCTGGGGTGGGCGACGTCCGTGGGGAAGGCGGCGGGCGAGGACCGGCTGCGCGGCGACCGCCAGGTGGTGATGACCCTGCCGGACGGGGCGCGGGGGCTTCGGGTCGGTCCGCTCGTCTGCTTCGAGTCGGCCTTCCCCGACATGAGCCGCCGGCTGGTGCGCGACGGTGCGCAGGTGATCGTCGCCCAGTCCGCCACCTCGACGTTCCAGGACAGCTGGGCCCCGGCCCAGCACGCCTCGCTGGGAGCGCTGCGGGCCGCCGAGAACGGCCGCCCGACGGTCCACGCGACGCTCACCGGGATCAGTGCGGCGTACGGGCCCCGGGGGGAGCGGGTGGGCCGCCCGCTCGGCACGGACGCGAGCGCGACAGAGGTGTTCGACCTGCCGCTGGCGCGCGGGAGCACGCTCTACGGCCGGCTCGGCGACTGGCCGGTGTACGGGGCTCTGGCGGCGCTCGCCGTGCTGTGCACGGTCGAGGGGCTGCGGGCGCTCAGGAGGCCTGCTCCAGGGCCTCCCGGACCACCCGCTCGCACAGCTCATGGGTCGCCAGGGCATCCCGGGCGCTGAGCGTCCCGCCCCCGCGTACGGCGTCGAGGAAGGCGTGAACACAGCTCTCGATGCCGCGCTGCCGGGCCACGGGGACCCAGTCGCCACGCCGCCGGACACTGGGTTGGCCCTTGTGGTCGATGACGTCCGCGAGGTTGAGGACCTGCCGCTTGGTGTCCTGGCCGGAGACTTCGAGGATCTCCTCGGTCGACCCGTTCAACCGGTTCATCATGCCGATCGCGGTGAATCCGTCGCCGGACAGCTGGAGGACCACGTGGTGCATCAGACCGTCCACGATCCGGGCCCGCACGGTGGTGTGGTCGACGACGCCCGGGGCCAGGAAGCGCAGGGTGTCGACGACGTGGATGAAGTCGTCGAGGATCATCGTCCGGGGGTCCTCGGGCAGTCCGACCCGGTTCTTCTGCATGAGGATGAGCTCGCGCGGGTGTTCCGCGCACTGCGAGTAGCCCGGGGCGAAGCGGCGGTTGAAGCCGACGGCGAGGCTGACACCGCGTTCCTCGGCGAGGTTCACCAGCCGCTCGGAGTCGGCGTACTCGTAGGCGATCGGCTTGTCGACATAGGTGGCGACGCCGGCTTCGAGGAGGCGTTCCACGATCTGCGGGTGCACGGCGGTCGGAGCGTGCACGAACGCCGCGTCCACTCCCGCGGCGAGGAGGGAGTCGAGCGTCGTGTGACGGCCGGCGGCCGGAACGCGGTGGGCGTCGCCGACCGCGTGGAGCGTGGCGGGGGTGCGGGTCTGCAGATGCAGTTCGACCCCCGGTACGGCGGTGAGCACCGGCAGGTACGCCTTCCGCGCGATGTCGCCGAGCCCGATGCAACCGATCTTCACGAGGTCTCCCTAGTCGCCGTGCCGCGCCGCTGTGCGCGGCTGTTCGCGCCCCGGCAGCATACGTCGCCACCGCCCTGCGCCCTCCTGCCGGTCGGTTCACGAATTCCCTGGCCAGGGCCATGATCATGAGTCACTATGGCGCCCATGACTTTTCCGGAACGCTCCGAACCCGCTCTCGACGCCGCCGAACGCCCCATGCTGGAGGGCTGGCTCGACTACCACCGCGCGACCATGGCCATGAAGTGCGCGGGACTGACGGACGCCCAGGTACGCGAGGCCTCGGTGCCGCCGTCCACTATCACGTTGCTCGGTCTCCTGCGGCACATGGCCGAGGTGGAGCGCGGCTGGTTCCGTGTGGTGCTGGCGGGCGAGGAGCTGCCGGACCTCTACTGCACCGAGGAGGCCCCCGACGGTGAGTGGCAGGTGACGGAGTCGGACACCTGGGCCGAGGCGGATGCCACCTGGCGGGCGGAGGTCGCGGCGGCCCGGAAGAACGCCGCCGCGTATCACCTGGACGACTTCTCCAAGGGCGTCGGCTCGGCGGGCGAGCCTTTCAACCTGCGCTGGATCTACACGCACATGATCGAGGAGTACGCGCGGCACAACGGCCACGCCGACCTGGTGCGCGAGCGCGTGGACGGCGCCACCGGCGACTGACGGCCGCCTCCCCGGCGGGCGCGGTCCGGGCGTCGCGCTGACCGGGTCACTCGTGCGGGCCATTCCCCGCCCACCGGGTCCCCGGAGGCCGGGCAGCACCGCAGAGTGGTCGGGTGCAGAGAACCAGAACAACCGCGAGCCTCCTGATCGGGCTGGCGGTCACAGCCGTCTCGGGCTGCGTAGCGGTGGAGCCCCGCGCCTTGCCCTCCCCGCACCCGGGCGCCACCGGGCCGGCCCAGGACGTGGCCCCGCAGATCGTGCAGCCACCCGCCCGTGAGGCCTTGGAGGCCGTGCCGGACCCGAGCCCGTCGGCGGCCCCGACGTCCTCCCCCGTGCCCCCGGCCGCCGGCTCCCCTTCGGATTCCCGGCACACCGGGCCGGCGGGGGCCTCCCGACCGCGGGATCACGCGGACCCGCCGGGGTCCCGGGAGCCTCGCCGGGTCCCGGGCGTCCCGTCCGTCCCCGTGCCCGCCCTGTCCCGTACTCCCGGCGGCGGGGCGGACGTCTGCGCGCTCGGCCGGGGGTACGGCGGCTGGCCCGCGGGCAGCCCGGAGTCCCGCATCTGCTCGGAGACGTACGGCCGCTGATGTTCCTGCCCCGCGCGGCCCCGCCGGGATTCACTGCTCCCGCATGCGGAGTTCCAGGCGGTCGATGGCGGCGCGGACCCCGCCGCCGTACCCGTCGTCCGCGAGCGACTCGGCCGCGGCGCGGGCCCGCCGGAGGTGGATTCGGGCCGAGTCGGGGCGCTGGAGCTTGAGGTAGTCCGCCGCGAGGTTGAGGTGCAGCGAGGGGTAGAACGCCCGGACGGCCGGGGTGTCCGGGCGGCCCGCCGCCCGGGCTCCGCCGCGTCCCTCGGTACCGCCCGGCCCCTCGCCGTCGCCCGGGCCCTCGTCGGCTCTCAGCCCCTCTGCGGCCGTCAGGGCGCGCAGGTCCCAGGCCAGCTCGTCGCCGGGGTCGTCCTGGGTGTCGGCCATGTAGTGCGCGAGGGTGCAGCGGTGCAGGGCGTCGCCGTCCGCTCCGAGCTCCGACCAGAGCGCGCCGAAGCGGTTGCGGGCTTCCTCCCTGTCACCTCCGTGGAGCAGCATGATCGCCTGGCCGATCCTGGTCATGACGGCGTCGTCGGACGCCTCCTGCTGCTCCACCACTGCGGTCTCCTCGTCGCCCGTCCAGCCGGTTGCCGTCGGTCCGACGCTAACGCCGGGCTTCCGCATAACCGGTCAGACACGGGCGTCGGGGCCCGTCAGCCGGGGTCCGTCAGCCGAGGTCGGGGATCCGCCAGTCGATCGGCTGGTGTCCCTGGGCGGCCACGGCCTCGTTGATCTGGGTGAAGGGCCGGGAGCCGAAGAACTTCTTGGCGGACAGCGGCGAGGGGTGCGCGCCCTTCACCACCACGTGGCGCTCCTCGTCGATCAGGGGCAGCTTCTTCTGCGCGTAGTTGCCCCAGAGCACGAAGACCGCCGGGTCGGGCCGGTCGGCGACGGCGCGGATCACCGCGTCGGTGATCTTCTCCCAGCCCTTGTTCTTGTGGGAGTTGGCCTCGCCACCCCGGACGGTGAGCACGGCGTTGAGCAGGAGGACGCCCTGCTCGGCCCACGGCATCAGATAGCCGTTGTCCGGGATCGGCAAGCCGAGCTCCTGCTGCATCTCCTTGTAGATGTTGCGCAGCGACGGCGGTGTCCTGACACCGGGACGCACGGAGAAGCAGAGCCCGTGCCCCTGGCCCTCGCCGTGATAGGGGTCCTGGCCGAGGACGAGGACCTTCACCTTCTCGTACGGCGTGGCGTCCAGGGCGGCGAAGACCTGCTCGCGCGGCGGATACACGGGCCCCTTGGTCCGCTCCTCCTCGACGAAGTCCGCCAACTCCTTGACGTACGGCTTCTGGAGTTCTTCGCCGAGGACGGCACGCCAGGACTCGGGCAGCAGGTCGATATCGGTCACGTCCACAACCTCCGGTGAGCAACAGGTTCTTGATCCCAGAACCTACCGGGCGCCACTGACAACGGACCCGGGGAGCCTCTTCCGTACGGCTGCTACCAGCTGGCCTTGCGGTACAGCTCCCACAGCTGCATCACGGTCTGCGGGTCGAGTGCGCGCTCGCCGCCGCCGATGTCCTCGCCCGCGGCGACGTACAGCTTGCCCTGCCACAGCGGCAGCAGGCGGACGTCCTCGACAAGGATCTCCTGGGCCCGCTCGAACTGCTTGCTGACCGCGCCCCGGTCGCTCTCCTGCCGCGAGGCGGGGATCAGCTGCTGGGTGATCTCCTTGTTGATGTACGGGGTGCCGGTGACGCTCTCCTTGCCCACGAAGGGCGCGATGAAGTTGTCGGGGTCCGGGAAGTCCGGGAACCAGCCGCGGCCGAAGACCGGGTACTCACCCTTGTTGAAGCCTTCCTGGAAGACCGTCCAGGGCTCGCCCTGCAGCGTGATCTCGAACAGCCCGGAGGCCTCCAGCTGCCGCTTGAGCTCCTCGAACTCGGGCTCCGTGGAGGAGCCGTACCGGTCGGTGGTGTACCAGAACTTCATCTTCACGGGTTTGGTGATGCCGGCCCCGGTGAGGATGTTCTTCGCCTTCTTCACGTCCGGGTCGCCGAAGGTGTCGAAGAAGCTCGTGGTGTGGCCGGCGATGCCCTTGGGGACCATGGAGTAGAGCGGCTCGGCGGTTCCCCGGTAGACCTTGGCGACCAGGGCGTCGCGGTCCACCACGTGGGCGATCGCCTTGCGGACGGCAGGGTTCGCGGCGGCCGGGTCCTTCGGGTTGAAGACAAGGAAGCGGATGTCCGCGCCGGTGCTCTCGACGATCTGGAGGCCGGCGTTGTCGTCCTTGTTGTCCTCCAGGCTGACGACCTCCTCGGCGGTCAGACCCCGGTAGGTGGCGTCGATCTCCTTCGCCTTGAGCGCGCTCACCATGTCGGCGGACTTCTCGAAGTAGCGGATGGTGACCGCGTCGTTCTTCCGGTTGGCGAAGCCCTTGTAGTCCGGGTTCCTCTTCAGCTCGGCGGTGGCCCGGTCCTTGTAGGACTCCAGGAGGTAGGGGCCGGAACCGGTGACCTTGCCGTCGTCGCGGATCTTGTCCTTGCGGTAGTCGCCGGGAGCGACGAGCGACATGGCGGGCGTGGCCAGGATGAACGGGAACGTGGCGTCGGACTTGTTCAGGTGGAAGACGACGGTGTCGTCGCCCTTGGTCTCGATCCGGTCCAGGGAGTCGAGCATCCCGGCCGGGCCGCCCTTGAAGTGGATGTCCACGATGCGGTCGATGGAGTACTTCACGGCCTCGGCGTCGAGCTTCTCGCCGTTGGAGAACGTGAGGTTCTTCTTGAGCGTGCACCGGTACGCCATGCTCGTGGCGTCGGTGAACTTGCAGGATTTCGCCGCGTCCGGCTCCGGGCTGGTGGTGCCTGAGGGAAAGCTCACCAAGGTCTGGTAAACGTTCCGCATCAGTTCCCAGGAACCGTCCCAGGCTGCCGCGGGATCGAGTGTGGACGGGGAGCTGGTCGTCCCGACGGTTATCTTCTGATCCGTTTCCGATCCGCTGTCGGAAAAGAGACCGCAGCCGGCCAGCAGAGAAAGGGAAGCTAGGGCTGCAGCAGCCTGCAGACTGGCCCGGTAGAACACGTGCACGCTCCTCGATCAGCCATGGGTCGGCAGACCATACCGCAGCGCCCCGCCGGGTCAATCCGCTGACCGGCGGGGCACTTGGCTCAATCAAGGCCAAACCGGTTCAGGCCGCTCTCAGCCCACGCCGGCGTTGAGGAAAATTCCCCCGTCGACCACGAGGGTCTGTCCGGTGATCCAGTCGGACTGGGCGGAGGTGAGGAAGGCCGCCGCGCCGCCGATGTCCTCGGGCACGCCGAGTCGGCCCAGAGGATAGGCGGCGGCCGCCTCCGCTTCGCGCCCCTCGTAGAGGGCTTCCGCGAACCTGGTCTTGACCACGGCCGGGGCGATGGCGTTGACCCGGACGACCGGGGCGAACTCGTGCGCCAGCTGGAGGGTCAGGTTGACCATCGCCGCCTTGCTCATGCCGTACGCGCCGATGAACGGCGAGGCGGAGACCCCGGCGACCGAGGCGATGTTCACGATCGACCCGCCGTTCTCCTTCTGCCAGGCCTTCCAGGTCTGCTGGGCGAAGCCCAGGGCCGAGATCACATTGGTCTCGTAGACCTTGCGGGCGACGTTCAGGTCGAGCTCCGCCATGGGGCCGAAGACCGGATTCGTCCCGGCGTTGTTCACCAGGTGGTCGACCCGGCCGAAGGCCTCCATCGTGCGCTCGACCGCCACGGCCTGGTGCGCCTCGTCGTGCGCCTTGCCCGCGATGCCGATCACCCGGTCGGAGCCGAGCCGCTCGACGGCTTCCTTCAGGGCGTCCTCGCCCCGTCCGGTGATGGCCACCCGGTCGCCGCGGGCGACGAGCGCCTCGGCGATCCCGTAGCCGATGCCCCGGCTCGCGCCCGTGACGAGGGCGACCTTTCCACTGTCCTGCACCGTCATGTTGTCCGCTGCCCTTCGGATCAGTTGAGGGGTCCGCCGGCCACGTACATGACCTGGCCGGAGACGAAGCCCGCGTCGTCGCCCGCGAAGAAGGCGATGGCGTTGGCGACGTCCTCGGGACGGCCGACGCGCTGGACCGGGATCTGGGTGGCGGCGGCCGCCTGGAACTCCTCGAATCCCATGCCGACGCGGGCGGCCGTCTGCGCGGTCATCTCCGTGACGATGAAGCCGGGCGCCACGGCGTTGGCGGTGACGCCGAACTTGCCGAGCTCCTTGGCGAGCGTCTTGGTGAGGCCCTGGAGCCCCGCCTTGACCGCGGAGTAGTTGGCCTGGCCCCGGTTGCCGAGGGCCGAGGAGGAGGAGAGCGAGACGATCCGGCCGAACTTGGCCTCGACCATGTGGGCCTGGACGGCCTTCGCCATCAGGAACGCGCCCTTGAGGTGCACGTTCATCACGAGGTCCCAGTCCGACTCGCTCATCTTGAACAGCAGGTTGTCGCGGAGCACGCCCGCGTTGTTCACGAGGATCGTCGGCGCGCCCAGCTCGGCGGCGACCCGCGCGACGGCGGCTTCCACCTGACCGGCGTCCGACACGTCGCAGCCGACGGCGAGCGCGGTGCCCCCGGCGGCGGTGATCTTCTCGACCGTCTCCTTGCAGGCCGCCTCGTCGAGATCGAGTACGGCGACGGAACGGCCCTCGGCCGCGAGACGTACGGCGGTGGCGGCGCCGATGCCCCGCGCCGCTCCCGTCACGATGGCGACGCGCTGCTCGGTGGTGGACATGCTTGGTTCTCCTCGCCCTTGGATCGCGGCTCAGCGGACGTCGGGGCGTTTCCCTGACAGAAAGACTCCCGATCACTGAGCAACCGCTTAGTACCTTCAGCAGACGAGACGCTAGAAGCCCTGGCACCCGGTGTCAACGGCGCACGCCCCGGCGGGCCGCACGTCACACCGGGCGGCAGCGCCCGCCGCTGCGCCGTCGCGGTCCCGCCGGGGCGTGGATCAGCGCACGAGGAGGTCGAGCAGCCGTGCCACCTCGCCGGCCGGGTCGGTGGTCAGGCCGCTGTGCACGGCGCCGGGCTGGACGACCGTGGAG